>DATIWU010000001.1:0-27457 GCA_035519195.1 Gemmatimonadales bacterium
GGGAGCAAATCCCGCTTGGAGAGCACGACCACCTGCGGCTTGGCCGCGAGCTCCGGACTATAGAGCGCGGCTTCGCGCATCAGCAGGTCGTATGTGGCCTGCGGATCGGGCGCGTCGAGCGGCACCAGCACGGCAAGCGCTCGCGTGCGTTCGACATGCTGCAGAAAGCGGAGCCCCAGGCCTTTGCCCTGGTGCGCCCCCTCGATGATTCCGGGGATGTCGGCCATGACGAACGAGCGATGATCCGGAAGCGCCACGACGCCCAAGTACGGCTCGAGCGTGGTAAACGGATAGTCGGCGACCTTGGGACGGGCGGCCGAGACGACGGAGAGGAGTGTGCTCTTGCCGGCGTTTGGTTCGCCCAGCAGTCCGACATCGGCGATGAGCTTGAGCACAAGCTCGAGCTCCCGCTCTTCCCCATACTGCCCCGGTTCCCACTCCCTGGGGCTCTGGTGCGTTGCGGTGGCGAACGTCGCATTCCCCCGACCGCCGCGCCCCCCGCGAGCCACGAGCAGCTGGTCGTCGGGACGGACCAGCTCACCCAGCAGCTCCCGCGTCGTACCGTCGCGGACCTCGGTGCCCGGGGGCACCGGGAGAACCAGGTCCGCACCCGATTTCCCCGTCATGTTCTTTCCCTTGCCGTGTTGACCCCGCTCGGCGTTCCAGTGCGTGCGATAGCGATAATCGAGCAGCGTGGCGAGGTTCGGGTCGACGCGCACCCACACGCTGCCCCCCGATCCCCCATTGCCGCCGTCCGGTCCACCCTTCGGGACGAACTTCTCGCGCCGAAACGACGAAGCGCCTGCCCCACCAGCACCGCCCACCACACGTACGAGCGCCCGATCGATGAACATCAAGCAAGCTTCCTCGCCCGCACATCCGCCCACAGTTCCCATACTCGCAGCGCGTGCGCCGCGTCCACGTCTTCCTCGACCAGCGCCAGGACCTCATCCACCTCTTCGGGGGTGGCACCGGTATTCAGCGCACCCCGCAAATGCGCGTGCAGCTGCCGCGGGGTGTCGAGGACCGCGATCTCGGCGAGCGTGCACAGCTCGCGACGCTTCAGGTCGAGCCCGCTCCGCCCAATCAGCTTGCCGTACGCGTCGATCAGCACCAGCGACTCGAGCGCCGGATGGAGGCCGCGCAAGTTGACGAGCAGCTTGTGGAACGTGCGACCGTACACGTGTTCGCAGACCTCCCGGCCACGGGTGGCCCACTCGCTCCAGTGGTCGTGCGCGAGGTCTTCCCCGGCTGACACCGTGGGCTCGATCTCGCGCCACACCCCGAATGCCTGAAGCGAGAGTGCGTAGCCGACGTTGAGCATGCTCTGTAGCAACAACTCGTCGATCTCGCCCTGCGCGCCCACGCTCCGCGCCACGAGCAGCCGCTCGCGCAGCGCGTCGCGGTTGCCCGATGCGACCGCCGCCGCCACCCGCACCAGCGCGCGGGAGAGGCCGTCGAGTCGCGGAGTGCCGTGCCCAGTGGAATCGGACGCGGTCATCTTAGTCACCCTGCCTGCTGGCTCCGGCATCGTTTACGTGCTCCAATGTCCCGTTTCCCCGCAAATAGCCCACCGTCTCACCCCGTGTGTTAAGGACCGGCGGTTCGCTCACTTGCTCCGGCAACGCCCCCAACCCGAGCGCCTTCAGGATCGCCGCCAGCGCGACCACCGCCGCGAGGCCGCTGCCGTCCTCCACCTTCAGAGCGATGCCCAGTCCTTCGTTCATGAGCGCCGCGCAGTACACCCCGGCCGCCCCGACCTTCGTGATCACTCGTCCCGGATAGCCGCTCATGATGACGCTGCAGGGACGTCCCGCGCCGGCGATCAGGAAGGGATGGGAAAGCATGGCCTGCGGAACGCGGAGCGCGGCAGCCGGCAGGCGGAACGTATCAGTCCCCATCCGTTCGGCGGTCCGGGTTCCGGCTTCCGCGTGTGACAAACGGGCGAACGCCAGCGCCATCGCCTGCAACGGGATTGCAAACGTCACGACCCCGCATCCGTCCACCGCGGTGCTGATGTGCGCCTCCGGCGTGCTGGTCCAGCGACTCACTTCCGCGAGGCAACGGCGTTGGACGGGATGCTCGGGGTCGGTATACCGATCGATCGACCACCCGTGGTGCCGCGCCAGTGCGAGCATGCCCGCATGCTTTCCCGAACAGTTCGAATACACCGCGGTCATGGCGACTCCACGGCGCGCATAGTCCTCGGCAACGGCTTCGGAGAGCGGCGGGTGCGGCCCGCAACGCAGGTCGCGTTCCGCGCAGCCGATTTTCGCGAGCAGAGCACGCACGATCTCGACCTGGCGTGGCTCGCTCGAGTGAGACGCGCAACACAGGGCCAGCTCCTCCGCGGTGATTCCGAACTGCTCGGCCACCCCTTCCAGAACGAGCGGCATCGCCTGAAACGGTTTGGCGCACGAGCGCCAGAACGCGATAAGAGCCGGATCGCCGGCCCGCGCGACGAGTGCGCCCGCGCGGTCCACCACGACCGCGTGCACCGTGTGCCGGTTCTCGACCGTCTGGCCGCGGATCGTCTCGACGCGCAGCGCGGCAGCGCGATCGTTCCGCGCCATCAGCTACGCATCGGCCGGTAGGGTGACCGCGCGGGGCTCGCGCGCTCCGCCGGTCGCGAGTGCGAGCGCGATTCCACCAAGTACCAGCGCGCCGCCGGCGAGTGTGGCGGGCCGCGGGATTTCATGAATCGAGGGCACGAGCCACGCGATCAAGGTCGCCCCCACGGGCTCGCCCAGTCCCGCGACGTTCACTGTCGTCGCCCGCAGGTGTTTGAGCGCGTAATTGATTCCCGTGTGCCCAACGAGCATCGGACCGGCCGCGAGCGCCGCGAAGATCGTCCAGTCGCGCGCGGCAAATCCCCACAGTCGGGTGCCGGTCAGGACCGCGACCAGCACGAGCACCATCGCCGCGACGCCGTACACCACGGTCGCGTAGCGCCAGATGCCAACCGTGCGGCGCACGCGCCGGCCGATCACGCTGTATCCGGCGGCGGCCGTGGCGCCGAGGAGCGCGAGCAGGTCACCGGTGAGCGCGCCCCAGGAAAACCGCGCGTCGCCCACGCCGATGAGAATGGCGCCGATCACCGCCAAGGTGATGCCCCAGCGCTCGCTGGCCTCGGGATGCTCGCCGAGCCACACGGCGGCGAGCAGCCACACGATGATGGGCCGGAGGTTGACGATCAGAACCGAGCTCGCGACGGACGTATAGCGCAGTGAGGTGATCCAGGTCCAGAAGTGGAGCGCCAGCAGCGTTCCGGAGAGCAGCATGAGCCAGAGCGTACGCCGCGAGCGATCCTCGTTGCCGGAGCCGTCGCGTCGCCACAGCGCGCCGGTGACCGGCAGCGCGAACGCGAGCCGCCAGAACGCGATCGCGAGTGCCGGCGCGGCGGCGAAACGAATAACGGGGCCGGCATACGTGGTCGCCAGCACTGCGATGAGCAACACGAGTCGCGGAGACATGGGCGGAGAAGGTAACGCCACCGTTGCCAGACCGTCGGCCCGCCCCCAAATTCCGCGCTCGCATGCGGACCCTTGTACCGGTCTCAGTGGTGTTGCTTCTGGCGGGGCCGGTTCCCGAGTTCGCCCAGTCCACCTCCGCGTCGCCGTATGTCCCGATCGCGCACTGGTCGATGCCGTTCATCGAGCAGCTGATCGATGCCGGGGTCATCCCCGACCCCACGCCGCTCACGCGACCGTTCAAGCAGCGCGACGTGCTGCGATCGCTGCGCGCGCTCGACACGACCCGGCTCGACGCCACGACGCGACAGACGATTCGACGCATCCTGCGCGAATGGCAAGCGGACACCACGCGGCCCACCTACCGGATCGAGCTCTCGGCCGGCGCGCAGGCCTCGAACTATGCGTTCCGGGATCCGCTGGAGCTGGGACGCGATACCGTGGGGGCGACCACGCGGTTGCACGTGATCGACTCGCGGGCCTACGGGAGCGCGGGTGGTGAAGCCGATCTGCGATTCGGCCCGTTTGTCGCCGTGAGTCATCTGGTCGTCGATACGCGCGTGCAACACGATCCCGATTGGTACGGCGCCGTGGATAACGCAACCCGGTTCAACGAGGCGTATGTCAACGGCCAGTGGCGTCACGCGGAGGTGTTCTTCGGGATCCTCGACCGCAACTGGGGGCCGAGCGGCGTGCAGGGCCTGCTGCTCTCACCCAATCCCTACGGTCCCAATCACCTCGAGCTCGAATTCGGAACAGCCCGGGTGAAACTGCAGTCGGTCTCGATGCAACTCGATACGCGCGATTCCGCGGGCCGGCCGATCAATCGGTACCTGATCGAAAACCGCTTGTGGCTCAACCCCAAGGGCCGCTGGACCCTCGCGATCTGGGACGCATCCGCCATTTCCGGAACCGGCCGGCAGCTCGAGCCGTGGTTCTTGAATCCCGCCGGCATCACCTATTTCGCTTCGTCGAATACGGGCACGAATGGCAACAACTTCCTGGGCGTCGACGTGGAACGCCACGGGAAACCCACGCTGTTCGGGCAGTTCATGATCGACGACATTCAGGTGTCGCGGAACGACGCAGCGGACTACAAGCCGGCCAGCTACGGGTTGACCATCGGCGCGAAAGGACCGCTCGCGGCGCGCACGAGCTGGCTGCTGTTCTACACGCAGGTTGCGAACCTCACGTACCGTAACGAGGACGACCTGCAGACCCCGCAGTATCACAATCTTCCTTCGGGCCGTAACTTCGACGACTACGATCAGGCCACGGCCAAACTGCGGATACTCGCCGCGCGCACCCTGGTGCTCGAACCCGAGCTGACGGTATTACGGCAAGGCGAAGGCGATCCGCGCAAAGTGCATCCGCTGGTGCCCCAGTATCTGGTGACCCCGGTATTGTTTCAGGGCGTGGTCCAGCGCACCGTGCTCGCCGCGCTCGCCGCCAGTTGGCAGATGGGCGACTGCAGCATCGTCGCCAATGGCGGCGTCCATTTCACTTCGAATGCCGGACACGTGACCGGAGTGTCGCACACGCAATTCGTCGGCTCGCTCGCGGTGACGTACCGGTTCCATCACGAAGCGCCGCTTCCCTGATATGAGCCCGCAGACCGAGCCCCGGCTGTCGCGCGATCGGATCGAAGCGCTGCTGGCGAAGATGTCGGGCACGCGCGTGGTCGTGCTGGGCGACGCGATGCTCGACATCTATCTCACGGGAGACACGGAGCGCCTGTCGCCCGAAGCGCCGGTGCCGGTGGTCACGGTCCAGGGCCGCCGTCACGCCCTGGGCGGCGCGGCGAACGTGGCGGCGAACGTCGCGGCGATCGGGGGGGAGGCCCGCCTCGTGGCGGTGGTCGGCGATGATCAGCGCGCCGACTCGTTGCGCGGCGAGCTCGCCGCGCTGCGACTTCCCGATCGCCATCTGGTCACCGCCCCCGCGCGCCCCACCACTTCCAAGACTCGCGTCGTGGCACGGGGGCAGCAGGTCGTCCGGATCGACGAGGAAGTGGACGAGCCCATCTCGGACCGGACCGAACAGCTCGTGGTGGCGGAGCTGGAACATGCCATGCAGGACGCCGACGCGCTCCTGATCGAAGACTACAACAAGGGGGTGCTGACGCCGGCGGTCATTACGTGCGCGATGTCGCTGGCGCGGCGTCGCGGCGTCCCGGTGGTGGTCGATCCCAAGTTCAAGAATTTTTTCGCGTACCGCGGCGCCACGGTGTTCAAGCCCAACCGTCGCGAGCTGGAGCAGGCGATGGGCGCGGCACTCGATCTGGCCAAAGCCGATGCGCTCCCCACCTCGCTCGAAAAAATCGGCGTGGACAACCTGCTGCTCACCCTGGGCGCCGAGGGGATGGTGCTCGTCAGCCTGAATGGGCAGATCGCGCACATTCCGGCGGTGGCGCGCGAGGTGTTCGACGTCTCGGGGGCGGGCGATACGGTCACGGCGTGGATGGGGACAGCCCTCGCGGCCGGCGCCGGCGTGCGCGAGGCAGCGCAGCTTGCGAACTACGCGGCGGGGGTGGAAGTCGGCAAGGCCGGCGTCGCTACCGCGTCACCGCAGGAAGTCCTGGCGGTGCATGATACGTATTACGACCAGTTAGGAAGGTTGAGACGGGGAGGACTGCTCTAACCGCGGAACGCGCAAGCCGGAACGCGGAACAGCGCTCCGATCGTCAGTTATGGCGCGATTGCTTCGGAAACAGGGACCCGATGAATGCTCCCAGCAGGGCTCCTCCCGCCGCGCCGAACGCCGCCCCGACCATCGTCCCGCCCGCGTTGCCCGCCGTGGTGTTCACCGCTCCGTCACGATGGGTGAACTTGTAGAAGGCCGCCCCGAAGGTGACCGCGCCGGCGAGCCCCCCGACCCAGGCCCCGGTCGCGGACCAGGTTTGCGTCGTGGCCGTGCTTTCCGAGGCGGTGCGAAACCGCTCCAGGGCGCCGATACGGCTCGAGTCCGAGGCTTGCGCCCGAAGTGCAGTCGTGCAGGACAGAAGCAACGCGGGGACGAGGCTGACGCGCACAAGAGGCATGAATGGGCGGTACTGGACTCGAACCAGTGACCTCCGGTATGTGAGACCGGCGCTCTAACCAGCTGAGCTAACCACCCAGTAGATCGTCACACGAGCTCCGTCGCCACGTTGCAGGTGGACGCGTCTGCAAAGATATGTGGAGGCCGCGCGGGACGAAACGACCCAAGGGAACACCCGTAGCCGCTCGTGCGTATTCATGCGCTACCTATGCGAATCACTCGTGCACTCCTCGTTCTCGGTGCCGCAGCTTGCAGCAACTCCACCTCGTCCGGAAGCCTTCCACCCGGCGCGACGCTCACCGGCAGATGGCTCTACAGCATCGGCACGCTCACGAGCGTCGGTGGCGCCGTAACGTGCGCGGTCTCGGGAATCTCGCTGAATCTCGTGCAGGCGGGCTCGAATCTCTCGGGCACCTACTCGGGCGGCACGATCAACTGCGGCGGTCTCCTGCCACCAGGCAGCGGCAGCGTCGCGAATGGGTCCGTGTCCGGCTCCGCGGTGAACTTCGACTTCGACAGCCCGAATTGGCACAGCACCGGTCAGGCGACATCCGCCAGCAGCATGACGGGCAATGCCACGGTGCAACTCACGGTGTCGGGAAACTCGTACCTGATGTCGGGGACCTGGCTCGCGTCGCACCAGTAGCATCACGCTTGCTTTCCTTTCTCTGGAATTGTTGCGCGCGCGCCACCCATTGATCGAAGAGAACCTGTGGCGCGCGCGCCACAGGCGCTAAACATGGCCGTTTCCTTCCTCTAATAAGCGAGAGCGCGCTCTGGCCGGCCTACGTGATAAATGCAAGGGCTCTGGGCGAATGCGACGCAATAAACCGAGACCCTCCCCCCTTCTGCCGCACGCCTGCTCCGAACTCGCGTGACCCATGTCACAAGAATTCCGGCGCACGTCTTGCCAGAGACCTGACGTAGCGCCCTGGACCGCGATCGCTGTCGTTCCGCGCCGCGGATCAGCCGACCCTAGAAAAAAGCGAGGCGAGTCATGGGAAAAAAGTTAGGCGTGTTCGGGCCCCGGACTGAGTTGCTCGACGCGCTGCAAGCGTCCGACAGCAATGGCCATGGCAATGGACATCACGCTGCTCCCGAGTTACCGGAGCAGCAGCTCATGCAGGGATCATCCGACTGGACGCCGGAACAGACCGAGCAGTACATCGACTGGCGGCTTCAGAACATCGATTTGGAGATCGCGGGACTGCGCGCCAAGCTCGAGGAGCTGACCGCGCTGAGGAAGCGGTGGTTGGCGGTCACGGGCGGGCGGTCGAAGGTCAATGGCAACGGCGGGTCGAACGGGTCAAATGGGGCGTAACCAATCAGGGACGCGTTGAACAATGCTTTAACCGGCCCCATTGCCCAGCGCGGTGGGGCCGGTGCTTTTCCCGCGCGCTGGTCCAGAGTGCGCCGACGCGAACTATATTGGTGCCTTCCGATGTCGGCGCCCCCCCGCCCCCCCCGCCCCCCGGCCCCCGGGAGCGGCGCGTTACCCTGAGGTAGGAGAAGCGATGCGGACTCTGGCGATCGTGCTGGTCCTTTCCGCTGTGGCGTTGCGCGCCGAGGCGCAACAGGACGCATTCGCGCCATCGATCCAAGCGGCGGCGGCACTAGGACTCGCAGCGGCTCCGGCTCCCAATGCCCCCACGCTCGCGGTGACGATGGAGCCGGCAACGGGCAAATCCGACAAACGCCAGATCGGGAGCCTGCTCATCCTCATTGGCGTGGGCGCGATCGCGACCGGCGCAGTGGCGGGCGGCGGCGGCGGGACGGCGTTGATCGTCGGCGGAGTGGTGTGCGCGGGGTACGGCATCTATCTGCACTTGAGTCACTGACACGGACTCAATGGGCCCTCCGGGATTTGAACCCGGGACCTACGGATTATGAGTCCGCTGCTCTAACCACCTGAGCTAAGGGCCCGTCAGCATCTCATTGCTCCAACAATATGACGCTTCACCGGCGTCGCGACACACCGCAGCGGGGCGGCGCCGTTGGACAATGTAGCGCCACTTCCGCCAATCGAGGGGTCCCCCCACCCGACCGAGCGGCTTTCGCCGCCGTCGTTCATTCCCATGTTAGCAGCCCGATGACCGACCCAACCGCACCCTCCGGCTCGTGGGCACGGCTCCGGACCGAGGGACCGTTTCCGCTCCGGCGGGGCGCATGGTATCGCGTGAGCGACGCGACCGAGATCATGGTCGAGCTCGAGGTGCACGGCGACACGCTCGCGCTTCCGACAACGCTGTTCGACGTGATCGATCACCCGCCTGATCGGTGGACCGTGGTACCGCGTCCCAGGAACGCGCTGCTGTTACCCCCGCCGAGCTGGGGAGAGCAGTATGGGGTGTGCCCGTCCTGCGCGCACCGCGTGCCGCTCTTCAACTCGCCTGACACGATCAGCTGCAAACGGTGCGAGTCGTCATTTTCGGTGGCGTGGGACGAGGGCTATTTCGGTCGCGTGCCGGTGCGTCCAGAGCGGTAAGGGTCGAGCGCCCCGGACTTTCACTCCGAACAACTCCGTTTAGCTTGTGGTACTCGATCCCTCCTCCAAGGGCGCATCGCACAATGCCGGTGCATCGCGTCGTCGTCATTTCGCACGTGTACCTCGATCCCGCGCGGCGCGGCAAACTGCACGCGCTGGCGGCCCGCGACGTCGACGTCACGGTCGGCGTGCCGCACCGGTCCATCGATCCGGCGCTGCACCGCGCCGTCGAAGCGCGCTGGGAACGACAGGGCGGCATCGAAACATTCCCCATCGCGGCCCGACGCTACACGAGCGTCGAGACCCTGCGATTCGGCCGTCGCGAATTGCGGGCGCTGCTGCGCGACAAGCGGCCGGATCTCGTCCAGATCGAAGAGGAGCCCGAGACGGGAGTGGCCGCCCAAATCGCGCGGGGCGCCCGCCGCGCCGGCATTCCCGCGGTGCTCTTCCTCGAGCGCAATCTGGAGCGCTCCTCTTCGTGGCGGGCGCACCTGCGCCGCAATGCCACGCTGGATCGCGTCCGCGGCGTGATCACCGGCGGCGCGGCGGCGGCCGAGCTGCTGCGACAGGAACGCCCCGGGCTTCCCATCACCGTCATTCCGCAGCTCGGCGTGGCCGTCGCCACGAACCCGGAGCACGCGTATCACGAGGGGCTCGCGATCGGGTACATCGGCCGCCTGGTGCCGGAGAAAGGGCTCGACACCTTGCTGCACGCGCTCGCGGAGAACCGTGCCGAGCGTTGGCACCTGACGGTCGCGGGAGAGGGCCCGGAGCGCGAAGGACTGGAACATCTGGCGGGCGAATTGCGTCTGTCCGCCAGGATCCGCTGGATGGGCGCCCTGCCCTCCGACCGGGTCAGCCACCTGTGGCCCGACCTGGACGTGCTGGTCCTCCCCTCGCGTGCGACACGGGAGTGGCGCGAACCGACGGGTCAGGCGCTCATGGAAGCGATGGCGCACGAGGTCGCGGTGGTCGGCACGGCATCGGGCGTCATTCCCGAGATCATCGGTGAGTCCGGTATCGTCGTTCCGCCGAACGACCCGGGCGCGCTGGCCGCCGCGTTGCGCGCCATGGCCGACCAGACCCGCCGGCAGCCGCTCGCGCGCGCCGCGCGGGCGCGGGTGATGGAACGGTTTTCGGACGATGCCATCGCGGAGCGAACGATACGCTTTTGGGGGGAGGTACTGAGTTGAAGCGCGCCCTCCTCGTTCCCGATTTGCCCCTCGAGCGCTGGCCCTCGATGGATCGCTATGCGCACCGGCTGTACGACTGGCTCGAATCGAGCCAGCACGATTTCGAGGTACGGCTCGCCGCGTCCATCGGGGCGCTCACGCGCGAGGCCGGAGAGGGACGCCGGCGACGGCGCTCCGGCGGCTTCGACCGCTGGTGGACCAAGCCGTTGGACCCGGTCCAGATCATTCTCCCCGGACCCCTCGTAGACCCGCAGCGCTATGCGGCGCGGTACGTGCTCTACCCCTGGCGGCTCAGGCGCGAAGCCCGACGCGCGCAGCTGGTCCACATCCTCGATCATTCGTACGCGCATATGCTGAACAGCGCCAGGCGGCGGCCCGTCATCATCACGGTGCACGATCTGCTTCCCGTCATCGTGCTGCGGACCCCGACGGGCAGCTGGCGCGACGGATACCGCAATCGCTTGTTGCGGCAATCGCTCAAGGCCCTGCGCCGGGCACAGGCGTACATCGTGCCCACCGAATGGCTCAAAGCCGAGCTGGCCACATGGCTCGGCGACGCGCAGCGCATCCACGTCGTGCCGTTCGGCGTCGATCGTGCCTTCTTCTCGGAATCCCCGGCGGCCCGGGAGCGTGGCCGCACCGACTGGCGCATTCCGGGCGATGCGTTCGTCGTGCTGCACGTGGGCAGCACGTTCGAGCGCAAGAACGTGCCCCTCGTCATCGAGACCGTAGCGCGGCTGCGATCAGTCGCGGATGCGTACCTGCTCCAGGTCGGCGGCCGGTTCACGGGTTCACAGCAGCAGCTCATCGATCGCCTCAACCTGCGCCGGTTCGTGCGCTCGGTCGGCGCCGCGGACGAGCCCACGTTGCGCCGGGCCTATCGGACGGCCGATGTCCTGCTCTTTCCATCACTCTATGAAGGGTTCGGCTATCCGGTGCTCGAAGCGTACGCGTCGGGACTCCCCGTCGTGACGTCCGGCGCGGGCGGGCTGCGCGAAGTGGGCGGGGACGCGCTCGTGGTGGTCGAGGGCCGGGATCCGGGCGCCTACGTGACAGCCCTCGAGGAGCTGTCAGACGACCCGTCGCGACAGGAGATTCTGGTCGAACGCGGACGGGCGCGGGCGAGACAGTTTACGTGGCAACGGACAGCCGAAGGAACAGCCGGCGTGTATCGGTTATTTCTGTAGCCCCGCGCCCCTGACAACGGGGATTCCGGATCCACGCCTACCTTCTACTCAGATCCGCCACTCCCGAGTTGAACCAGGCAGCGAACCTGGGAATTCCTTCCTCGATCGGGGTCGTGGGCCGATAGCCGAGCAGGCGCTCGGCCTTGGCGACGTCGGCCCAGGTACGCTCGACATCCCCCGGCTGGGGCGGTAGTCGCTCGATGACCGGCTCGATCTCGAACGCTTCGCTCAACAGCACCACGAGACGGGCGAGACTGGTCACGCGGCTGCCGCCGAGGTTCACCACCTGGTACTCGTCCGGCACCGAGCCAGTACGATCGATCGCGCCCAGCACGCCCGTGACGATATCGTCGATCCAGGTGTAGTCGCGCTCCGTATTCCCGTCACCGAACAGTTGAATCGGCCGCCCGGAGGTCATCAACGTGGCGAACTTGCGAATCGCGAGATCGGGGCGTTGGCGCGGCCCGTACACCGTGAAGAACCGCAGGCACAGCATGCTGCCGCCGTACAGGCGTTGGTGAGTGAAACAGAGCAGCTCCCCGGCGCGTTTGGTCGCGGCATAGGGAGAGATCGGTTCGACCGCGGGATCGTCCTCCGAGAACGGGACGGCGGCGGAGTTTCCGTACACCGACGACGACGACGCGAACACGAAACGCCGGACCTTCTGCCGTTCCGCTTCCTCGAGCAGCGCCTGGGTGGCAACGATGTTCGCCCGCGCATAGCCCAGGGGATCCTGTATCGACGGCCGCACTCCCGCTTTGGCCGCGAGGTGCACGATCACATCGCACGAAGCCTGCTCGAGCGTGGCCTGCAACGCCGGCGCGTCGGCCAGATCGAGCTCGCGTAGCTGGAAATTGCGATGGCGCAGCGCGCTGGCGAGGTTGTGGCGTTTTTCTCGCGGCGAGTAGAATGGGTCGAAGTTGTCGATGCCCAGCACGCGATCGCCGCGCGCCAGCAATCGCTCGACGACGTGCGATCCGATGAACCCCGCGGCGCCGGTAACAATGACCTGCATGCTGATAGAGTAACATGCCGACCCTGGCACCGCCTCGGACCACAACGCAGTCAGTACAGCCGAATTCCCACCCCACCAGTCGAGTTCCACGCGATCACCCTCGCCTCCACCACGACGCCGAGGGCCAGCAACATGTTGCGCCACGGGTTCCCCACGACGTGCGCGACGCCCATCATCGCGCCCACACCCGCGAGCCCCAGGAGATCGACTTTGGTGGGCGACGGATGCCTCCCGAGAATCGGGTTCGACTCCTCCCATTTCGGGTCCTTGAGGAAATAGCGCGTCTGCGCCAGATCGATCCAGACGGACGCGGCGTACGCCCCGGCGAGGACCACATTGGTCGTGGTCCAGTGATGCGCGGAATGCGCTGGCTCGACGGGCGGTGGACCCTGGATGGTCTGGCTCCTGAGACTGACAGGAGCGAAGAGGCATGTGAGCAACAAAGCGAGAGTCGAGGACGCGCGCATTCCCCCTCCTGTGGGTCGGGGAGATGAGGTTCGGCAGCAGGGGGGCGCTGTTACGACGGTTGCTGCTGTGAGCAGCGTGCGGCCAACCTAGGGCGTAGTTACCAGAGGCTCAGTGATCGGAATCACTCTCATGTCGACCCTCGGCCGCCCTTAGATTCTCAGGCGATGAGCACTCACGCACCAACTCCCCCCCCCGCCACCGTCTCCGGCGCCACTCGCGCCCGCGCCATCCTGGTCATTGAAGACGACGCCCCGATCCGGCGTGCCCTGCGCAACGCGCTCGGTGAGGTCGCCGATCGTGTACTCGAGGCGGAGACGGGGCGAGTCGGGGTGGACCTGACCGCCACCGAGCGGCCCGAATTGGTCATCCTCGACCTCGGGCTTCCCGACATGCGGGGCCTCGACGTGTGCCGGGAAATCCGCAGCTGGTCCCGCGTGCCGATCGTGATTCTCTCGGCACGGTACTCCGATACGGAGAAGGTCACGCTCTTGAACGCGGGAGCGGATGATTACGTGACCAAGCCGTTCAGCACGCCCGAGTTCGTCGCGCGGGTCAACGCGCAGCTTCGCCGCTCACACCTGCCGGCGGAAAACGTGGCCCCGGTGGTCGAGGCGTACGGGTTGACGATCGACCTGCTGCGGCGCCGCGTGCTGCGCGGCGGCACGCCACTGCGGCTCACACCCATCGAGTGGGAAATTCTGCGCACGCTCGTGTCGAACGCCGGACGCGCTCTCACCCATCAGCAGATTTTCGACGCGGTGTGGGGACAGGCCGCGGGCAATCCGCAGCAATACCTGCGGGTCCACATCACCAATCTGCGCCGCAAGATCGAAGCGAATCCCGCCCGCCCCGACCTGATCATTACGGACCCGGGCGTGGGGTATCGCGCCGAGCTCCCGGAGGCGTAGCACGACGCCGCGACGCTACGACGCCGCGAGCAACGGACACGTCAAGGCCTGGTGTACCTGGTCGCTCGTGTTCCTCGTGGCCACGCTGGTGCTCCACTGGGATCGCGAGCATGTCAATCAGGCGCACGTGGTCCTCGTCTATCTGCTGCTCGTTTTGGGCGGCAGCGTCTCGGGCGGGCGAACGCTGGGGCTCACGCTCACCGCAGCCGGGCTGATCGTCATCGACTTCTATTTTCAGCTGCCGTATGACGCGCTGACGATCGATGTCGCGAAGCCACTGGATGCGCTGGTCCTGGTGGCGTTTCTCACCACCGCATTCGTGACCACCGCCCTGCTGGCCGAGGAGCGCGCGCGGGCGCGTGAAGCCGAGCGTCGGGCGGCGGAAGTCGACTCGCTCGGCAAGCTCGGCGCGGAAATCCTCAGCACCGCAAGCGGCGAGGATACGCTCGCTGCGCTGGCCGCGCTGATCCGCAATTCGCTGGACGTGGCCTGCTGCCGTATCTACGGCGCCGACCCCGAGCCCCGGCTGCTGGTCGTATCCGCCACCGACGCGAAGCCGGGCCCGCTGCCGGCCGCCCCGGACGCGCCATCCCTGGCGGGATTCTTCCGCGATCCCGTGCCGTTCGAGAATGGCACGAACGCCGTGATGACGAGCCTCCGTGCCCACAACCGGGTGGTCGGGCTGCTGCACGTGTCCGATGTGAAGCCCATCGCGCTCGATGACGCGCGCCGCCGCTTTCTCGACGCGCTGGCCTACTACGCGGCGCTGGCGATCGAGCGGCTGCGGCTCGTGGGAGAAGCCGATCGTGCCGCGGCGCTGAACATCCTGCTCGCGTCGGTGTCGCACGATCTGCGCACCCCGCTCACGACCATCAAGGCGCTGGCGCAGGACGGAGCACGACATGGTGAGACGAACGCGCTTGCCATCGAGGAGCAGGCCGACCGCCTGGGCCGGCTGGTGGGAGATGTGCTCGATCTTTCGCGGCTGCAAAGCGGCGTGTTACCGGTCGCACCCGAGCTGAACACCGCGGAGGATCTGGTGGGCGCGGCGTTACGCCAGACGAGCGCGCTCCATAACGGCCGGACGGTCACGACGGACCTCGATCTCGATGCGCCGGCGCTCGTGGGCCGGTTCGATTTCGTGCAGTCGCTGCGCGTGCTCACCAACCTGCTCGAGAACGCGCTGCGGTATTCGCCGAGCGGCGCGCCGGTCGATCTCTCGGTACAACGTGCGGCCGAAACGCTGGTGATCGAAGTGCGCGACCGCGGCCCCGGACTTCCCGCGGGTGAGCGCGAGCGCATTTTCGAGCCGTTCTACCGTGCGCCGGGCGCGCCTCCCGATGTCGGCCGGGCCGGGCTCGGCCTGGCAATCGCCCGCCGCCTGGCCGAGCTGCAGCGCGGGTCGCTCGAGTACGTTCCGCGTCCTGGCGGCGGCAGCATTTTCCGGTTTTCCCTGCCCTCTCCGTCTTTGTGAAATCTTAGCGAGCAACAGCCCCGTCGCGCGTTGATTCTTAATGCAACACTCCGGTAGGTTCGCGTTCCAGACCTCTCACGCAGGATTAGAGACGCATGATCATGGGACGCGAAGGTGTCATTCTCTCGGCGCTCGAGCGCGCGTTGCTCGACGCCCGCGGCGAACAGATCGCGTTGTTCGACGCCCATGGACGGCTTGAGTACCTCAATGCCGAGGCCCGGAGAGTGATCGAAACCAATGGCCATCCGGCGGCCCACCAGCACGTGCGGGCGCAGCTGCTCGCGCGCGGCGCGCGCGTACTACCGCTCAAGTGGCGCGAGACCGCCCTCGGGGAGGCGGTGATCGTGTCCCCGCCACGTCCGACGCTGGCGGAGGAAGAAGAAGCCGCGGTGCAGGAAGCGCTGAAACGGGCATCCGGGAACCGCTCGCAGGCCGCGCGGCAGCTCGGCATCAGCCGCACGACGCTGTGGCGCAGGCTGACGGGGAGAAATCGGGTGCAGAAGGCAGGGCGGTAATGAGCGGTAACGGGCGGTAAGCACCTACCGTCTTGTCCCGCGCATTACCGCTCTATACCGCCCTCATCACTCCCGGAAACCTGGCCCGGTCAGCCGGAAAGCCAGGAAACACCGCATTCACGTCCAGCGCACCACAATGCCGCACGAGAATTTCCGAGAATAGATCCCTGAAATCCGTCGTTACCGGCACGTCGCGGCCGTCGTAGCGTGTTTGGGGATCGAGTCCGGGCCAGCGTCCCGCGATGCGGCCGCCCGCGACCGCGCCGCCTATCACGAGCATCGCGGTGCCGTGCCCGTGATCGGTGCCACCCGAGCCATTCTCCCGCACCGTGCGGCCGAACTCGGACATCGTGAGCACGACGACATTGCGCATCCGCTCGCCCAGGTCCTGGGCGAACGCCGCCAGCGCCGTCCCGAATTCCCGCAGCCGATTCGCGAGCTGTCCATCACCGGCGCCCTGATTCACGTGCGTATCCCATCCCGAGACATCGGCAAATGCGATCTCAAGGCCGACGTTCGCCTTGATCAGTTGTGCGAGCTGCAGCATGGTGTGCCCGAATCGTCCTTGCGGATACGCCGCGCCATTGTCGGGCGTGTACTGCGTGGGATTCGCTTGACGCAGCATCCGCACGGCCTCGAACGCTTCCTGCGCCGAGCTCGAGATCAGCCCGGTGCTCGAGCCTGCATACAACTCCTCGAACGCTCGAGTGATGTTATCGATCCGCCCGTCCGCCCGCCCGCCCGTCCGCCCAAACGCCTGCAGGTCGGGGATGGCCAGGGCCGGTGCCGACCCCGCGAGTATCCGGGGCAATTCCGGCCCAAATGCGGCGGCGCGGAACGGCGTGGCCTCGTGCTCGCGGCAGTGCTCGCAGTAACGATTGAGCCAGCCGTTCGACGTCAGTTTCACGCCCGGCGTGCCGGATTCCATGTAATCCTGCGCGTCGAAGTGGCTGCGCGTTGCGTCAGGCGACCCCACCGCGGGAACGAGCGCCAGCGACCGGTTGTCCCACAGCGGCTTGAGCGGCGCGAGCGCGGGGTGGAGCCCGAAATGCCCGTCGAGATCGATCACCTGCGTTCTCGGGACGGCGATTCTCGGTCGCTCGCTGTAATAGTACGCGTCGCCGTGCGGGATCACGACGCTCAGTCCGTCCACCGCGCCACGCTGGAAGATGCACACGAGAATGGGACGCTCACCGCTGCCTCCATCCCGCGTCGACGCGTACGCCGCGCGCGCGAGAAACAGCGGATCGAGCCCCAGGCTCACCAGTGCGAGCCCGCCGGACTTGACGAATACCCGTCGCGAAATCGCCATTGTTACCGCCTCTGGAAATCCGGACTGCCGAGTGCGAGCCCGAGGGCGAATACTTCGTCATCCCGCGCTTCGTTCTCGATCACCTGTTTCGTGTGAGCGCTGAGTTCCACCCCGATACTGCTTTCACGGTCCGCCGATCCGCCGATCCGCCGGTCCGCCCAGTCGACGCCCGGTAGCCGTCCGGCGGCGATCGCGACCGCCACGTTCATGCGTTGCAGCAGCGCACCGCTGTTCACCCAATCGGCTTCGCGGTCGGGGTAGCCGTCGGGCGCCGTGTGCAGGTAGAGCGGCTCGCCCAGGCGCGCGACCACCTGCGCCAGCCGGGGAGTCGAATCGGGCTCGGCGCCCACCGCGCGCACCGCGCTCGCCACAAATTCGAGCGGCGTCTTGACCTTCACGCCGACGTTTGCGTTGGCCCAGAAATCCGGACCGTGGAAGATGGCCCGCAGCACTTCGCGGATGTCGCCGTCCGTGCGGCGCCACGCGGCCACTGCGTCGTCCACACACCCGTCCGGAGGGACGTCGTTCACGAAGCGCTGGCATAGCTGCCAACTGACGTGGTGCATGGTGGCGGGCTCGTTGGCAAGCCAGTGCAGCAGGCGCATCCCTTCATCCATGCCGTGTCCCGACGGATAGTGCTCGCCCATGACGACCTTTTCGCCGTCATCGTGGGCGCGGGGCCGAAACATGAACGCCCCACCCTGCTTGGGTGGCGTGATGCTCCAGCCCGTCATGATGCGCGCCACGGCGATCACATCCTGCTGCGTGTAGCCGCCATCGACCCCCAGCGTGTGCAGCTCGAGTAGCTCGCGAGCATAATTCTCGTTGATCCCGTGCGCGCGTCGATTTCCCTGTCCGCCTATCCGCCTATCCGCCTCTCCGCCCGCCCATCCGCCGCTTCTCACATTCTGCCAGTTATCCAGATAGAACAGCATCGCCGGACTCTGCGCCGTGGCGATCAGCAAGTCCGAGAACTTGCCGAGCGCGCGTGGGCGAATCGTATGCTCGACGTAGTCGGGCAAGAGGAATCGATCGGCGCCCTTGCCGAAGAACACGTTGAAGTGATTGGACCAGAAGTCGACCATCACTTCCTGGAGCTGCTGATCGGACAACACGGCACGTTCTACGGCGAGCTGTTGCAACTGCCCGCCCAGCGCTCGGGCGCGCAGCTCATCGGGCCCGGCCATCATTTGATTGTCGGCTAACGCCACCTGGCCCTGCCGGGCGCGGGCGCGCCGTTCCTGCTGCGCCGCGAAGAATCGCTGGGCGAGATCAGACGTCGACAGATGGAGCAGCGGAGTGCTTGCCTCCCGCTCGGCGAGGCGCTCGTTGCGCGGTCCGGAGGCGTCGAGCTGCGCATCGATCCACCGCATCACGCCCGTTCGCGCCACGGAATCGATCTGTCCCGGACGCGGGCCATAGGCGAGCCGGTTGAGCGCGTGCAGCGCCGAGTCTCGCGCGGTCACGAGACCGCCCCCGGGACCCGCTGGAGGCTGCGGCGGCGCGGCGGCTGTCAGTATGCCGAGCGAAATGAGGATTACGGCGCGCATGTCAGCAATGGACTCTCACTCACTTCAAATGTTAGTTACTCGATCGCCCGAGACCATGAGGACAGCGTGAAACTGGCACAAACTGTTTCAATCGTCACCGCGGCGCTGTGTTGCGCCGCACAGGCGGCCGGCGCCCAGGAACGGAACGCGGATACGAACTACGTCGAGACCGACACGATGATCGCGATGCGCGACGGGGTGCGGCTCTTCACCGTGATTCTCACGCCGAAACAGATGCCCGAGCCGTTGCCGATGCTGCTCGACCGCACGCCATACGGGGCGGCGGACTTCGCGCACCGTATGAATCCGGTCGCGCGGTTCGGTCTCGAAGGGTACATCCTCGCGTTCCAGGACATCCGCGGACGCTTCGGTTCCGAAGGCAGCTTCGCGATGAACCGGCCCCCGCGTTCCGGGCATGCGGGCACCGACGAGAGCAGCGACACGTACGACACGATCGACTGGCTGGTGAAGCATGTCGCGAACAACAGCGGCAAGGTCGGCGTGTATGGCATCTCCTATCCGGGCTGGCTCACGGCGGTCGCCGGCATCGGAGCTCACCCGGCACTGAAGGCGATTTCTCCTCAGGCGCCGATGGGCGACACCTGGATGGGCGACGACTTCTTTCACCAGGGCGCGTTCCGGCAGAGCTACGGGCTCGAGTATACGTGGGAGATGGAAAGCTCGGACACGAACACGACCCCGTCGCTGGGCCGCTACGACACGTACGATTGGTATCTTTCCTTCCCCACGCTCGGCGACCTCGCGCGCGCCGTGAAGGCCGACCGCTGGCCCACGTGGCGCCGCTTCGTGGAGCACCCCGCGTACGACAGCGCCTGGCAGGCCCGCTCGCTGCCGCGCTACTTCACGCACACGACCGTACCCTCGCTGATGGTCGGCGGATGGTGGGATCAGGAAGACGAGTTCGGCCCGCTCGCGACCTACGCGGTGCTCGAGCAGACCGACACGAGCGACCTGAGCTCGATCGTGATGGGACCGTGGTATCACGGACAGTGGTTCGTGGACTCGGGAACGGCATTGGGTGACGTACACTTCGATCGCGCGACGGGCCGCGATTTTCGTGAGCTCGAGGCGAAATGGTTCGCGTACTGGCTCAAGGGCATCGGGACGAAGCCCGCGGAAGCGACCGTGTTCGACGCGGGCACGAACGAATGGAAGACCTTCGATCAGTGGCCGCCCAAGGGCGTGACCGAGCGCCATGTCTATCTCGGAGAAAACGGCTCGCTCTCGTTCGATCCTCCACCGGCCACGCCGGCAACGACCAACGATCGGTTCGTCTCCGATCCGGCGCACCCCGTCCCCTATCGCCCGCGCCCGGTCGAGCGCACCTACTCGCCCGGCTCACGCTGGCGTCGCTGGGAAACCGAGGACCAGCGTTTCGTGCAGGGCCGTCCCGACGTGCTGACGTGGCAATCGGCGCCGCTCACGAACAGGGTCACGATCGCGGGCGACGTCGTGGCGCATTTGTACGCGGCGACCACGGGCAGCGACGCCGATTGGGTGGTGAAGTTGATCGACGTGTATCCCGACACGATCGCCGAGCGGCCGAAGATGGGAGGCTATCAGCTGATGGTCACGGGAGAGATCATGCGCGGCCGCTATCGGCTGAGCTGGGAGCACCCGGCCGCGATCAAGCGCGATAGCGTCCTGCCGTACACGGTGCACCTGCACCAGCAAGCCTACACGTTCAAACCGGGGCATCGGATCATGGTGCAGGTACAGAGCACGTGGTTCCCGCTGTACGATCGCAATCCGCAGACGTTCGTGCCGAATATTTTCAGGGCCCAGGCCTCGGACTACAAGGCTCAAACGCACCGGATCTACCGGACAGCGAAGTATCCATCGAATGTGGAAATCGATGTCCTCCCGTGAACCCCGGGGCGGCCCGGGGTACACTTACAACCGTGCGCCGGCGTGGGTTCCTCAGCCTCTTCGCCTCTCTGCTCTTCACCGCGGCCGGTCCGGCGTTCGCACAGCAAACTCGCACCGTCAGAGGCCACGTCTTCTCCGCGACCGACTCGACTCCGATGAACGGTGTCGAAGTCGGTGCCGTGGGCCAGAAGACCATCGTGCTCACCAACCAGTCCGGCCGCTTCTCGCTGCGCGTGCCCGCGGGCGACGTGCAGCTCACGATCCATGGCATCGGCATCACGCCTGACACCATCCCGGTGTCGGCCACAACCGACACCGTGCGGATCTACGCCCGGCCGCTCGCGATCGAGCTCGCCCCGGTGGGGGTCGAAGCGCGACCGCCCGCGCGGGCGCGGTTCGACACGCTCGCACAGACGAGCACCATCACGCTCTCCCCCCAGGAGATGAAACGCACGCCGGGGCTACTCGAGCCCGACATCATCCGGGCCGTACAGCTGCTGCCGGGCACCGTGGCGCGGAACGACTACTCGGTGGGCTACAACGTGCGCGGCGGCGAGAGCGACCAGAATCTCGTGCGGCTCGATGGCATCACGATCTTCAATCCCTCCCATCTGGGCGGGCTGTTCAGCACGTTCGACGTGAACGCGGTCGATCACGCCGATTTTCTCACGGGAGGATTCCCCGCGGAGTACTCGGGCCGGCTGTCGAGCGTGCTCGACGTGGCGGTCCGGCCCGGGAATCACGAGGAGCTGCACGGCTCGGGCACGGTATCGCTGCTGTCGAGCAAGATCCTGCTCGAAGCGCCGGCGGGCCCGGTGTCGGTGCTGTTTAGTGCCCGGCGCACCTACGCCGACGAAGCGGTCAAACTGTTCACCAGCCAGACGCTGCCCTACTACTTCACCGACCTGCTGGGAAAAATCGACTACCCCTACGGCGCCCGCGGCGATCTGTCGTTCACCGGCTACTGGGGCCGCGATGTGCTCGCGCTGAATCTGATTCCCGCGGCGCCGGGCGTGACGCCGGTCGATCTGGCGTTCGATTGGGGCAACGGCCTGGCCGGCGTGAACTGGCGTCAGCCGGTCGGCGCGTCCCTGCTCGAGTCGCACGTGAGCGTCACCCAATTCTCGTCCGGGCTCGAGCTGAACCCGAGCCTCGTGAACTACTCGAATCCCGCGGTGCTCTGGTCGGGAGGCACGGCGCTCGCCCTGCCGCCGCTCGCGCGACAGGACATCAAAGTCGGCGTCGAGTACGAGCACTACGACCTGCGCTACACGGTGTCGAACCCCGCGATTCCCTCGGCACTCGGCTACCGCGGCAGCTTTTCCCCCGCGTTCTTCAACACGCTGTATCGCCCCGCGGTACTCGCGGGGTACGTGGACGACCGGTGGCAACCGGGCCGCGCGTTGCTGGTACGCGCGGGCGTGCGCGTCGAGCGCGTGACCAGCGCCAACGCCACCGATGTCGCGCCGCGCGCGTCGTTCAAGGTCTTCCTCACGCCGGATCAGGCGATCACGGGCTCCCTGGGCCGGTACTACCAGGTGGTGCAGTCGCTGTCCGACGAAGAGCTGCCGATTGCGATCTACGAGTTCTGGGTCGGCGCCAATGGACGGATTCCCGTGGCGCAGTCGGATCATCTCGTGCTCGGCTACGAGCGCTGGTTCGGTCAGGGTCGGGCGACGCAGTTCACCGTCGAGGGGTACCGCAAGACGTTCTCGAACCTGATCCGTCCCAACGCCGCGCTGTCGCTACGCGACACGAGCGACGTGTTTCTTCCGGCCGATGGAGACGCGTGGGGCGTGGACGTGCTGTTGCGCCGCCACGTGGGACGGGTGCGGGGCTGGATCGCGTACAGCTTCGTCCATGCCACGCGCCACTCCGAAGGGCTCACTTATCCCCCGTCGCACGATCGGCGCCACACCTTGAACATCGTCGCCGAGCTGCCGGGAGTGCTGCACTCGGACTTCGGGATCCGCTTCGGCGTCGGATCGCCGCTCCCCTACACCGCCCTGCTGGGCTCCTGGGATCACGGCCAATACAGCCCGGGTTATGCGGGATTCACGGACGATGCCAACAGCGAGCCGCTGGGCGGCCCGCTGAACGGGGCGCGCTATCCCCCGTACTCGCGTCTCGACATGGGATTCCGCTGGCACGGACACCACTGGGGCATTCAGTGGGAGCCGTACCTCGACATCGTGAACGTGCTCGACCGGCAGAATGTGTTCGCGTACTTCTTCGACACGGACAAGGCGCCGCCGACGCGGACGGCGTTCTTTCAGCTGCCGATTCTGGTAACGGCAGGGGTGGATTTCTCATGGTGAGACGAGAAGTCTTCGCCATCGCTCTCGTGTTGGCGTTCGGATGCAAATTGACCGAAGTCACCCAGGCCCCGCCGGGCACGCCCGCGATCGTCGTTCAGAGCATCCTGAGTACCGCGGAATCCACGCAGACCGTGCTCGTGCAACAGTCGCAGGAAGGCGATACGACCAGCGGGGTGAGCGGCGCGACGGTCGCGCTCACGGATCTCGATCCGCGCGGCTGCAGCACGCCCACAGTGATCCTCAGAGAAGTACCACTCGCGCCTGGCGTCATACCGGGCACGTACCAGGGAAGATTCTGCTCGCTCGCCGCGGGAGATCGCGTGACGCTCCACGTGACCACGCCCACCGGGCAAGTTGTCACGGGCCAGACTACAATCCCGGGGATCACGTCGCCGCTGATCGAGGCGGGTGCCATGACCGCAGGGCTTCCTCCCGCCTCGCTCACGCTCGATCGCATCACCGACTCGCTCAGCGTGACGGCGCAACCGGTTCGCGCCCGCGCGTTGTTCGTGGAGGCCGTGCGCACCACGGCCGGGGAAGATCCATCACTCCAGGTCGCCACCGACACCACCACCGTGCGGTTGCCCGGCAACCTGATCGACCCGACCGGCGACGGGCGCGTGATCTTCCGGGCCGGGGCGTACTACGACCTGACGGCCGCCGGCATGGACACGAACTACTATGATTTCTTCCGTTCGGCGACGAACCCGCTCACGGGACGTGGGTTTATCAATCATCTGAACGGCGCCGTGGGAGTGTTCGGCAGCGTCGCGCCGCTCGGCTACGAGCTGCGCGTCGTTGCGCCCCAGACCGATCCCCGCGAGGGTATCTATCACCTCACGGGTCATGTGGCGGGAATCGCGGTCGATGTCACGTGGAACGCGTATCGCGAGCCGCTCGTGAGCGGCGCGACGTTCGATCAGGGCGACGCATTCTGCGCGTTTGTCGACGGACAGTGGGTCGGCGGGCCGATCCGCACCAGCGCTAACGGCAGTTTCCCGGACAGCACCTGGGTCGGGCGCATGTTCGGGCCGACCCACACCGATGCGGCGAATCCCACGTACGTGCTCACGGGGATTCGTGCCGCCAAGGGAGTGCCCTTCAAGCTGACGGTCCGGCCGGTGGTGGGAACGCGAGTGGACACCGTGAGCGCGGTGCAGGTGTCTGGGCCCTAGTCCGGCACCGTATCAGTGAGCGCCCCAAGGAACGCAATCAGTTGACGTTGCTCAGTCCGGGTGAGATGCAGCGGTTTCGCAGGCAGCGTCTGTCCGGGCACTCGCGCCCCCACGCCTTCCCCCCCACCACGATTATAGAAGTCGATCACCTGCTCGAGCGTCGCGAACCGGCCGTTGTGCATGTACGGCGCCGTGAGGGCGATGTTGCGCAGCGTCGGGACGCGGAACGCGAAGCGGTGGGTGGGCTCATTGTCGAACCCGCCCCGGCCGGAATCGGGGTCGAGCGTGGCCCGCTTCACGACTGGACGGGTCGGCACGCCGATGATCTCGGGCTCCGAGCTGGCGAACTCGGGCGGCATGTTGCCGTTGAAGAGCGGCACAAAGTGGCAGGTGGCGCAGTGGGCCTTGCCCATGAAAAGCGTGAACCCCAGGCGCTCGTCGGGCGAGAGCGCGAGCGTGTCGCCGCGGGTGGCGCGATCGAACCGTGAATTGAGCCCGCGCAGCGAGCGCACGTAGGCGGCGAGCGCGCAGCGCAGCGCGCGCGGCGTTACGGCGCTGTCGGGCATGGTGCCGTAGGCGCGCGCGAACGCCTGGCGCCACGCCGAATCGGTGGCGAGCCGCCCGGCCGCGAGCGTCTCGTTCCCGCCCATTTCCGCGGGACTGGCGAGCACGATTTCCGCCTGGTGTTCGAGCGAGTTGGCGCGTCCGTCGGCAAACAGCCGCGGCTCGAACGCCGTGTTCCACAGGGTCGGCGTGTTGCGCCGCACCCGCAGCGTGCTCGTGAGCGCGGGACTCGTGGGCCGTCCGTCGGTAAACGCCCGGGCGGGGTCGTGACAGAACGTGCACGACCGCGTGCCGGGGCCGGACAGCCGGGGCTCGCGAAACAATGCGGCGCCCAGCGCCACGAGCTGCGGCGACGACGGCGGCGCGAAATCCGGCGCAAACGCCCGTGGATCGAACGCGCCCGGCTGGAACAGGCTCGCGCTACTGGTGCGCCACAGCCGCAGTACCGGGTTGGGCGGCAGGTGGGCGCGCGCCGCCGCGACGGCTTGCCACACTGGATTGGCGTAGCCGACGATGAACTCGAGCCGGTCGAAGGTCTGGAATTCCGAATGGCCCCGCAGGTACGCCACCGCGCGGACCAGCGTGGAATCGACCGCTGCGCCGAGCACCGCGGTGCGAACCAGCAGGCGGGCGCCCTCGAGCGCGTCCGCCGCTTCCGGGATCGCGTCGCGCTCCGTTTCGAATCCGGAGAGACCCAACGTGACGACGCGGGCCAGCTCGAGCCGCAACGCGACGAAGACCGCGCTGTCATTCACGGCCAAGAGCGGCGTAAAGCCGCGAAACTGCGTGACCGCGCCACGCATCGCCGCCAGGGTGGCGTGCAGCGAATCGCGACCCGGTGACGTGTGGCTGAAAATCGCGTCCTCGAGAATCGCGAACCCCGCGGGCGCGCCGAGTGGCCCGGCCGGCCCGTCTTCCGATTCTTCCGGCAACGGCCCGTTCAACTCGGCGGCCACCGTGGGCCCGTACAGGGCCAGCAGGGTCTCCACCCGCTTGTACGCCCGGCGCGCCTCGCGGAATCGCTGACGTTGACGCTCACGGGGAGCCTGGGGGACGGCGTTCGCCAGGCTATCGAGCGTCCCGATCAGGGAATCGATCCCTCCCTCGAATGCCACCCGCGCGGGTGTCGCTGGACGACTGCGCAGGACGCCCGTGTGCACCGGCTTCGTCCGGAGCGGCAGCGTCGCGAACGCGAAGGCGGCAACGACGATCGCCGCGGCGGTGAGGAGAAGGAGTTTCCGGGCGAGCATGTTCGCTAATCACCACGCTGTTTGCCAACAAAACCGTGACGAACGTGTAACGGCCGGGTCACCGCCGCTGCGCGGCCGACGTTACCTGCCCGCGCCGTTCGTGTGGGACAACCGTGACGCAGCGGGGCGCATGTTAGCGGTCCCGACAATTGTCTTCCCCTCTGTGGAGGAGCTATGCGACACGAGTTGACCGCCGGCGGAGCACTCCTGTGCGCCTTCCTCGCCATCGGCTGCGGTGATACCAATACGCCGGTCGCGAGCACCGATCCCATGACCATTGCCGCCTCGCATGGACGTGACGACGGCGCGCACGGGCTCGAGGATCTGCAGCACATCGTCGTGATCTACCTGGAAAACCACAGCTTCGACAATCTATACGGCGATTTCCCGGGCGCCGACGGCCGTCCCCATGCTCCCAGGAAGTACCAGCAGGTCGACTCGACGGGCCAGCTGTATGTGACGCTCCCCGAGGTCCCGAGCTCGCAGATTCCCACCACGCTCCCCGATGCGCCGTTTGATATCGATCAGTTCATCGCTCCCACCCAGCCGACCATCGATCTCGTGCACCGGTTTTATCAGGAGCAGTACCAGATCGACGGTGGCCGGATGGACAAGTTCGTGGCGATCTCGGACGCGAAGGGCTTGTCGATGGGGTACTACAACACCTCGGATCTCGTGCTCCGGAACGAAGCCGAGCGATACACGTTGTGCGATGACTTCTTCCACGCCGCGTTCGGTGGATCGTTCCTGAACCACTTCTGGCTCATCGCCGCGCGGACCCCGGTGTTTCCCAACGCGCCCGCCAGCGTGGTGGCGCAGCTCGACGCGCAGGGCAATTTGATCAAAGACGGCTTCGTCACGCCGGACGGTTACGCCGTGAATACCTCGTACACCGTGAACACGCCACATCCCGCGACCACGCCGACCGCCAACCTCGTGCCGAACCAAACCTTCGCCACGATCGGCGATCGGCTGAGCGCGAAGGGAGTCTCGTGGGCGTGGTACTCGGGTGGGTGGAACGATGCCATCGCGGGGCACCCGGGCTCGCTGTTCCAGTTCCATCACCAGCCGTTCGCTTACTTCGCGAACTACGCCGACGGCACGCCCGGCAGGGCCGCGCACTTGAAGGATGAAGCCGATTTCGTGGCGGCGGCCCAGAACGGCACGCTGCCCGCGGTATCGTTCGTCAAGCCGTACGGCGCCAACAACGAGCATCCGGGATATACGGATCTCATCACCGGCGAAAATCACACCGAGCAGCTGATCAATGCGGTGCGCAACGGCCCGCAGTGGGCGCACACCGCGATCATCATCACGTACGACGAGCACGGCGGCTTCTGGGATCACGTCGCGCCGCCGGTGGTCGATCGCTGGGGCCCGGGCAGCCGCGTGCCCACGCTCGTGATCTCGCCGCTCGCGCGCAAGCATCACGTGGATCATCACCGCTACGACACGACGTCGATCCTCGCCCTGATCGAGGCACGCTGGGGATTGGCGCCGCTCACGAGCCGGGATCGGGCCGCGGATCCGCTGTCGGGAGCGTTCCAGGTGGAAGACAACGGGCACCGGGGGAACTGGGGCTGGTAGTAAGGCTGTAGCACAGACACCAAACGGACGCACAGCGGTGTCCTGTTCACCGCTGTG
>DATIWU010000002.1:0-7763 GCA_035519195.1 Gemmatimonadales bacterium
CGATTTCTATGACATGCTCCGGGTGGACGATCGCCCGCATTTTGTCATGTCCAACGGGCATTACGAGATTGCCGACCCGGAATGGTATCGGTACGTGGATCCGCACACCCATCCCCGGAGCCGGATCCTGTTTCTGCTGCATTCGGTGAGCGAAGCCACCGGCATACGGAACGGTTTTGTTCACCTGCAATTCCTGTATCAGATGGCGGTCGAGCAGAAGGCCGGAATCGGGGCCGTCGTGGGGTATTTCCGCGATCTCCGCCATTCGGTCGAACCGAGCCTCGGGTATCCGGAGGGCTTCACGGCGCAATTTCTCAATCAGCAGATCTTTTTCTATCGATTCCCGGGCGCCCGGGAAGAGAGCTTGCGCCGGGTTCGCGCGCTCCTGGATGTCGTCCGGCGGGAGAATCCGGGAGTGGTTCTCGTGTTGTCGGCGCTGCCCTCCTACGAATTGATCCAGGAGCGTCCGGTAGACGCGGCCCTGGTCCGCACCCTGGGGCGTTTGCCGATCACCTACGAAGGCGGTGTCGCCGAAGAGCGCACGCTGTACGACAACCTGCGGCAGCTCGCGGGCCAGGCGGGTTGGCTGTTCGTGGACAATCTTTCGGCGCTCCGCGGTTATCACGGGTCGGAGCGGTTGTACAATGATGTGGACTATCATCTGCTGCCCCCGGCCAGCGCGATCATCGGCGCCAATCAGGCGGCTGTCCTGCTCCAATACCTGCATTCGCACCCGGCGATTCCCGAGTCGCCGACACGCATCACCGCGCGGAGCTCGCGGCAGGCCCGATAACGACCGCACGCAGCAGTCCCCGGTAGATCTCCGCGTAGCGTCTCACCATGCTCGACACGTCATAGTCAGCGCGCGCCCGCTGAGCCGCGCGCTCGCCCAGCGCGGCCGCTTCGCGGGGATTGCTCAGCAGCCATTCGATGGCCGTCGCGAGCTCCGCGCTCTGGCCCGGCGCGACGATCACGCCGGCGTCGCCGCTGCCGAGTACCGTGCGCACCTCCCCGACGTCGCTTGCCACTATCGCGCGGCCGGCGAACATGGCCTCGAGTAACGACAGCGGCAGCCCTTCGGAGAGCGAAGGCAGCGCGTAAACGTCGGCCGCGGCCAGTAACGACGGTACGTCGTCTCGCAGCCCCAGAAAGCGCACACGGTCGGCGACGCCGAGCGCGGCAGCCTGCGCTCGCAGCTCCGGCTCGAGGTCTCCGCGTCCGGCGATCGCCACGTATACTCGCGGAACGCGCTCCGCGAGGCGTCCCAGGGCCTCGAGGAGATATCGGTGTCCCTTCACGGGATAGAGATTACCTACCGCGACGATCAGACGGTCTTCGGCGCCGACGCCAAGCGTCCTCCGAAGCACGGGCTGCGGCTCCGCCTCCCAGCTGACGCCGTTGGGCACGGTGAGCACCCGCTCTCGTGCCATCCAGAGATCGTGGCTCAGGTGCCGAGCCAGTGGATCGGAAACCGCCACGAGGACCCCGTGCCCGAGTTGGACCGCCCCGCGAAGCGCAACCCGGCGCCGCAGGCGCGCGGCGTAGTAGCGGCCACCGTGCATCGTCGCGACATGGCCGATGTGCGCGCGCCACGCCGCCACGCCGCCGTACACCGCCATCGTGAATTCGTGGGTGTGGGCGAGCGTGATCCGGTGTTTCCGGAATATCCCGCGCAATTCGCGCACGCAGGACGGGGAGATCGGACGCTCGAGGTCGAACGGCTCGACGGTCACTCCCGCCGCCGCCGCCTCGCGTCCCAGCCATCCCTCCCCACGGGCCGGGAGGATGATGACACTGTAGCACCCGGCCGCCTGGAGGTGGCTCGCGAGATTGACGACACACCGCTCCGCTCCCCCGGGGCCGTCGGATTCGATGAGTTGGGCGATCCGCGCGCCGCGAATCTCGTACAGTCCATCGGACATCAAAGAAATGCCGGCCGCCGGAGATTCAGCCCGGTGCACCACGCCTGGAAGGCGGCGGGATGGATCGACGCCGGCACATTGACGCGCGGCAGCGTCCACAGATCCGCGTGAGGCCCCCGCGCCAAGCCGTAGTCGAGTGTGAACGCGGCCTGGAAGCCTGCAGACTCGACTGCTGCGCGGATGCGTGCGTCCCACCGGCCATACGGGTACGCGAAGAACGAGGCGGTGACGCCGGCCCGTTCCTCGAGCGCTCGACGGCTCCCGGTCAGTTCGCGTTCGAGATCGCCGTCGGGCAACTCGGGCAGGCTTCGGTGCGTGGCCGAGTGGACCCCGAGACCGATGCCGTCCCGTGCGGCGGCGGCCAGCGCGCTCCAGCTTGCCGGGAGATAGTCCGGCGGCAGCCGCACCGGTGCGTCCGAGGTCAGCTCCTGCAGAATGGATGGTCCGTCCCCGCGTAGCGCGCGCAGCCAGTGCTCGCGGCGCGGCGCGGCGGCCGCAGCGCGCGCCGCCGGGTGATCCCACCAGAAAGGCTGCGCGTCGCCTGCCGCTTCGGATACCACGAAGAGCGTTGCGGGCAATCCCAGGCGGCGCAACACGGGCAGGGCGTGCTCGAGCACGCCCTGATAGGCGTCGTCGAACGTAATCGTCGCGATCCCCCGCAATGGCGCGCCGGCAGCCGTACGCCGGACGAACTCACTGAGCGAAACGATCGCGTAGTGCTCGGCGAGCCATTGCATTTGCATCTGAAAGCGGTGACGCGGCAGGTGCAGCCCGATGCCTCCGAGGTGCTCCGCCGTGCCCGCGACCACGTTGTGGTAGCACAACACGAGGCCGCCCCTCGCTCGTGCACGCGCCAGCGCGTTCAAGCCCAGGGCTCGCAGTATTTCATAGAGCGACGCGGAAAGGACGGGCATCGGCCACATAAATAGTGAAAGCCGCAGGTGTCCAGCAACATTTGTACCACGCACGGCCCAAGCGGCGCTTCGAGCTCTGGCCCGTCAGGGCGTGCCCGAGATCACGGAGGCGCAAGCGCGTCCCGAACAGCTTTGGCCCCGGAATCTCGCTGCTCAGAGCAAACCCGCCGAAAGGCGGTGTCGCAGAGCCACGGGGCTACCGCGAGTCGGACTCGCCATGCCAGCCGAGCCGCCAGCGAATCGATCGCAATCGATGCTGGCGGCTCGTCTTTTTTGGGAGACCGGGATGACGTTCATGCACAAGCTGTCGCGGCGGCTGGCGCAGGCGCACGAAGCGGGGTTCCTACTTCCGGGTCTCGTAGTACTGCTCGGAATCCTCATCGCGTGCGAGATCCCTGGCGTCGCCGCAAACCCCAATGAAATCGCGCAGGTCGTCGTTGTCCCTGAAAGCCTCACGGTCGACCCCGGTCAACGTTCCGTCTTCCATGCCCACGGCATTACCGCAGCGGGCGACAGCGCGTCGCTCCTCGTCAGTTGGTCGGCGACGGGTGGCGCAATCGATCAGAGCGGGGCATTCACCGCCGATACGAATGGCGCGGGGAGCGATGTCTCGATAACCGCGTCGAGCCCCACCCTCAAGCTGTCGGCGTCTTCACGGGTTCACGTCCGCCCGCGCGTCTCCTCGCTCTTGCTGTCACCGTCCACCGTCATGGTCCCCGTCGCGCAAACCACCCAGTTAGCGCTGACCGTGCTCGATTCTCATGGGAACCCCGTGACCGGTGTCCCGATCACGTGGACCAGCAGCAACACCGCCGCCGCGGTGGTGAGCGGCACCGGGCTCGTCACGGGCGTCGCTGCAGGAACGGCGGCCGTGTCGGCCGCCGGCGGGGGAAAGAGCGCGACCAGCGCAGTCACGGTAATGGCTGTTCCGGTCGCGTCCGTCGCCGTTGCCCCGACCTCGGCGAGCGTGTCGATCGGGCAGTCCGTCCAGCTCACGGCGACGCCCAAGGACGCGAACGGCAATCCGCTGACGGGGCGAGCCATCAGCTGGGCCAGTGGCAACACAGGCGTCGCGACGGTCAACGCGGGGCTCGTCATGGGAGCCGCAGCGGGTTCGACGACTATCACCGCGACATCCGAAGGCCAGAGTGGGACCAGCACGGTGACGGTGAGCGCCATCCCGGTCGCGTCGGTGAGCGTGACCCCCGGCTCGGCCAGCATCGTGGCGGGGCAATCCACACAGCTCACGGCGACGCCGAAGGACGCGAACGGCAATCCGCTGACGGGACGCGTCGTCACCTGGACCAGCTCGAACACCGCGGCCGTGGCGGTGAGCGCGGGGCTCGTGACGGGGAAGGCGGCCGGCTCCGCGACCATCACCGCGACCAGTGAAGGGCGGAGCGGGACGAGCATGATCACCGTCACGGTCGTCCCCGTGGCGTCGGTCACGGTGAGTCCGTCCTCCGCGAGCCTCACGGTCGGACAGACCACGCAGCTGACGGCCACGCCCAAGGACGCGAACGGCAATCCGCTCACGGGTCGCACGATCACGTGGACCAGCGGTAACACCGCGGCCGCGACAGTGAACTCGAGCGGTCTCGTGACGGGGGCGTCGGCCGGCTCGGCGACCATCACCGCGACGAGTGAGGGGCAGAGCGGGACGAGCATGATCACCGTCACGATCGTACCCGTCGCGTCGGTCACCGTGAGTCCGTCCTCCGCAAGCCTCACGGTCGGGCAGACGACACAGCTCACGGCGACGCCGAAGGATGCGAACGGCAATCCGCTCACCGGTCGCACGATCACGTGGACCAGCGGCAATACCGCGGTCGCGACCGTGAACACGAGCGGCCTCGTCACGGGCGCCTCGGCGGGCTCGACGACGATCACGGCGACGAGCGGTGGTCAGAGCGGGACGAGCGCGATCACCGTGACGGTCGTGCCGGTCGCGTCGGTCACGGTCGCTCCCGCGTCGCTCGGCCTCACGGTAGGCCAGACGGGCCAGCTTGGCGCAACGGTGAAGGACGCGAACGGCAACGTGTTGACCGGTCGCACGATTACCTGGACCAGCAACAACACGGGGGTGGCGACGGTGAACGCGAGCGGGCTCGTCACCGCGGTGGCGGTGGGAACGGCCATGGTCACCGCGTCGTGCGGCGGCCAGAGCGGGACGTCGAACGTGAGTGTGAGCGGACCCAGCGGCGGAGGGACGGTCCTGTTTCAGGAAAGCTTTGAGAACACGAGCTTCGCGTCACGCGGGTGGTACGACAACACCAGCCTGACCATCACGACGACGACGCAGCACAGCGGCAGCTCGGCGCTCGAAGCGCACTTCCTGCCCGGGGCCACCACGCCGACGTGGGGCGGCTCGATGCGGCATTTGTTCACGGCCACGCCCACGCTCTACATCAGCTACTGGGTCCGGTATAGCGACAACTGGGTGGGCTCGGGCGTTTCCTACCATCCGCACGAATTCACGGTGCTGAGCGATCTCGACGGCGATTACGACGGGCCGTCCGTCAATTACCTGACGATCTACCTGGAGCACAACTATCAGAACGGCGGCATCCCGCGGATGTCGATGCAGGACAACAAGAGCATCAACTCCAGCATGGGCACGCCGCCGATCAATCTCGTGGGCGTCACCGAGAATCGCTCGACGTCAGGCTGCAACGGCGTCGTCGAGAGCAACGTGTTCACGAGCTGCTACAACGCGCCGCCGTGGTACAACGGCAAAGAAATTCATGCGAGCCAGGTGTGGTTCCAGCCCAACCCGGGACCGGGCTACAAGGGCAATTGGAACCATGTCGAGGCGTACTACCAGATCAACTCGATCGTGAACGGTATCGGTCAGGCCGATGGCGTGATGCAGTACTGGTTCAACGGCACGTTGGCGATCGACCGCCACGACATCCTGTATCGGACCGGTGCGCATCCGAGCATCAACTTCCACCAGTTCCTGATCGCGCCGTACATCGGCAACGGCTCACCCGTCGACCAGACGATGTGGGTCGATGACCTGATCGTCGCCACGAGTCACCCATGACGGCATCGCGAGGTTGAAGCCACAGGCACCAGATCACGATCTGTCAGGCGCTGCTCAGAGCAAACCCGCCGAAAGGCGGTGACGCAGAGCTACGGGACTACCGCGAGCCATCTCGCCATGTCCGCCGGGCCGCCAGCGAAGGGAATCACCCAGCGCTGGCGGCCCCGATTGTTTCGGGCAGGCCAGACAGCTCGCGGAGGCACGCATGACGTTTCTGCATAAGCTGGCTCACCGGTTGGCGCGGATGGGAGGCCTCGTTGTCGCTGCCCTGATCATCATCGCGTGCGAGGCGCCCGTAGCGGTCGATCCCATGAGCACCAGCCGGATCGTCCTCACTCCGAAAAGCGCAACCCTCTACACCAATCAGACGGCGGACATCACCGCCGTCGGGTTCACCAATGCCGGTGATACGGCGCTGAGCCTGACGATGAGCTGGTCCGTGTCCGGCGGAACGACGTTGGATACGTCCACCACCGGGCACGTCCACCACATGCATTACCGATCGGGCAACCAGCCGGGCAACTTCAGGATCGTCGCGCGCGCAGCGGGAACGAATGCCGTCGACTCTGGGACCATCACGATCTCGCCCGTCCCCGTTTCATCCGTCCACGTGACGCCGGCAACCAGTAACCTGCAGTCGGGACAGACGATCCAGCTGGCGGCCACGACCTACGACTCGGCGAGCAACCTGCTCACCGGCCGCACGATCACCTGGGGTACGTCGAATTCCGCGGCGGCCGTCGTGAACGCCGCCGGCATGGTGTCGGCGGTCGGGGCGGGCTCAGCAGTCATCACCGCGACGAGCGAGACCAAGAACGGGAGCGCGACGGTCGCGGTTACGACGGTCCCGGTCGCCTCGGTCACGATCACCCCATCACCGGCGAGCGTCGCCGTCGGTCGGACGGCACAGCTTACCGCCACGCCGCGGGATGCGAATGGCAGTCCGCTGACCGGCCGCACCGTGACCTGGTCGAGTAACAACACGAGTATCGCCACCGTCAGCGCCAGCGGGCTCGTCACCGGAACCCTCGTCGGGACGGCGACCATCACGGCCACGAGTGAAGGGCAGAGTGGCACCACCACAGTGACGGTCACGAATGCACCGGTCGCCTCCGTGACGGTCAGCCCGTCGCCGGCGACTGTGACCGTAGGGAATACGGTCCAGCTCACCGCGACGACCAAGGACGCGAACGGCAACGTTCTGACCGGGAGAGCAATTACCTGGACGAGCAGCAACACGAACGTCGCGACGGTGAGTGGCACGGGGCTGGTAAGCGGAAACGCGGCGGGCTCGGCAACGATCACGGGCACGAGCGAAGGGCAGACCGGTACGAGTGCGCTCACAGTGGCGCTCGTGCCCGTCGCTTCGGTTGCGGTGACTCCCGCGTCTGCCGGCATCAATGCCGGTCAAGCCATTCAGCTCAGCGCCACGACGAAGGACGCGAACGGCAACGTCCTGACGGGACGCGCAATCACGTGGACGACGAATAATGCCGCTGTCGCGACGGTGAATGCCAGCGGACTCGTAACGGGTCAAGGCGCAGGCACGGCAACGATTACGGCGACGAGCGAAGGCCAGACCGGGACTAGCGCCATTACTGTTACCGTGATTCCGGTGGCATCCGTCACGGTCACCCCCGCCTCGGCGAGTATCCTGGTGGCGGGAACGGTGCAGCTCACCGCGACCCTGCGGGATTCGAGCGGCAATACGTTGACGGGGCGGGTGGTCACCTGGACGACGAGCAACGCTGCCGTCGCGACCGTCACAAGTGCCGGCGTGGTTACGGGGAGAGGAGCCGGCACGGCAACCGTGACGGCTACGAGCGGAGGTCAAAGCGGCTCCAGCGCAGTGACGGTAGCGCTGGCGCCGGTCGCATCGGT
>DATIWU010000003.1:0-10788 GCA_035519195.1 Gemmatimonadales bacterium
GGGGGTGGGGGGGGGGGTGGGGGTGGGGGGGGCGGCGGAGGGATCGCCGGCATCGGGCGCCAGATCGTGCTCTCGCCCGTCGCCGGCGACGTGAAAGTCTCGTGGCACCGGCGCTCGATTCATGTGAAACCCGCCGAAGGCTGGAAGCCGGGCCGCGTCTACCATCTGCAAATTCTTCCCGGCATCACGGATCTGCGGCACAATGTCATGAAACAGAGCAAGACGATCGTGTTCTCGACCGGGCCGGCGCTGCCGCACGCCGCCATCTCGGGCATCGTGCTGCAATGGGTCGAGCAGCACGCGCTGGCGAAGGCCCTGATCCGCGCCGCGCCGCTGCCGGACACCGTCGCCTATGTTACCATGGCCGATTCGACCGGGGCCTTCTCCCTGAGCGACATCCCGCCCGGAGCCTACAAGGTGACCGCGATCCAGGACCAGAACGCCAATCGCCAGCTCGATCCGCGGGAGGCATTCGATTCGGCCACCCTCCGCGTCGACACGAGCGCCACCGTCAACCTCTGGGTGTTCGCGCGCGATACGACGCCGGTGCGGCTGCGGCAGGTCGATGCGGTGGACACGACCGCGGTCCGCCTGCTGTTCTCCGAGCCGCTCGATCCAGCGCATCCGCTCGACACGAGTCACGTGCACCTGTACGCGCTGCCGGAAACCAGCGCGGTCGCGCTCTACGGCGTCTGGACGTCCACGCAGTACGATTCGCTCCAGGCCCGGGCGCGGGCGATTGCCGACTCGCTCAAGCGGCTCACGGATACGACGCATCGCAACCGTGCGCCCTCGGATACCGGCGCTGCCCCCCCTCCCCCTCCCCCTCCCCCGGAAGAAGCACCGCCGGGCCGCGTCCCGGGCGAGCGCGCGCCTGGTGGACCTCAGGGCGCGGCCGCCGCGCGGGCCGATACCATGGTCAAGGACTTGTTGCGCCAGCGCCCGATCCCGACCGACCGCTTCGTGGCGCACGCGGCCAAGCCACTCACCCCCGGTGCGCGCTACCTCGTGCGTGTGCGCGGCGCCACCAACCTGACGGGACGCACCGCGACCGACGCCGGCCAGCAGGTGTTCGACGTGGCAAAGCGGGTTCCCCCGCCGGTACACCCGGATTCGTCCAAGGCACAGCGACGGTGAGCGACCCCCGCCGGAATCTGCCCGCAGTCGACGCGTTGCTCGCGGAGCCGGACCTCGTCGGCCTGCTCGCCACCCATCCGCGCGCGCTCGTGGTCCGCGCCGTGCGTGAGACCATCGACCTCGCGCGCGCAAACGGCGGCGCCCCGCCGCACGAAGGGTGGTCCGAGGCCGCGCGCGCCCGCGTGGCGCAGCTCTCGGCGCCGTCGCTCGGTCGGGTCATCAATGCAACCGGAGTCGTGCTGCACACCAACCTCGGCCGCGCGGTGCTCGCGGACGCGGCCACGGAGGCCCTGACGCGAGTGGCGCGCGGATACAGCGCGCTCGAGTACGATGTCGCGCGTGGCACGCGTGGCTCGCGGCACACCCACTGCCGCGATCTCCTGATGGAGCTGACGGCCGCCGAGGACGCGCTCGTCGTGAACAACGCGGCCGCGGCGCTGTTGCTCGTGCTCTCGGCGACGGCGCGGGACGGCGAGGCGATCGTCTCGCGCGGCGAGCTGATCGAAATCGGCGGGCAATTCCGCATTCCGGATATTCTCGCGCGCTCCGGGGCCCGGCTCGTCGAAGTCGGGACAACGAACCGCACCCATCCTGACGACTACGCCCGGGCGATCGGCCCCGCCACGCGCGTGCTCCTCAAGGTGCATCCCTCGAACTTCCGGGTGATGGGATTCACGTCCGATGTGCCGCCGAACGACGTCGCCGCTTTGGCCACCGCCCGTGGAGTCACGAGCGTATACGATCTGGGGAGTGGACTGCTCTTGGACTTGAGCCGCTGGGGACTTTCGGGTGAGCCGACGATCAAGGACGCGCTGGCGAGCGGCGTCGATGCGGTCGTGTTTTCGGGTGACAAGCTGCTGGGCGGGCCGCAAGCCGGCATCGTGGTCGGGAAATCGGCGGTGATCACCGCGTGCCGCAGCGACCCGATCGCGCGCGCGGTGCGCGCCGACAAGTTCACGCTGGCGGCGCTCGAGGCCACGCTGGCCCTGTATCGCGATCCCGAACACGCGCGCCAGGAGATTCCCGTGCTGCGGATGCTGACCACCACGCCCGGGGAGCTACGGCGCCGCGCCGACGAGCTCGCGCGCGCGCTCCCTGCCCCGGCGCAGGCGAGGAGCGAGCCGGGTTTCTCCGAAGTCGGCGGCGGCTCGTTCCCGGGAGCGGAGCTCCCGACCACACTCGTGCGGCTCCACGCGGACCGGCCCGCCGCCGAGACGCTGGCTGCCGCGCTGCGGCGGAGTAATCCTCCTGTCATCGCGCGGATCGATGCCGATCGCGTGGTGCTCGATCCGCGCACGATCCTTCCCGGCGAGGAGCAGCAGGTCGCGAACGCCGTGCGTGCCGCCTGCGATGGCTGAACGCCGCCGCAAGGCGGTGTTTCTCGATCGCGACGGCACGCTAGTAGTCGATCCTGGTTATCTCCACGATCCGGCGCTGGTGCGGCTGTTGCCGGGAGTGGGCGAGGCGGTACGGCGGCTCAACCAGCACGGGTTCGTCGTGGTCACGGTGTCGAATCAGGCGGGGATCGCCCGCGGATTGTACACCGAGGCCGCCTTTCAGGCGGTCCAACGGCGCCTGAGTGAGCTGCTGGCGAGCGCGGGCGCGCGCATCGATGCGATGTACTTCTGCCCCCATCACCCTGATTTCACCGGTCCGTGCGACTGCCGGAAACCCGGCCTCAGGCTGTTTCAGACCGCCGCGCGGGACTTGAACCTCGATCTCGAGGAATCGTTCTGGGTGGGAGACCGGCTCTCGGATGTCCTGCCCGCCCCGGCTTTGGGCGGTCGCGGGTTTCTGGTCGAGACGGGTCATGGCCGCGCGGAGCGGGACGAGGCGTGGGCGCAGGGCATTCCCATCGTGCCCGACCTCGACGCCGCGTCGCGCGCGATTATCTTGGCCTCGCCGTGACGATCTCCCCCGCGCCCACACCAGTCGCTGTCCTCGTTTCAGGCGGCGGTACGAATCTCCAGGCGTTGATCGACGAGCTGCCCAAGGCCGGCGCCGCACGCGTGGCCCGCGTCGTATCCAATCATGCCGAAGCCGGGGCGCTGGTCCGGGCACGTCGCGCGGGGATTGACGCCGTGGTGCTCTCGAATCCGAAGGATCAGGCAGAGCTGCTCAAGGCGCTGCACGAGATGGCTCTCGTGGTGCTCGCCGGCTATCTCCAGTTCGTACCGAAACCGGTGGTCGCGACGTTCCGTGGCCGGATGATCAACATCCACCCTGCCCTGCTTCCCGCCTTCGGTGGAAAAGGGATGTACGGACTGCGCGTGCACGAAGCGGTGCTGGCGAGCGGCGCGACGATTACCGGCGTGACGGTGCACTATGTCGATGGGGAGTACGACCATGGACCGATCATCGCGCAGTGGCCGGTCCCGGTGCGCGCCGGCGATACGCCGGAAACCCTCGCCGCTCGGGTGCTGAAGGCGGAGCACGTGCTGTTGCCCCGAGTCGTGACCGCGCTCGCGAAGGCCGGCCTTCCGCAATCATTTCGCATGTTCGTCGATACGCTCGAGATGACCCTCGCCGACAACGAGTCCATGGTCCGCCGGTGAGGGCGCTCCTGTCCGTCTCCGATAAGCGCGGCGTCGTCGAGCTGGCGCAGGCGTTGTCCCGTATGGGGTGGGAGCTCGTGTCCACCGGAGGGACCGCGGATGCGCTGCGCAAGGCAGGGCTCAGCGTGACGCCGATCGAACGCGTGACCGGGTTCCCCGAGATGATGGACGGCCGGGTGAAAACCCTGCACCCGAACGTGCACGGTGGACTGCTGGCGCGCCGCGAACATGCGGGCGACCGTGCCGCGCTCGCGCAGCACGGCATCGTGCCGATCGACCTCGTCGCGGTGAATCTCTATCCGTTCCGTGCCACCGTGGCGCGGCCCGAGACGACCTTCGAGCAGGCGATCGAGCAGATCGATATCGGCGGGCCCTCCATGCTCCGCTCGGCGGCGAAGAATCACGAGGGCGTGATCGTGCTCGTCGATCCGGACGACTACGCCCCCGTGGTTCGCGAGCTCGAAGCGGGGAATGTTTCCGCCGAGCGGCGTCGCGCGCTGGCGACCAAAGTCTTCGCGCACACCTCGGCCTATGATGCCGGGATCCTGGAATACCTCACGCGGAACGAGGGTCAGCTGCCGGCCCGGCTCACGCTCGCGCTCGAGAAACAGCAGGAGCTGCGCTACGGGGAAAATCCCTCGCAGCGCGCCGCCCTCTACGCCACCGACGAACCCGGGATCCGGGACATGCGGCAGCTGCACGGGAAGGAGCTGTCGTTCAACAACCTGCTCGATCTCGACGCGGCACGCGGGGCCGTGGCGCCGTGGACCGGAGCCGGCGCGCGCGTCGCGTGCGCCATCATCAAGCACACCACTCCATGCGGCATCGCGCTTGGCGACACGGCCGCCGCGGCGTACGCGCGGGCCCTCGCCACGGACCGGACGTCGGCGTTCGGATCGGTGATCGCGTTCAGCACGGAGGTCGATCGGGCCACGGCGGACGGGATGCACGAGCTGTTCGTGGAAGTGGTCGTAGCCCCGAGCTACTCGGCCGACGCGCTCACCCGGTTTCGCGAGAAGAAGAATCTCCGCGTGGTTACGCTGCCACTCCTGCAGCAGCGCTCCGGCCTCGATTTCAAGCGCATCCAGGGAGGATTCCTGGCCCAGGACACGCCCCGGCGCGCGGTCGCGACCGATGGCTCCGGGTGGAAAGTGGCGAGCCAGCGGGCACCGACCGATGCCGAGTGGCGCGATCTCCGGTTCGCCTGGGCGGCCGTCGGGGCCGTGAAATCGAATGCGATTCTCCTGGCACTCGATGAGGCTGCCATCGGCATCGGCGCGGGACAGATGAGCCGGGTCGATGCGTCGTTTCTGGCCGTCCACAAGGCCCGGCGCGAGGGCCACGATCCCCGGGGCGCAGTGTTAGCTTCCGACGCGTTCTTTCCGTTCCCGGACGGCGTGGAAGAGGCGGCGGAGGCAGGCGTCAGCGCGATCATCCAGCCCGGGGGATCGGTGAACGATCCGGCGGTCATCGCGACGGCGGACGAACACCGAATCGCCATGGTGCTCACCCACATGCGTCAGTTCCGACACTAACAGGCGACGCGAATGGCCGAAGACCGAGTCGAGACTGTCACGAGTACGCCCCTCTCCACGCCGCTGCACCCCGTGGCGGGGATGGACGAACCGCCGCCCTATCTCTTCGCCGGGCTCACGGCGCTCGGCGTGTTGATCCTGTACGTCGTAACCCTCGCGCCCACGACGCAATTCTGGGACACGTCCGAATACATCTCGGCGGCGCGCGTGCTCGGGATCCCTCATCCACCTGGCAATCCCCTGTTCGTCATACTCGCGCATGCGTGGGGACTGCTCCCGCTCGCCAAAGGCTACGCGGAGCGTGTCAACCTGTTCGCCGCGGTAACGAGCGCGATTGCGGCGGGCTGCTGGTTCCTGATCAGCGAGCGCTGGCTCCGGCCGGTAGTGCCGCTGGCCTGGCCGCGCCGCCTCGCCGCGCTGGCGAGCACGATTGCCTGCGCGACCGCATTCACGGTGTGGAATCAGTCGGTCGTGAACGAAAAGGTCTACACGGTCAGCCTGGCCTCGATCGCGCTGGTGTTGTGGTTCGTGGTGCGCTGGGGCGACCAGCGTACCGCCGATCGCCGCGATCATTATCTGCTGCTGATCGTCTACCTGCTCGCGCTCACGGCGACCAATCACCTGATGGGCCTGCTCGCCGCGCCGGCCGTGCTCGCGTACCTGATCACCGAAGAGCCGGTGCAGGAGCATCTCATTCGGTTGATCGTTACGGGGTTCGTCCTGTTGGGCGCCTACCTCGTGTTCCTGGCATTCAGCGATCCGCATGGAGCCGCGATCCGGGTCGGCGCGCTGGTGATCCTCGCGCTCGCCGCGTGGGCCGCGCAGCGCACCCGGCACCTGCTGTTCGCGGGCCTGGTGCTCGGCGTGGCCATCATCGGCGTGAGCGTCTGGGCATTCCTGCCGATCCGCGCGCATTTCTATCCCGCCATCAACGAAGGCGAGCCCACCACGTGGGAGGCCTTGAAAGCGGTGTTGAATCGCGAGCAGTACGGCAAACCGCCCGTCACCGAGCGCCAGGCCACGTTCATCGCCCAGATCGGGATGTGGGTGCAGTATTTCAGCTGGCAGTGGGGCCGCGATTTCACGCCGGGAATTCAGAGCGGCCTGGCCGTGATCTTCGGCGGCATCGGGCTCCTGGGCGCGTGGCGGCACTGGAAAGCCGACCGTCGCTCGGCGCTCGCGATGACCGCGTTGATGTTCACGCTCACGTTGATTCTGATTTTCTATCTCAATTTCAAATACGGGTTCTCGGAGTATCCCGACCGGCCACAGCTCGCCCGCGAAGTGCGCGAGCGTGACTACTTCTACATCGCGTCGTACGCGCTGTGGGGTATCTGGGTCGGACTCGGGCTGGCCACGTTCATGGAATGGGTGGAAGAAGCGCTCCGCCCGCGCGTGCCCGCTCTGGAACGGCGTTGGTGGCTCGCGACGCCGGTGCTCGTGATCTCGCTCGTGCCCCTGCTCGGCAACTACCTGACGGCCTCACGCGCCGGCGAGACGCTGGCCCGCGATTTCGCGTACGACATGCTGCAGTCGGTCGAGCCGTACGGCGTGCTGATCACGGCGGGCGACAACGACACCTTCCCACTGTGGTACGGGCAGGAAGTCGAAGGAATTCGCAAGGACGTCGTCGTGCTGAACCTGTCGCTCGGCAACACCGATTGGTATCTGCGGCAGATGCAGCGTCGTCCCGTGTTCCCGTTCGATTCGGCGAATGCGCCCGCGATCTACCGCGGCCGCGCCTGGTTCAAGCCCACGGGGCCGGTGCTGAGCTTCTCCGACCAGCAGCTCGCGTCGCTCCAGCCGTACTACGTGCTGGAGAATAAGACAAGCGTCAAGCTGGGCACCATTACCACCACGCTCGATCCGCAGGTCTTGGGTCGTCCCTACCTCGAGCGGGCGGACATCGTCGTGCTTCAGGCGATCAAGGATCAGCAGGGGCGGCGTCCGATCTACTTCTCACGCACCGTGGGCGGATACGCGGACCAGTTGGGACTGGGCGACTATCTCGAAGGCCAGGGGTTCGCGCGCAAGCTGCACTACCAGACGGTCGAGCCATCGGATTCGATCGCTCCGGTCGGGCAGCTGGGGTTCTTCAATCTGCCGCGCACCGAGGCGCTGCTGTTCGGCGTGTATCACGGCCACGCCGCCGCGCGCGTCCGGCCGCGCGGCTGGCTCGATCGGCCATCCGAAGGCATTCCCGCGTTGTATGGATTGATCTACCAGGCGTTGGGCGAAGCGGTGAAAACGCGCAACCCGCAGCTCTCGGCGCGCTCCATGGCGCTCGCCGATTCGATCTTCAGACAGACGAGTTACGGGGCGTTGGCGAACCGCTGAATCACCGCGGAGCTCGGAACGCGGAACGCGTTCCGGGATCCGCGTGCGCCTTACTAGAAGCTTCTCCCCAGCGTCATCGTATCGGCCTGCGTGTCGATGCCGCCAGCGCTGCCACTCCCGCTGTGCGAGAAGATGACGACCAGCGCGGCGGCAGTCACGGCGCCACCGGCCACCGCGGCCGCGATCGTCTTGCCCTTGGCGGGTTCGACGGCGGCCACGCGCGTGACCTCGTTAAGCGGGATCTCGGTATAGTCGCCGTTCACCGACCCGATCACCGTGTCCCCGAGCATCCGAGGCCCATCCACCTTCACGACCGACTTGTTCGCCTTCGTGAGCCACACCGTGTGGGGCTGCTTCGACGAGATATAGCTGGCGGGAGCGCTAACCGGAGCCACCGTCGTACACGAAGCCGCCGCCACGAGTAGCCCCATCCACACCACGTGCTTCACCATATTCGACTCCTTGCCATCGTTTCACTTACGTACGGGCGAGGGATGCCCGCTGTTGGCCGAGCGTTTCAACTTGATCGCTTGGCTGGGCGATGATCACGGCCGCATGCGGGTCCTTTCGCCCTGCCCGGTTGTACCGCCACAAGCTGGAAAACGCTCCTCGTTCCTTTGGGCACGAGCTACGTTCCAGTCTGGTGCCGCTGCGTAGATTGCCGTCGACCGGCGGAGTACGGGAAATCACGGGTCTTCCAGAGGAGGGGTATGCGCCGCGCCATTCTTTCGTTGCTGCTCGCCTCGTCAGCGCTGTTCGAGCTTCACGCCCAGGGCACCAAGACCAAGCCAGCGCCTCCGCCCCCTGCCCCGGCAAGCCGTGCGCGTCCTCCCGTGCCGACGCTGGCGCCGGTGGTGCAGCAGGTCGCGCCCGCGGTGGTGAGCGTGGCGGTTCAAGGCAAGATGACCGTGTCGGCGAACCCGCTGTTCAACGATCCGTTCTTCCGCCAGTTCTTCGGCGCGCCGCGCCAGCCGCTGCAGCAGGAATTCCATGCCGCTGGCTCGGGCGTGATCGTGGATGCGAAGAACGGCTACGTGGTCACCAACAACCACGTCATCCAGAACGCCGACCGCATCACGATTGATCTGTCCGACGGCCGCGAGCTCGACGCCAAGATCGCCGGCGCCGATCCGGCGACCGACATCGCGGTGCTGCAAGTCTCGGGCACGGGGCTTAGTGAATTGAAGCTCGGAAATTCGGATGGGTTGAAGGTGGGTGATTTCGTGCTCGCGGTCGGCAATCCGTTCGGATTGGGCGGGACCGTGACCTACGGCATCGTGAGCGCCAAAGGCCGCAGCGGGCTCGGCATCGAGGGCTACGAGGACTTCATTCAGACCGACGCGTCGATCAATCCCGGCAACTCGGGCGGCGCGCTCGTCAATCTCGATGGCGAGCTGGTGGGCATCAATACGGCGATCATCGGGCCCAGTGGCGGCAACGTGGGCGTGGGGCTCGCGATTCCGATCAACATGGTGAGCGGCGTGATGCAGCAGCTGATCAAGCACGGCCGGATCGAGCGCGGCCAGCTTGGCGTGGAAGCGCAGGACGTGTCGCCGCAAATCGCGCGCGCGCTGCACCTCGGTGTGAACACCGGCGCGCTGGTTTCGAGAGTGGCGCCCGGCTCCGCGGCGGCGAAAGCCGGCATGAAGGCGGGGGACGTGATCACGGCGATCGACAGTGTTCCGGTGCGCGGCGCCGCGGACCTGCGGACCAAGATCGGATTGCGCCAGCTGGGCGAGACGATTCGGATCCAGGCCATGCGCGAGGGGAAGCCGCTGACCTTCACCACGGCTCTCGCCACGGCGGTGGCGGAGCAAATCTCCGGCGATTCGCTCGACGATCGTCTGGCGGGAGTGACCTTCGGGACGCTCACAGAGCCGGCGGACAATGGGGAGGTGTCGGGAATCGAGGTCGAGCACGCCGCCCCGAACAGCGCAGCGTATCAGGAGGGGTTACGGCAGGGGGACATCATCACGTCGGTGAATCGCCAGCCCGTGACCACGCTGTCGCAATTCTCGGCCGTGGTCAAAGCCGCGGGTGACGCGATCGTGTTCACGATCGTGCGAGGAGATCAGTCGTTCTATTTGGCAATTCAATGAAGGCGGTCGAAGCTTGCCGCCATTTTCATTGTCGTCGTTTTTTCCTTCCTTCTTGGATCAAGCGGAGTTGACGAGTGGTGATCTCCTGACACTCGCGAACAAACTCACAGCGGAACTCACAGCCTGCGGCGATCACCGTGATCATCCCGGGTCGCGCGGGCGTGTGAAACGTCTCTCCGTGATAACGCCAGGGGTGGGGCGATCTCTACCCCGAAAAGGGTACGTCTTTCAAGGTGTGTCCCTTCTCACCCGCTAGCTGATCACTTCGGGCGATATCCCCGCTGCCGTCCGAGTAGCAGACTGGAGCGTTCGCGTGCAGCGCGGACGCATCATGTGCCGCGATTGTCTCCCGTCACTCAAGGTTCGACGATGACCCGACGCCATCAGTGCCGTGCCCAGCAGCGCGGTGAGGGAAATCTAGCGCATGGCGGTTTCTGGGCGGGCGTCGTGCTCTGTGGTGTCGCGCTCGCTGGGTGCTCTGGCAGCAGCACCTCGGGGCCGGTCCAGCCGACTGGCGTTGGACCCGCGGCCAAGCTCGTCTTCACCGTGCAGCCCAGCAATGCGATCGCCGGCGCGGCGAACTCGCCCGCCATGCAAGTGGCGGTACAGGATGCCCAGGGCAACATCGTGACGACCGCCACCACTAGCATCACGCTGGCACTCGGGACTAATCCCGCCAGCGGGACTCTCTCCGGGACGATGACGGTCGCCGCGGTCAATGGCGTCGCCACCTTCTCGACCCTGAGCCTGAACCTGGCAGGCACCGGCTACACGCTCACCGCGTCCGCGACCGGCCTCACCGCAGCTACGAGTAGCGCATTCAACATTACCGCTGGGCCGGCAGCGAAACTCGTCTTCACCGTGCAGCCCGGCAACGTGGCCGCCGGGGCGGCGATCACGCCCGCGGTGCAGGTGACGGTCCAGGACGCCCAGGGCAACACCGTGACGACCGCCACTACCGGCATCACGGTGGCGATCGGGACCAACCCCGCGAGTGGCACTCTCGCGGGGACCAAGACGGTGGCTGCGGCAAGCGGCGTGGCGACGTTCTCGACCTTGAGTCTGAATGCGGCAGGCACCGGTTACACGCTGACAGCGTCCGCCACTGGTCTGACGGGTACAACG
>DATIWU010000004.1:0-28790 GCA_035519195.1 Gemmatimonadales bacterium
TCCATTAAGTTCTTTGTTCAGTAAAGGTATCAGAATGAACCGGGTTCGTCAAGTATATAGTTGCCCTAATATATGGCATTCAAAAGTTGTGGATTTGGTTGACAGCATTCGATGTTTAGTTTAGACTAACTCACCAGTATAATGGGCCTGAAGTCATTTAACCGCCGCTAAATAGCGCTTCAAGGCTCTCCGGTCTTTCGCGCCTTTCCGGCAGGGGAAAACGGCATGAACGCGCTACTTCATGAGCCGGCGCTCACCCGGTCCGTAGAAGACTACCTGAAGGTCATTTATCACCTCTCGGCTCAAGGGGGATTCGCCGCGACCAGCGAGATCGCGGCGCACCTCGACGTCTCGGCGCCGTCAGTGAGCGGGATGATCAAGCGTCTATCCGAGGCGGGACTGATCGAACACGTCCCCTACCGAGGCGTGCAGCTCACCGCCCAGGGCCGACGCGCCGCGCTGAAGATGATTCGCCGCCATCGGGTCCTCGAAGTCTATCTCATCCAGCAGCTCGGCTACGACTGGGACAGCGTGCATGACGAAGCCGAACGGCTGGAGCATGCGGTGTCGGACGAGCTGATCGAGCGGATGGCCGGGGCGCTCGGCGACCCACGCTACGATCCCCACGGAGCACCGATTCCCACCGCGACGGGCGACATCGAGGAAGCCGTGTTCACGTCGCTCGCCGATGCGGCGCCCGGAGTCGAGCTCGAGCTGCGACAGGTTGGGACGGAAGACCCCGCCAAGCTGCGGTATCTCGCCGAGCAGGGACTCATCCCGGGCGCCGCCATAGTAGTGGCCGAGCGACAGCCGTTCGATGGACCCACCATCGTGCGCTTGCGGACAGGAGAGTCGCGGGTTGTCGGCCGGGAGCTCGCGCTGCTGCTGTGGTGTCGCGAGCGGATCGCGTGAGCGTAGAAGGCGTGCGGGTCCCGGCAACCGTGCAGGAGCCGGGGTGGCGTCACCCGCGGCTCACGCCGAGCCTTGCCGAAGTCTATCGCACCATCCCCGTTCCCCAGGTTGCCTGGTGGCGCAAGGCGCTCGCGTTCGCGGGTCCGGGTTACCTGGTGGCGGTCGGCTACATGGATCCGGGCAACTGGGCCACCGATCTGGCCGGCGGCTCTCGCTTCGGGTACGCGCTGCTCTCGGTGGTCGTCATATCGAACCTGCTCGCCATTCTGCTGCAGGGGCTCGCGGCCAAACTCGGCATCGTCACCGGCCGCGATCTAGCGCAGGCGTGCCGGGATCACTACTCGCGCGGCACGAGCTTCGCCCTCTGGGTGATCTGCGAGCTCGCGATCGCCGCCTGCGATCTTGCCGAAGTGATCGGCTCGGCCATCGCGCTCAATCTCCTGTTCGGAATTCCAATCGTGGTGGGAACGGTACTGACGGCGCTCGACGTGCTGCTCGTGCTGTTTCTCCAGCACAAGGGGTTCCGCCTGCTCGAAGCGCTCGTCATCGCGCTGATCACGACAATTGCGGGGTGCTTCATTTTCGAGATCATCATTTCGCATCCGGTCTGGTCCGACATCCTGGCGGGGGCGGTTCCCAACGCGTCACTGATCGAAGACCGGCAGAAACTGTACATCGCCATGGGCATCCTGGGCGCGACCGTGATGCCGCATAACCTGTATCTGCACTCCTCGATCGTGCAGACGCGGCGTTACGACGAAACCGTCGCGGGCCGCCGCATGGCCGTCCGATTCGCGTTCCTGGACAGCACGTTCGCTTTGACGCTCGCGTTGTTCATCAACGCGGCGATCCTGATCGTGGCCGCCGCGACATTTTACGTTTCCGGGCATCACGAGGTCGCCGAGATCCAGGACGCGTATCGTCTGCTGACGCCGCTGCTTGGCGTGACCGGCGCCAGCACGTTCTTCGCGCTGGCGCTGCTCGCGTCGGGGCAGAACTCGACGCTCACGGGGACGCTGGCGGGGCAGATCGTGATGGAAGGTTTTCTCGACATCCGGCTCCGGCCCTGGGTGAGACGGCTCATCACACGCGTAATTGCGATTGTGCCGGCAGTGTTGACAGCTATCTTTTTCGGGGAGACCGGCACGGCGAAGCTGTTGGTGTTGAGTCAGGTCATTCTGAGCGTGCAACTCTCGTTTGCGGTGTTCCCACTCGTGCGCTTCACGTCGGATCGGACCAAGATGGGCGAATTCGTGAACCCGCTCTGGCTGAAAGCGCTCTCCTACGCGGTGGCGGTACTGATCGCCCTTCTCAATGTGTGGCTCATCGTTCAGGCCGTCGCTCCTTCCGTGAGCTGATGTACACGCGCATTCTCGTTCCACTCGAGAACTCGCCGTCAGATCAGACCATTCTGCAATACGTCCGGCGGTTGGCGCGCGCCTGCGGCCGGCCCACCCTGCTCCTGATTCACGTGGCGGACGGGTGGGCTGCACGCAACATGCGCGAGCTGGACCTGCGGGAATCGGAGGAGATGCGCGCCGACCGCGCTTACCTGGAGCGCCGCACGGCGGAGCTGCGCGGCGATGGGTACGACGTCGACGCCGTGCTCGCGGCGGGTGATCCCGCCGACGAGATCGCGGAGGTGGCGGCGCGCGAGCAGTGCGATCTCATCGCCATGGCCACGCACGGCCATCGGGGATTGAACGACATGGTGCGGGGCAGTGTGGCCAGCGCGCTCCGGCACAAGACCTTCGTGCCTGTCCTGATGGTGCGGTGTTCGCCGCCCGCGGGTAAGCCTTAGTCGCCTTCGAGGACTTGCAGCAGTCCCGCGAGCTTGCCATCCCGGTCGGTGCCGCGTGCCGCGAGCTGGCCGTGGTAGGCACGTTCGATTGCATGCGTGAGCGCTCGCTGCTGCTCCGGTGCGAGCTGATGCCACGTCGCGAGATCACTCCACCAGGCTTCGAAGCTCGCCAGGAGCCGCTGGAGAAAGAGCTTCACCCCGCCCTCCCCCGCGGCGAGGTGATAGGTCAGGTGGGGGCCGGCGGCGGCCCAGCCCAGGGCGGGGCCAAGCGAAACGGCCCTGTCGAGCTGCTCGACGTCGATCACTCCCGTCAGCACCAGGTCCACGCACTCACGCCACACCGCCGCCGCGATACGACCCACCACGTACCCCGGTACCGCTTTCTGAATGACGATCGGCATCCGCCCCAGAGCGGTCAGGTAGTCGCGCGCCCGCGCGACCCACTCGGGCCCGGTGTGCTCGCTCGGAATCACCTCGACGAGTGGCACGAGCTCGGGGGGATTGAGCGGGTGCGCGACGAGACAGCGCACCTGCCGGCGGCAGCGCGCGAACAACGTGGCGGGGGCGAGCCCGGAAGATGAGCTGGTCACGAGGGTCTGCGGGTTCGCGACCTGGTCGATGGACTCGAACAGCTTCTGCTTGGCGGTGAGCTCCTCGGGAATGGCCTCGATCACCCAGTCGGCATCGCCCACCGACTGGAGGAGGCTGCGACCCTGCTTGAATTCGAGCAATCCGCGCTCCACGATCCCGTGCGCAGCACGGTCGAGCGCGACGAGGGCTCGGGCTCGCCGGGGCACATCGTGAGTGGCCCGCTCGAGGCTCTTCGCGCTGGCATCGAACACGGTGACCGGCCAACCAGCGGCGGCGCAGAGTGCCGCCCACCCGCAGCCGATTTCACCGGCCCCGATGACCGCAACTTTTCTCGGAAGATCGGTCAAACGCGCGCCATCTCGGGTACGAGCACCGGTCGTGGTAACGAGCTCGCCGCCCAGCTGAAGACGCGATCCGAAAGCAGGGCGCGGGCGCGATCGCGATCGAGCTGCCGCGCCACGCGTGCGAGGGAGCCTTCGGACGCCATTCTGGTCCGCCCCCGCGACTCTCCGTCTTCGAGGTCGACGGCCACGCGGGTCGACTGGAACGACAGCGCTTCAGGATCGAGCAGCGCCGCCACGGCCAGCACGTCATTCACGACACAGCCGTCGAGCCGTTCGTACTCGCGGTGAAATTCGACGTAGAAACGCAGCGCTTCGACGATCCACCGCGCATTGTCCCCCTCGGCCCCTCCGAGCCGGCTCACATCGGACGCCGAGAGAGCGAACTCTCGGGTGACGTCGAGCGGCACGAGGTCGGTGGGCAGCTCGGCCTGGAGCACCAAGGATAGTGCTTCAGGATCACACCAGGCGTTGAACTCGGAGTAGGGGGTGGTGTTGCCTTTCGCGGCGAAGTTCCCGGCCATCGCGACATGCCGCCTGACTTTGGCTCGGATGAGCTCGGGATCGCTGCGCAATGCCAACGCGAGTCCCGTGAGCGGGCCGAGGGTGACGAGCGTGACCGGTTCGGGCTGTTCCGCCAGGATTCGTTCGAGCGGGCGCATGAAATCGAGGATCACTCCGGCCGCCGGCACCGGAGCGTACCCCATTCCCGACGCGCCATGGGTCTCACTGGCAGGAACGACGGCCCGCTCGAGCGGGCGGCGCGCGCCGATGCCGAGGCTCACGCGTTTCCCCGCGCGGCGGAGAATCTCCACGGCGTTGCGAAACGCGTTTTCTACCGTGGTATTGCCGTACGAAACCGAGATTCCGCGAACCATGATCTCGGGGGAATTCAGCGCGAGCAGCAGGGCAAGCATGTCGTCGATTCCCGGATCGGTATCGATCACGACGGGAATCGGCGCAAACGTGTCAGCGGGCTCCCGCGGATGCACGGTACACGCTAGGGATTTCTGATCGCATTTGCAATAGTTTCCCGCAACCGCTCGAACTCGCTCGGACCACCGAAGCCGAAAATGCGTTCGATGATCCGACCCCGGGTGTCGAGCAAGATGGAGTAGGGAAGCCCGCGGTAATGATAGGCCTCCTTCATCTTTCCCGCCCCCCACAAGACCGGAAACGGGGGACGGTAGTCGGCGACGAACCGCTGCATGTCACTGCGGTTCACGTCTTCCGAGATGGCGGCGATTCCAAACGACTCTGCCGGGAACTCCCGATACAGCTCGGCCATATGCGGAAATTCCTCGCGGCACGGCTCGCACCACGACGCCCAGAAGTCCACGAGCGTCACCCGGCCACGGTAACTCGCCAGAGAGACCGTGTCTCCTGTGACCGTCGGCAATCGAAAGGGAGGCGGCACGAGCCGCTCTTCTGAACTTCGAACGCGCGCCAGCAGGGCGACTGTGCTGCGCAGCACGACCGTCCCCTTGCGATCGACGGCGATCGCGTCCTCGGCGGGGCCGAGCGGATACGTCGCGACCACTGCCCCTGAGCCCGTGTCGATCACGTCGAGACGCAGCCGGGTCGCCGACGAGTCGTTCCCACCGAGTGCGTACAGACGGCCGTCCGGTCCGAGATTGAGCGCCACATTCACCATGGCATAGCGCGCGTCGATCGTTCGGCCTCTCGTACGACCGTTCACGATGCGAATCGTGGGGCTCGTTTCGATCGCGAACAGTTTGCGCGAAGCAGTCCACCGCACGGCGCCGGTGGGATCGAACTTGATGACGGCGTCACGTGTTAGCGGCGCGAAATACACTTCGCCACCCGGCCCTCCCGCGACCGCCCCCGCGTTCGTCAGCTGCATCAGGAGCGGCATCGTCGGCATGGAGACCGTGCCGATGCGGCCGTCGACGCGCCCCAGCGTGTCGAGCGAGCGCAACAACGGCGCCGTGTCCGGCTCCGCGGCGAAATGGATGTCGTAAGGAGAGCGCGCGCTGATGATCCGGCCGGCCGCCGTCGCATACACGCTCGTGAGATCGGGCCCGTCCCACTCGCGCAGCGCTCGCCCCGAGGTGTCGAATACGACGGCTTCCCCCGTGCGCTCGGTGACGAGGATTTCCGATCCCAGTGCCGCGACCGCGACGGGCGTCGCGAGGCGCTCGCTCCGCACGACGCGGCTCGGACGGAGCGCGCCGTCGAATGCCACGATTCGGCTCGAGTCAGGATCCGCGGCCCAGGAGTAGTCGAAGAGGGAGGCGGCGGGGGTGCGACCCAGGAACAACAGGGTGAGCCGCGGCGGGGACCGCATGCGACAGGCACCAGCGACTAGAGCCAGTGCCGCGAACGCGGCGATTGGGCCGCGCAACGTCACGTCAGCTGCCGCTCCCGCCCGCAACGGACGTAATCTCGATGGTGTGAAGACCGTTCGCGTAGCGATGGATTCCCTTGACCGTGACCCGCGCCTCCGCGAATTGGGAGAGCCGTGAGTTCTGCGGGTCTCCGGGTTTCGAGCTCACCGGGAGGTAAATCGTCCCGTCGTCACCCAGAATCGCGAGCGGGACGCCCGCCTTGGCGCAGGCCTGCGCACACCGCTTGTGAGCCGGCCCTGACAAACCCGCCGCTGCCTGACAATTGAGATCGATGACCCACCCCGTGATCGTGGTCTCGTTGCCGGGCGAGGGGCCGCGCGTTTGCGCGCGAAGCGGCGCGGCCAGGACGAAAGCCACGAGCACACCGACAAACGCTCGCAACGGCACGGACGATCGCAGCGTCAACGTGACGAATGGATCTCTGGGCTATATTGGCCCGCATGAACGGCGGCTATCGGGAGCTCGTGGACACGTTTGGTGGTGCGTGGGAGCGCGGCGACATCGACGCGATGCTCTCCGTGTTCACCTCCGACGCCGTGTTCTTCGAAACACCGTTCAGCAATCCCTCCCGCGGGCAGGCGGAGATCCGGAGCTATTGGCAGGACGTTCCCGCCAACCAGGCTGATGTGTCGTTCAAGTCGGGGGAGATCTACAGCGCCGGACCGTGGTTTGCCACGGAGTTCCGCTGTACCTACCGCCGCCGCCGGACCGGCGACTGGGCCGACGCACGGGGCGCGTTGTTCTGCGAAACCCGGGACGGCAAGATCAGCGAGATGCGGATGTACTGGCATCGCTATCCCTGACCCTCCTCACGTACGCGAGCGCCGCCTCGAGCAGCTCGGCGCTCCGTAGCCCGATCTCCATCGCCTTCGCGGTTGCCTGTTGATCGGTCAGTCGGAGCTCGAGCATGAAGTAAGGAATGAGCGCGGCTCCCACGCGATTGCCGGAGTTGCAGTAGACGAAGACCCGTTTCCCCTCCCCGTGCAGAGCCGTCAGAGTGGAGCGCACTCGCTCGAACACGGCGTCGTCGGGGGCCGAATGCGGCACGGGAATATTGATGTATGTGAGGTGCGCGTTTTGTGCCGCTACCGAGGGATCGAAGGGCTGCGGCTCCATGGGGTCCCGCGTATCAATGACCGCATCGCACCCCGCCCGGCGGAGCGACCCCAAATGCTCGATTCCCGGCTGCCCTCCCGTGGCCAGCCAGGGGAATGGCTCCCGCGCATTCACGACGCCGTTCAGGGCGGTAACGAGTGTGTCGCTTGATGCCATGTTAACGAACGACCTCGGTTACCGTCCGAATCAATGGACACAGTGTACCCGCCACAGGACACACGCCCCCGCCCCGTTGCCTTTTTGCAACGTAATGTCGCCGCGCGAACCTTGGCGCGAAACGGTATGTTTCTTGAGTAGAATCGGTTGTCCTGCATAATGTGCTGTTCCGGCAGGTGAAGGGAGTTCACGATGATTCTGGCCCTCACACTCGCGTTGACAGTCTCCGCGCCGGGTCCTCGCGCCGCTTCGACGGCGCGGCGCGCCGATACCCCGCCGATCAAGGTCTGGATCAATCCCGATCGCGATCTCGCGAGCGGTGATCGCGTCCGGGTGGGGATCCATACGGCCGAAGACGGCTACGTGGTCGTGCTGCACGCCGACCCGAGCGGCAAAGTGCGCGTCCTGTTCCCGTTCGACCCGAGCATGGACAATTTCGTCTCCGGCGACAAGGACATGGAGATTCGTGGTCCCGGCGACCGCGAGGCCTTCACGGTTGCCGATCGGTCCGGCCAGGGAATCGTGCTGGCGGCATGGTCACCGAGTGAATTCTCGTTCGACGAATACGTGCAAGACGACCACTGGGATTACCGCGCGTTCGACAACGTGCAGCTGGGCAGTGATCCGGAAGCGGCGCTCGTGGGCATCGTGCAGACGATGGCCGGTGGCCAGCATTTCGAATACGACGCCTTTAGTTACACGACATCCCAGCAGGCGGCGTATGACGGTTCGCAATCGGATTATCCCGGCTACGATGCGCCGGCTCCGTCGGTCGGGCTGAGCGTTGGGTTTGGCTACCCGTATTGGGGATTTGGCATCACCTACGGATATCCTTACTGGTACAGTCCGTGGTGGTCGCCCTATTACTACGGGTACCCCTTCATCGGGGTCGGTTACCCCTACTGGGGCTACTATCACCCGCACTACTATCGCCCATACCGTTACCCGTGGGGCGGCGGCGGATATGCCTATTACCGGTACGGCGGCTATTACGGCAGCAGCCGTTACCCCTTCGGTGGTGGATTGTACGCCGGTCGCGTGAGAACGGCGGGTTGGTCGAGTGGGCAGCCCGGACTACGGGTAACGTCCGGGACGTTTTATGCAACGCGTAATCGCGTTCCGACCAATCTTTCGACCCGCGTCACGGTACCGTCGAACAGCGGGTACTCGCGGTCCGCGAACAGCGTATCGATCAACGGCCTGCGTTCATATGCACGTCCCAACGTGTCGTACGCGCGTCCCAACGCCGCGTACGCGCGCCCCAATATTCGCCCCAGCGATAGATCGTTCACTCAGGGCGGCGGAGTTGGCTCCGCCGGCTTGCGTCGCGGTGGCGCGAGCTACGCGCCTCGCACGTTCACCAACTCCGGAAGCGCGAACCGCATGAGTCGCGGGGCCGGGGGGTTCGGGGGCGGTTTCTCGGCCCCCGCTCCGAATCGCGGCGGACGGGTGTCGGGTGCCAGTCCGAGTTATCGGGCCGGCGGTTTTGCTCAGGGCTCGCAACGGAGCTTTGCAGGAGGCGGCGCCCGCGGTAGCGTGAGTCGGGGCAGTTTTGGTGGCGGCTTTGGCTCCCGAGCTGGAGTTGGTGGACGCGGCGGTGGCGGGGGCGGGGGCGGGGGGGGCGGAGGCCGGGGCGGCAGGCGCTAGAGGGAACTAGCACGACGGAAGAACCGGAGACGGCGTAACTGCCGTCTCCTTTTTTATTCGGGATCAAGGCCCTCGATGCGGTGCAGCTCACGCTCATCCTCCCGCACATTGGAGGGACGATACATGATGACGCGCGCCCGCTCGAGCGTGATCAAGCCACCGCCGATCATCCGATCGAGATCCGGGAGGATGTGCTGGATCGCCTCTTCGGTCTCGACGATCTCGATGATGAGGGGCAAATCGAGCGACAGTCGCAGAATTTTGTCGGTATGGATTCGGCTGCTTGCCCCGAAGCCCGCGACCCCCCGGAGCACCGTGGCTCCCGCGAGCCCCTTTTGACGAAATGTCTTGAGCAGCGCCTCATATAGGGGCTGGCCATCGTACTTGTCGTTCTCGCCGATAAAGATGCGCATCAGTGTGCGCTCGCCCTTGAAGCGGTGGTGCATGGTTCCTCCCTACAGCAGTTTGGCGGCGAGCTGCGTACCCGCCATCACCGCGGCCAAACATCCAATGATGCTGCCGGCCATGTAGAGTCCCGCAAGGAGATACTCCCCATCGCCCAGCAGCTGCATCGTCTCGTAGCTGAAGGTGCTCATGGTCGTGAAGGCGCCGCAAAACCCGATCGTCAATCCGGCGCGCAGGTCGGGAGAAATCACCATCGCGCCCGTGGCGAATCGAATGACGAACCCGATGATGAACGAGCCGACCAGGTTGATGCTAAGCGTGCCGATCGGAAAAGAGATGAGGCCGGAGCGGCGTTGCAACCAGCCTTGGAGAAAGTAGCGAGCCAGTGTGCCGATGATGCCGAACGCGGTGATGTACCAGATCATTTGCGCGAATAACCTTACCACGAAAGCTTGCCGGCTGCTCTATCTTTCCCGCCATGCCTCGTCTGGCGATTGCCCAGATCAAGCCCCGGAAGGGCGAGTACACCGCTAATCTCGACCGTATCGTGGCGGTGGTGAATCAAGCCGCGGCACTCGAGCCCGCGGTGGATCTCGTGCTGTTCCCGGAAACGGCGACCTCGGGCTATTTCGTCGAAGGTGGCGTGCGCGAAGTCGCGGTGACCGCCGGGACGCTGCTCCGCGATCTCAGCGCCCGGTATCAGGGTCGTTCCATCGACGTCGCAGTGGGATTCTATGAGCTGTTTCAGAATCGCTATTACAACTCGTGCCTGTTCGCCTCCCTGGGTCCTGCCGATCCCTCCATCACGCACATCCATCGCAAGGTCTTTCTTCCCACCTACGGGGTCTTCGACGAGGGTCGGTTTGTCGAGCGCGGCCTCGATATCCGTGCGTTCGATACCCGCTGGGGACGCGCTGCGATTCTGATCTGCGAGGACGCGTGGCATTCCATCGCGGCGACGACCGCGGCGCTCGATGGGGCTCAGCTCATTCTGCTTCCCAGCGCATCACCGGCCCGCGGCACAGGGCCGAAGGCCGGGATGACGGAGGGCACGGACGAGGTCGGCATCCGCCTCCCGACCAGCGTGTTGCGCTGGGAGCGCACCTTGCGCGCCATGGCCGAGGAGCACGGACTCTACGTGGCCTACGCGAGTCTGGTCGGTTTCGAGGGCGGGAAGGGATTCGCTGGCGGATCTGTCGTGGTGGATCCGTGGGGCGAAATCGTGCAGCGCGGCGCGCTATTCGAAGAGTCGGTAATGATCGTGGACGTGAATCTCGACGAGATTACCCGCGCGCGAGCGGACGCGCCGCTCCTCGCCGATCTCGAAACAGTACTCCCGCACCTGGTGAAGAACCTGGAGAAGGGGGACGGGGGACGGGGGAAGGGTAAGACGAGGGCGGTGAAGTTCGATCCTCCTGCCGCCGAGAAACCGTCCTACCCTTCCCCCGTCCCCCTTTCCTCTTCCCCTCTTCCGGTGTCGGGTCATGTCGAGCCGAGCCGCGATCCGCTCCACATTGATGCCGAGCTGGCGCGCCGCTGGCTGGTCAGCTTTCTGCTCGATGAGGTCGTCGAGCGGCGGGGATTCAAGAAGGGAATCGTGGGGCTTTCGGGTGGCGTCGACTCCGCCCTCACGGCATTTCTCGCCGCCCAGGCGCTCGGTCCGGACAACGTCATCGCGGTCCGCATGCCGTACCGGACGTCGAGCCGTGAGAGTCTGGACCACGCGCAGCTCGTGATCGAACAGCTCGGCATCCAGTGCATGACGGTGGATATCAGCGAGGCCGTGGACGGCTACCTGAGGCAGTCAGGGGGCGACGTTACGCCGGCGCGGAAAGGCAACGTCATGGCTCGCGAACGGATGATCGTGCTGTTCGATCAATCCGCCAAGCTCGCGGCGTTGCCACTGGGGACCGGCAACAAGTCCGAGCGGCTGCTGGGATACTTCACATGGCATGCCGACGATGCGCCGCCGGTGAACCCACTGGGCGATCTGTTCAAGACTCAGGTCTGGGAGCTGGCGCGCCACGTTGGCGTTCCGGAAGTCATCATCCAGAAGCCGGCGACGGCCGATCTGATTCAGGGTCAGACCGATGAGGGCGACTTTGGGATTTCGTATCGCAAAGCGGACTTGATCCTGTACTATCTGCTACGCGGGTTGAAGCCCGAGGAAATCGCCGCGCACGGCTTTTCGAGCGCTGAGGTCGAGCTTGTTCGCCAGCGGCTGGAATCGTCGCACTGGAAACGGCGACTCCCCACGGTCGCCGTGATGTCCCAGACGGCGATCGGCGAGTTCTATCTCAGACCCGTAGACTATTAGCGGGCGCTTAACGGCAGGAAGGCTGCCGCGCGCGGCTTCAAAACGTCGCCGGTTCCCATACCTCGTGGCCGAACATGGCGCCGATCAATCCACCGGCGGCCGCGCCGGCCGTGCCGAAGAGCAGGGCGGTCGCCCCGATCGCCGCGCCTGAGCTACTAAAGAAGCAATCGGAGTCGCAGTTGGAATGACTGATTCCCCCGCCGATGCCTCCACCCACGAGCCCCAGCGCCGCGCCGGTCATCGCTCCCGTCTTGACGTATGACTTGCTGCCCCGGCTGATGTCCACGCGCGCGACGTCGGACTTGGCGACCGCCCGCCGATTCCCATACGCCGTGAGAATGACCGAATCCTGCGTAACCGAGTTGATGCGTCCCACCACCGTGTCGCTGCGATTGCGAACCAACACGCGAACGCGGTCACCCGGGAGGGCCTTCTGCTGCCCGGGGAGACGAGACGCGGCGGCGAGGACAGTGAGTGATACGAGCACGGCCGTACGGAACATGGCTGCTCCTATGAGAGGGCAGCTCGTAAGATGTACCTGACATGAACAAGTTCCGAGTCCTGTGATCCCGTCACCTTAGTCCAATAGAAATTGCGAGTCCGATGCTCACCACGCCGAGCGCCGCCAGCGTGGCCCACAGGGGGACCGCGAACCGAAGCCAGCCCTCGTATCGCACGCCCGTCGCCGCGATGATGGCCATGAGTGCGCCATTCGTGGGAGTGAGCAGCTCGCACAGCCCCGCCCCGTATTGATACGACAGGACGGTTACCTGTCGCGACAGGCCGAGCAGGTCCGAAAGCGGCACGAGAATGGGCAGGGTGAGGACGGCCTGGCCGCTGACACTGGGCACCGGGACATGAATGACCGTTTGCACCGCCAGCATGCCCACGGCGGAAAGCGCCACGGGCAGATGAGCAATCGGTGCGAACAGCCCGTTCACGATGGTGTCGATGATGTGGCCGTCGGCGAGCACGACATAGACGGCGCGCGCGAAACCGATCAGCATTGCGGCGAAGGCCATCGACGCGAATCCTTCGACGAACCCACCGGCTGTCCCTTCGAAGCCCAGGCCGCCGATCAACCCGGCGACGATACCCATCAGGAAGAACACGGCGGACATCTGATCGAAGTCCCACCCCAGGCGCATGACGCCCCACACGAACGCGCCGAAGCCGGCCACGACGGTCAAGAGGACGGCGGCCTGGCGTCTTCCCGACAACGCAACCGCTGCCTCCCGTATCGGCGGTCCGGCGGATGGCGTCACGCGGGTACGGCGCGCGTAGCGCAGCGTGCCGCCGATCCAAACGGCGACGGCGATGGCGAGAAACGCGATCCGGAAGGCCGCGCCGGAGAGCAGGGGAAGCTGCGCGAGCTTTTGCGCGATCCCCACCTGGAATGGGTTGATCGGACTGAATGCCGCGCCCACCGATGCCGAGCCGATACTCATCGCGATCGCCACGAGCGGATCGAAGCCCACGCGACGTGTGAGCAGCAGCAGCGCCGGGACGAGCGCGATGATCTCTTCCTGTGTGTTCTCGAGCGCTCCCGCCGTGGCAAACGCGATCCCGACCACGGGAATCACCAGGGACTCGCGCCGCTCGAGCGTTCTGGCGAGCGAATCGACTCCGGCGCGGAGCACTCCCGTCCGATCGACGACCGTGAACGCCCCGCCCGCCAGAAACACGAGGAAGATCACGGACGCGGCGTCGGCCATTCCGCGAGGCACGTCCACGAGCGCACGGAAGAATCCCACGGGAGATTGCGGGACACGATGAAACGTGCCCGCGACCACCACCTGGCGTCCCGTCGCGGGATCGGCGACGCGGTTGTACTCACCGGCCGGCAGCGCATAGCTCAGCGCCGCGGCAGTCACGATGCAGCCGACGAGCAACGTGAGCGGGTGCGGAAACCGGATGCGTCGCATGAGCGGGCCTAAGCTAACGCACGAGTCGATAAACCGTGTAGTTTCCGGGACGATGCAGGGACGCCATCCGCGCGAATCCGAATCCGTGATGACCGAGCTCATGACGCCGCAGCACGCCAATGCCATGGGCAACGTGTTCGGTGGCGTCATTCTCTCGTTAGTGGATCGGGTGGCCGCGGTCGCGGCGATCCGGCACGCCCAACGTCAATGCGTTACCGTATCGGTCGACAAGGTGAACTTCCGCGAGCCGATTCGGGTCTCCGAGCTCGTGACGGCCGTGGCGCGGGTGAATTTCACGGGTCGCACCTCCATGGAGGTGGGCGTCAAGGTGATCGCGGAAAACGTGCTGACCGGAGAACGACGCCACACGAACTCGTGTTATCTCACGTTTGTCGCGCTCGACGAGCGCGGTGAGCCCACCGCGGTGCCGCCCATCGTTCCCGAAACGCCCGACGAGCAGCGTCGCTACGAGCGCGCGGCCCAGCGGCGCGCGTCCCGGGTCATGGACCGGAGATATGATCAAGGTCACGGTGAATAGAACGCGGCAGGCGGAACGTGTCGGGGTGGCGTGCCGGTGAGGGTGGTGGTGGTGTTCGGCGGCGGCGGAGCGAAGGCGATTGCGCACGCAGGGGTGTGGCAGGCGCTCGAGGAGGAAGCCGTCGAGGTCGTTCACATCGTCGGCACGTCGATGGGTGCCGTGATGGGGGCGGCGTTTGCGGCAGGACAGACCGCGGAGGCGGTACTCGGGATTGCCCGGTCGCTGACACCGAAAGACGTCGCCTCGCTCGACCGCCTCGCGCTGTTCCGGGGAATCTTCGCGCACAGCGTGCTCAAGCGGTCCGCGCTCGAGGCGACGATCGCGCGATTCGTGCCCGCGGAGCGGTTCGAGCAGCTCGCCATTCCCCTGACCGTGACCGCGACGGACTTGGATTCGGGGGAGTTGATCCTGTTTGGCGCGGGCAATGGAACCGGGGAAGTCCCGCTGCGCGACGCGTTGTATGCGTCATGCGCGTTGCCGCTCTACTTCGTTCCGGCGCGAATCAATGGTCGGCGGCTTGCCGATGGCGGGCTCCGGAGTGTGCTGCCACTCCCCGTGGCAGCCACGATTCCCGCCGATCGGGTGATCGCCGTCGATGTGGGCCCAGGGTTCGACGAAGGCGCCGCTCCCGAAACCCCGAGCTCACAAGCCGTGCCGGCGCTGGTTCGTGCCCACGGCGAGGCCATTCGCGTCATGATGGCGGCCCAGACCGAGCGCGCAATCCGGGAATGGCCGGCGAGTGCCAGTCCGTTGGTTGTCGTGCGGGCCGTGGCGGAACGGGAAGCGACGTTCGCGGTGGGGCAGTCGGGGAGGTACTTCGAGGCAGGATATCGGGCCGCCCAGCGGCAGCTCCGAACGGCAGCGAGTCACGCCTCGGGACACCATCTTCATGGCACGTAAGTACTTCACGCTCTCGGAAGCGAACCGGACGCTGCCCCTCGTGCGGCGCATCGTCGCCGACATCACCAGTCTCTATCCCAAGTGGCGGGACCTCGTGTATCGCTACGAGTACGCGGCGGCGCAGTCGCGACCGGAGCAGGGCGAATCGGCCGAGCAGCTCGAGTTACATCGGCAGATCGAGCTGGTGGCGCGCGAGATCAACGAGTATCTGGAGGAGCTCGAGCAGATCGGCTGCATCTTCAAGGGATTCGAGCAGGGGCTCGTGGACTTCTACGCGACGCTGGACGGGCGCGAGGTCTTCTGGTGCTGGAAGGTCGGTGAGGAGCGCATCGAGCACTGGCACGAGCTGGAGGATGGATTCGAAGGCAGACAGCCGGTTCCGGCGACCATCGCCAGCTAGCACGCATTCAGCGCGGGAGGCTCTGATGTATGGGCTGTGGCTCCTGATCCATTTTCTGGGTTTCACCCTCTGGCTCGGCGGCGGGATTGCCACGATGGTCGCGGGCGTGAATGCGAAGCGTTATGCGCCCGCCGAGCGCCTCAAGGCGTATCGATTGATCGGCGCGGTTCAACGCCTGCTGGTCGGTCCGGGCGCGGTCGGCGTCGTGCTGTCCGGCGTGCTGCTGCTCCTGTCCGGTCCATACATGCATTCGGGCGGCGATGTCCCGGCCTGGCTGAACGTCATGATGGGGGCGGGACTGCTGGGCGCGATCGCGGCGGTGACCATCAGCATGCCGACCGCCACGCGCCTGGCCCGATTGGAAGTCGATCCCAGAGGCGAGATGCCCGAACGATTCTCCGGGCTCAGGAAACGGCAGGTTATCGCGGCGACCGTCGCGGGATCATTGGGGCTGATAGCGCTGTTCGCCGCGACGCTTGGCCGGTACTAGATAGCAGTCACAGGAAATGCAAAGGCCAGACGACCTGTTCACCGCTATGCGTCTATGCGTCCAGCCTTGCCCGTCCTGCACTCCTGTCTCACCGGACATTGCTTGCAATTGGGCGTTCGGGCCCGGCACATCACGGCTCCGAGCTCCATGACCGCTTGATTGAACCGCCACGCGGTTTTCCCGTCCTTCGGAACCAGCTTCGCGGCTGTGCTCCAGATCCGCCGCATGGTCACCGCGCGATCGTCGTAGAACACGCGTCGTAGTACCCGCGCGACATTCGTATCGACCGCGGGTACCGGTTTCTCGTACGCGAAGCACGCCACCGCGCCCGCGGTGTATGGCCCGATCCCGGGAAGCTTCATGAGCTCCGCAGGTTGCTGCGGCAACAGGCCCGGCGTGGCGTCGTGGCGACGAGTAACGGTTCTCGCCAGCAGGTGGAGATTCCTCGCCCGGGCATAGTATCCCAATCCGTCCCATGCTTCGCGGACCGCGCGCGCGGGGGCGGCCGCTAATGTTGCGAGATCAGGGAATTGCTCGAGAAACCGCGGATAGTATTCCGCGACCCGGCTCACCTGGGTTTGCTGCAGCATGACCTCCGAGACCAGCACTCGATACGGGTCGCGAGTGTGTCGCCATGGTAGATCGCGCGCCGACCTGGCGTACCATCGCAGCAGCTTGCGTCGAAACCGCGCTCCCGTTCCCGCTTCCCCCTTCCCGCTTCCGGGTCGTCGAGGGGTGGACTTACTTGGCATGGGTACCCAAGATACATGCCATGGCGCAGGCGGCAGAGAACACGCTGGACTTGCGACGGCTCGTCGGGCGGTGGACTCTCCATGCGGCGAGCCACGTGGGCCGTTTCACGTTTCTCGTGGCCGACATGTTTCGGGGCCTCGCGGAATGGCGGATTTATGTGCCGCGCGCCTTCGAGCAGGCGATGACGATCGGCTATGGCAGTCTGCCGATCGTGCTCCTCGTGGCGGGATTCGCCGGTGCGGTGACGAGTCTGCAGGCCGGCTATCAGTTCACCGGCTCGGTTCCCCTCTACATCTACGGCACGGTCATCGTCGAGTCGATCATTCTCGAGCTCGGACCGGTGCTCACCGGGCTGATCCTGGCCGGCCGGATCGGCGCGCGCTATGCCGCGGAGCTCGGGTCGATGCGCGTGACCGAGCAGATCGACGCGCTCGAGAGTCTCGGTCGCTCTCCCGTGAGTCATCTGATCTTGCCACGGGTGCTCGCCGGCCTGTTCGTCATTCCGGCGCTTACCATGTTCGCCAACGTCACGGGATTTTTCTCGGGCTGGATCGCGCTGAAATCTTCCATCGGCATTACGAATGCGGACTTCATCTACGGGGCGCGCTATTATTTTCGTCCCTTCGATCTCTGGTACTCGATGATCAAGGCCTTTTTCTTCGCGGCCGCGGTGACGTTGATCCCGTGCTACATCGGGTACAACACCCAGCAGGGGGCCGAGGGCGTGGGGCGCTCGACCACGGTCGCGGTCGTGGCATCGTCGGTTACGATTCTCTTCCTCGACACGCTGCTTGCGCAGCTCCTGCTGCGGCAATGATCGAGCTGCGGGACGTCTCGAAGCGGTTCGCGACGAACGTCGTCCTGGATCACGTGAATCTGAGTGTCCAGGACGGCGAGACCGTCGCCCTGCTCGGCCCTTCCGGGGTGGGAAAGAGTGTGCTCCTGAAGCACATCATCGGCTTGATCCGGCCCGACTCGGGCGATGTCGTGGTCGACGGCCTGCACGTGCCGCTGCTCAAGCGGCACGAGCTGGCCGAGTTGCGGAGCCGGATCGGTTACGTGTTCCAGAATGGCGCGCTGTTCGACTCGATGAGCGTGTTCGAGAACATCCGCCTCGGCATCACCGACGACACGCTGTACCGCGATGAGACCTACTGCACGGAGCGCGTGCGGGAATGCCTGCGGCTGGTCAACCTGGCGCCGGAGGTGGGACAGAAGTTTCCGGTGGAATTGTCGGGCGGGATGCGCAAACGGGTGGGAATCGCGCGCGCGATCGCGGGGAAGCCCAAGTACTTGCTGTATGACGAGCCGACCTCGGGGCTCGATCCCATGAACGCCGATGTCATCGACGCGCTGATCGAACGGCTGCAGAGCGAGCTCGGGGTCACGAGTGTGGTCGTGTCGCACGACGTCCGTGGCTCGTTCCGGGTGGCCGATCGTGTGGCCTTGCTGTGGCAGGCGAGGATTCGCGCGGTCGGGACACCGGAAGAGATTCTCGCCTCACGCGATCCCGCGGTGCAGCAATTCCTGGAGCGCGACCTCGAGATGGCGGTGATCCAGTCCGAAGAAAAGGCGGCGAATGGATAGCTACAAGCAGGAAGTCACGGTGGGAGTGATGGTCATCGCTGGCCTCGTCGCGTTCACCATCGCGATGTTCTGGCTCACCGGTCGCTCGTTCAGCTCCCACGGCTTGAGCGCGGACTTCGTGTTCGGAGACATTGCCGGGCTCAAGGAAGGCGATCCGGTGCGCGTCTCCGGTGTGGCCAAGGGGCGAGTGGCGATGATCCATCTGGACCGCGTAGGGCGCGTCGTTGTCACGCTGCAACTCGGACCGGAAGTCAGGCCCCATACGGACGCAACGGCGGTGATCGCGTCGGCGGATTTTCTGGGCGCCAAATTCGTGGACTATAACCCGGGATCGAAGCCCGAGTTCTGGGTGGGTGACCGCCCCATCCCCGGCTCCGCGGCCGAGGACATGGGTACCGTAGCGGCCAAGGCGGCGCAAAACGCCAGCGAGCTCATCTCGAACATCAACAAGAATCTGGATCCCGGTCAGCTCGGCGCCGATTTGCACAACACGCTGATCGTCACGCAGCGCAGCATGCGCGCGCTCACCGAAGTGTCGAACGGCCCGCTCGTGGAGCAGACGACGCAAACGCTCCGCTCGCTGCAGAGCGTGCTCGCGCGGGTGGACACCATGCTGGGACGACAGGGAGCGGCGGCGAGCGGCAAGCGGCTCGACAGCCTCACCGCGAACATCACGCAACTCTCCGCCAATCTCAGCCGCGCCACCACATCGTTGACCGAGCTGCTGGACAAGATCACCAAAGGGGAGGGCACCCTGGGCCGGATGGCGAGCGACACGATGCTGTACAAGAACTTGAACGAGACGCTCGCATCGTTATCGGCGCTGCTGACGGATTTGCGGGAGCGGCCGGGGCGGTACTTGACCGTGAAGGTGTTCTAATCCCGAAACGGCACCTCGAGCATCATGCCGTCTTTCGCAACCGTCGTTTCTGTGAACACCGCGCGAGCCTCCTTCGCCAACTCGTCCGCGGAGATCGAATACCGCGCCGATACATGCGTCAACACGAGGCGCCGCACTCCCGCCGCCAGGGCGACCTGGGCCGCTTCCAGCGCCGTGGAATGCCGCGTCTCCCGGGCGCGCTCCTTCTCCTCCTCGCCGAACGTCGCTTCATGAACGAGCAAGTCGGCTCCCTGCGCCGCGTCGACCACGCTCGCGCACGGTCGGGTGTCGCCGGTATAGACCACGAGTCGACCGGGGCGCTTCGTGCCCACGATGCCTTCCGGAGCAACGCGCCGGCCGTCGGCCGTCTCGATGGTCTCGCCCCGCTGCAGCTTTCCCCAGAGCGGTCCTTCCGGCACACCCGCGGCCCGCGCCCGCTCAGGATCGAAGCGGCCCAAGCGCTCGTGCTCTCGCACTGCGTATCCCACTGATCCGCCGCCATGTTCGGTTTCGAAGACATGGACCGCATACCCTTCCCGCTTCCCCCTTCCCCCTTCTCCCAGCACGTTGCCCGGCTTCACCTCGATCACCTGGACTTCGAAGGGCACGCGCTCGACCCCGAGCGAAATCGCCTGCGACAGCACGCGCTTCGCTCCGACGGGTCCATATAGGACCATCGGCTCTGCGCGCCCCTGGAGACCAAAGGTGCGAATCAATCCGATCACACCAAGAAAATGGTCGGCGTGAAAATGGGTGAAGTAGATCTCACTGAGGGCGAACGACACGCCGTAGCGCATCATCTGGCGCTGGGTGCCCTCGCCGCAATCGAACAGCAGCGTTTCGCCGTCGCGTTCGACCGCGACCGCTGCGACATTCCGCTCGACAGTGGGGCGGGCGGCGCAGGTGCCGAGAAACGTCAGCGAAAGCATGGGCGAATATAGAGGGTCACGTTGCTTCGTTTCTCCGGATCAAAGCCCTGCGGAGGTTTTGCAGCAGACGGTCGAACATCTCGTGCGCATGATGGCGGCGATGCAAATGGACCTGCAGCCACGCGCGCCATCCGGCCGGAGTGAACACGTACTTCATCGTGACCCGCGTCGTAGCGCCCTGGAATTGCAGGGCGAAGAAGGTCTTGGCGCCTTCGCGCCCGCGCGTTTCCATCCATCCGTAGCCCGTTGGTGGCGTATACTCGATGATCTCGATCACGGCATTCACGAGCTGCCCTTGCCGCTCGAACTGGATGCGATGGCGCGTGCCTTTGCGGGTCGGATCTGGTCCCGGCGTTACCGCCCGGCACCCCGGCAGCCAGTTGGGCATGCGCGCAGCGTCGGTGAGGAGCTCGAAGACTTCGTGAAGCGGCGATGCGACCGCGCCGGCGTACGTGAACGACACGGGCTTCATGGGGCGACAATATACGGGAGGGTGGTGCCAAGGCGGCCGGTCACGCGGCGGCCACGACCGCCGGTTCACCGACTATCGACCAGCTGCGTACGTATGGAGCTGAGGGGGCTCGAACCCCTGACCTCCTGGGTGCGATCCAGGCGCTCTCCCAGCTGAGCTACAGCCCCGCAAACGGACGGTAAAGATACACCGGGGCGGACGATTGATGCGGATGTTGTTTCGGGCGCCGCGCGCGTAGTCCTACCAGCAGCAACGAGGCAAGGCTATCTTGTCCGGTCTCTGCCCCTTGGTGTAACTGGCAACACGCCTGACTCTGGATCAGGAGAGTCCTGGTTCGAGCCCAGGAGGGGCAACTTCAAGAGCCGCGGCGCTAACGCTTGCGGCTCTTTTTGTTGCCCCTCCCGTCTCGGCGCCTCCTTGACGCCTGAGTCTCCCGCCATACCATTGCATGCTGTAAGCCACCCAGGTTCGCGATGGCGGTGGGCTGCTTCCGCAGCCACATCGTAGCGGGCCCCGGGCGGCTTTTTTTCGCGCCATGCGCAGAGCGGCCCATGAACCGAAGTGCCCGAGTCCTCCTCGTGTGCGCGGCCCTAGCGACGACGGTGCGCGTCGCTCAGGCCCAGGACAGTGTACCGCCCAAGGCTGACACGCTCAAACGATACGCGCTTCCGCCGGTGACGGTGACGGGGCACGCCGACCACCTCGCCGACACGGCGACCACAGCTTCCCAAGGGCACGTCGGCGCCGCCGACCTGCGGTCGCGACCGATGACGCGCGAAGGCGAACTGCAGGAGGTCGTCCCTGGCATGATCGTCACCCAGCACTCCGGGGACGGAAAGGCGAACCAGTATTTCGTGCGGGGCTTCAATCTCGATCACGGCACCGACTTCCAGACGAGCGTCGACGGCATCCCGCTCAACATGCCGACGCACGCGCACGGTCAGGGCTACACCGATCTGAATTTTCTCATTCCCGAGCTGATCGACCACATCGACTATCAGGTGGGCGTCTACTACACGACGATCGGCGATTTCGGGAGCGCGGGCGCCGCCCAGTACTCTCTGGTGCGCAGCCTCCCGCGCCCGTTCATGACCGCGAGCGCGGGAGCCTATGGGATGGCGCGTCTCGCCACAGGCGGATCGGCTCGGGTCGGAGACGGGGACATGCTGCTGGGCGGTGAGGTGAAGGGCTACAGCGGCCCGTGGACGATTCCGGAACGCCTCCGAAAGCTCAGCGGCGTGGCGCGGTACTCCTTCGGGCACGGCGCTTCTGCATTCTCCGTTCTTGCCATGGCGTACCACAACCAATGGCACGCGAGCGATCAGATTCCGCTGCGCGCCGTGCAAAGCGGCCTCATCGGCCGATTCGGACAGATCGACTCGACCGACGGAGGCAGCACGGCCCGGTACAGTCTCTCCGGCTCGTGGCGCCACGCCGGCCCAGCCGCCGTGCAACAGGTCGAGCTCTTCGCGGTTCACTCGGATCTGAGTCTGTTTTCGGACTTCGAATACCGCCTCACCGATACGACCCGGGGCGACCAGTTCAACCAGCTGGAGCACAGACTGATACTGGGCGGAAAGGCTACCGACGCGCTGCAGGTCGAGGTGTTCGGCGTTGCCAACGTGCTGACGGTGGGCGTGGAGACGCGGGGCGATATGCTGACCCCGGTCGGGCTCTACCACACGGAGGCGCGCGTGCGCCTCGGCACCGTGCGGCAAGATGAGGTTCACGAATGGGGCACCGGAGCTTTCGTCGAGACGGAGTCGCGCTGGCGCCCCTGGCTGCGCACCGTCTTCGGTTGCCGGGTGGACCTCTATTCGTTCGATGTGACGAGCGACCTGCCGGCAAACTCGGGGCATCGGACCGCCGGGATCGCGAGCCCTAAGGCCTCGCTCGTGTTCACCCCGTGGCCGAAGACCGACCTGTATCTCAGCGGCGGGTTCGGGTTCCACAGCAACGACGCGCGCGGGACGACCATTACGATCGACCCCGGCACGGGACTGCCCGCCCAGCGGGTCGACCCCCTGGTGCGGTCTCGAGGAGCCGAACTCGGCGTGCGCATGACGCCGGTTCGGTCCTGGCAGTCCACCCTCGCCGTCTGGGTCCTGAACCTCGACAGCGAGCTTCTGTTCACCGGGGACGGGGGCACGACCGAACCGTCCGCCGCCAGTCGCCGTCGAGGGCTCACGTGGATCAACGTGTACCGCCCCATCCCCCGCCTCACGCTCGATGCCGACGTGTCCTTCTCCCGGGCGCGGTTCGCGGGCGTCCCGGCGGGGCAGGACTACATCCCTGGCGCGCTCGAGAACGTGGTGGCCGCCGGCATCACGTGGAGCCCCCGCGAGTCCGGGGTCTTCGGCTCCGTTCGGGTGCGCCACTTCGGGTCCTACCCCTTGATCGAGGACAACAGCGTGCGCGCAATGCCCGCGAGCCTCGTGAACGCGGAGGTCGGCTATCTCCGTGGGCGCACGCGGCTGCAGGTGAGTGTCTTGAATCTCCTGAACGAGGTGGGCGACGACATCGAGTACTACTACGGCTCGCGCCTGGCGGGGGAGGCACCGGCGGGCGTAGTCGACATCCACTTTCACCCGGTCGAGCCGCGGCAGATTCGCATCGTGCTCGAGTGGGGCGCTTAGTGGTTCGAGCCCAGGAGGGGCAATGAAAGCCGCAGCTTTGCTGCGGCTTCTTTATTCCTTCGTAGCCGGCAGCTCGCGGCCCCACCGCTCGATCGCGAGCGCCAGCTCGCCGAAGGTGCGGCCGGATCGCGTCAGCTCGTAACACACGCGGATCGGGGGCCCAGTCTCGACGTGCCGCGTCAGCAGGCCCCGCTTTTCCAGGTCCTTGAGACGCGCAGACAGCACCTTGTCGCCCGGCCCCCTGGCGCGCAGCGCCAGCTCGCTGAACCGCAACGGGCCCTCCTGCAAGACGTTGAGAATGAGGGCGTTCCATTGACGGCCCAGCACCGCGATGGCCGTCTGGAAGCTGCGGCATTGTGAGTCCACACGCTTGGCCATAACCCCACTATAAGAGAGTGACTTCCCGTTGGAAAGTCCCTGGAACAAATACAGTACTTTTCCTGTTCCTATCCGTGGGGAAGTCACATTCACGTTGAAAGCATGGAGTCATTGTCATTATGGACCTCGGACTCTTGGTGTTGCGTGGCGTCGTGGGGCTGACGTTGGCGGCGCACGGCGCGCAGAAGCTGTTCGGCTGGTTCGGCGGCTACGGCTTGAGCCAGACGGGTCGGTACTTCGAGCAGCTCGGATTTGTCCCCGGTCGGCGCAACGCGCTCTTCGCGGGGTTAGGGGAGGCTGTCGGCGGATTGTTGCTGGCCTTCGGGCTCTTCACCCCCGCCGCGGCGGCGCTCGTCATCGCCGTCATGACCGTGGCGGCGTTCGCCGTCCACGTGCAGCATGGTTTTTTCGCGCACCAGCAGGGTTATGAGTACACGTTCATTCTCGCTGCCGCGGCGTTGAGCCTCGCGTTCACCGGCGCGGGCGCGTACTCGCTCGATGGGCTCATCGGATTGCACGACCAGGGGCCGGTGTGGGGCATCGCCGCGCTCGCCGTTGGTGTGATCGGGGGAGCGCTTCGGTTGGGCAGTCGCCGGATTCCTGCCACGCAGAAAACGAGCTGAATCGTGGCGTGAGGGGTGAGGCACAGGCTCCAGGGAGGGGCCTTTGCCTAGCCTCGGTCGACCCACTCCGTCCAGTCTTTTACCACGTCATCCGCCATTCGCATCGCGGCCTCGTATAACCAGCGCTTCGGCCGCCGCCGCAAGTCTTGCTCGAGCACCGCGGCGCTTCCCCGCGCGCTTCCCAGATGCACGTTCGCCGCCTCCCATCCCATCGCATGCAGCAGCCGTTCGGCGTCGCGCTTCCTGGGAAGCAGGTCGAGAGGAATCCGGGAGCAGTCAGGCGCGAGCCGGCGGATGAGCCAGGAGCCGCTGAAGCTGACGTAGGGGTCGGGGCAGCGGACGCCGGCGCGTGATGTCGTCCACACTCGGCGGCGCAGCACGGTCGCCTGCTCGATCTTGGCCGCCGGCGCCGCCTCGATCAGCGCGCAGGCCGACGGCCGGAGGGCTTTCGCTTCGCGTGCCACCCGGCCACCCCGCCACTCCGCCAGCACGAGAAAACGCTGCCGCCCCAGGCTTCCGATGCCGGCGAGCCGGTGCACGAAGCGTTTCTCGAGTCCTCGTTCGGGTAAGGCCCGTTCGAGCGCCGCAGCCACACTGGCCGGTGGGTGCGCCGAGGGCAGCGCGTCGAGCTTTTTCCAATACGCCTGTGGATCGTGCAGGCGGTGCACGGCCATCTCGCGCATCGCGTTGTGGCGTTCGGCGAACACAAACGCGCGCCCATGGTGCGCGAGCGCCGCCCGATATCCGCGCAGAATCACCGCGACGCCGTGTTTCGGCGCCACCTCGAGCTCGCGGGCGTCCACGGCGACCAGCGCGCTCGTGGCCAGGCGGATGAGATCGTTGGTGTAGGGCAGGGACCAGGCTTCGTCGAAATCGTTCACTCCCCAAATCAGCCGGCCTTCGACGTCGCGCCAGGTCCCGAAGTTGTCCACGTGCAGGTCGCCGACGCTGAAGACGCGGGGGCCGCGCGACGCTGCGCCGACCACGCTGCGCCACCGCTCCGCCCAGCGGTAGAACGTGCCGCGCAAGAACGGAAACATCCCCGCCCGCATCGCGGCGTGCTTTGCCGCGACATCTTTCCTGACGAGCGGCACGCGGGTCGAGACCCACGCCTCGTACCGGCGCGTGGCGGCGACAATGTCCCGCGGCTCACTCACCGGTCCGGCGATTCCGCCCTTCTCTATTGGAATCGTTCTCGTGATCCTGGGCCGCCGGGATCACGTCACGTCTCGGGCCGTTATCTCGTAACGGAATGTGTCGGCATCGAGGCAGTCGAGTCGTCCCTGGTCCGTTTCCGCCTGCGGGTACATGAGAAATCCGATCGGGTCGCCCGAGGAGCCCGGCAACGCCACGTCGTGGGCGAAGTTGTACGCGATCCAGTTCATCTCCCAGGAGCCGAACAGCCGGGCGCGCGCCCGCGCCACCATGGCATCGTCGAGCGGGCGATTCCCCGGCGGCTCCTCCAGCATCACCTTCCGTACGTCCGCGGGATCGACCGGCACCCAGCCATACGCGCCGAGATACACTTCGGCGCGGCAGTGTTGCGCTTTCGTGACCCGCTCGGAGGACGTTCCGAGACTCTTGTAGCCCAATGCCGATCCGGCCACCCTGATCCCGTAAACGTCCCGTGCCGGCAGTCCGGCGGAGCGCGCCAGCCCCACGAAGAGAGCGTTCAAATCGGCGCACTTGCCGCTCAGGTCGTTCGTCTCGAGCATGAACCGGATGTCGCCCAGGCCGCACCCCTTCGTCTTCGGATTGCGGACCGTATTGACGACGATCCACTCGTAGATCGCCCGCGCCTTTTCGACGTCGGTCCGGGCGCCGGCCGTGATCTGCTGTGCCGTTGCCCGAACGATTCCGTCGGTCGGCAAGAGCTTCGTGGGTCGGAGAAAATGCTCGAGGTCGTCCGGGTTCACCACCGGCTTCGGTTGCGATGTGAGATCGACGGCGTAGTCCCGCGTCGCCACGCGACTCGTGGCCGTGAGTGCCGGCTTCACGCCGGCCGGGAACGTCGCCATGATGATTCCCAAACCATCGTCGGCACGGCGAACCAGGTTGGCTGACCCGGTACCCGCGTCGAACCGTTCGTCGAGCGTGCGCTGGAATGGCGTATCGACGCCGAGTGCCGCCGGGACCCACACCCGCGTGGTTCCGGACGGCTTCAAGACCTCGATCGTCGTCGTGATCTCGAACGTGCGCCATTCCGGCAGCGCGAATCGTTGTGCGAGAAGACGCCCTGGCCGGGACAGCAGGACACCAGCGGAGGCGACCCCCGCTGAGCTGATGAAATCACGACGATTCACTGAAGTCTCCTGGTGCTTGGCGTGGAGTGGATCCTCCGGAACGACCGAATTGTAGCGAGTTTCCATGAAGAGTGGTCTTGTCGATTCCGGCGCGCGTCATTCGACGTAAGGGTGGAGGCCGACGGGTTCGGTCTCGAAACCGCTCATCAACGAGGTACTGACCATGCGCTTCATGATGCTGGTGATCCCGAAAGCGTACGCCACCGCCACGAAGGACTTCATACCCCCAGCGGATCTCGTGGCCAAGATGACCAAGTTCAACGACTCTCTCGCGAAGGCCGGAGTCCTCTTGAGCCTCGACGGCCTCCATCCGCCGGCCAAAGCCGCGCGCGTGCGGTTCTCCGAGGGGAAGCCGCAGGTAGTCGACGGGCCGTTCGCGGAGTCGAAAGAGCTGATCGGCGGCTACTGGATTATTCAGGTCAAGTCCCGCGAGGAAGCCGTGGAGTGGGCCAAGCGCGCGCCCATGCTTCCCGGTGATGTGATCGAAGTCCGGCAGGTGCAGGAGATCTCCGAGTTTCCACCCGACGTGCAGAGGGCGGCGGGGGTCAAGACGGCGTAAGCGTGACCGACGCCAACGTCCACCGCGCGATCGAAGCAGTCTGGCGGATCGAATCCGCCAGACTGATCGCCGGTTTGACGCGCATGGTCCGGGACGTGGGTGTGGCGGAGGACCTGGCGCAGGACGCGCTGGTTGCGGCGCTCGAACGCTGGCCCGAGTCTGGGATTCCGGATAATCCGGGAGCCTGGCTCATGGCCACGGCGAAGCACCGGGCGATCGATGTGTTGCGTCGTGACAAGATGGCGGACACGAAGCATCAAGCGATCGCGGCGGAGCTGGACGAGCTGCGAGGCAGTCCGGAGAGCGAGCTGGCGGACGCGCTCGACGATGTGGTCGGTGACGACGTGCTTCGATTGATGTTCATCGCCTGCCACCCGGTGCTGTCGCAGGAGGCGCGGGTCGCGCTCACGTTGCGGCTCCTGGGCGGCCTGACCACCGGGGAAATCGCGCGCGCGTTCCTCGTGCCGGTTGCCACGATCCAACAGCGGATCGTGCGCGCCAAGCGCACGCTGACCGAGGCCCGCGTTCCGTTCGAGCTGCCCGCCGCCCGTGATCGCGCGGCGCGCATTGCGTCCGTGCTGGAGGTGGTCTATCTCGTGTTCAATGAAGGGTATGCCGCGACGGCGGGGGAAGACTGGGTCCGCCCCGCGCTATGTGAGGATGCCCTGCGCCTCGTGCGAATCCTGGCGGAGCTCACACCCCAGGAGTCAGAGGTTCACGGCCTTGCCGCACTGCTCGAGATTCAGGCGTCCCGGCTTGGCGCCCGCGTCGGGCCTGGTGGTGAACCGGTACTGCTGTTCGAGCAGGATCGGTCCCGCTGGGATCGCCTCTTGATGAGCCGCGGCCTCGCGGCGCTCGAGCGGACCGAACGGCTGACCGGCGCGCTGGGCCCGTATGCGCTCCAGGCCGCGATCGCGGCCTGTCATGCCCGCGCGCCGACGCCCGAGGATACCGATTGGACACGGATTACCGCGCTGTATGACGCGCTGGGGCAGCTCACGCCGTCACCGGTGATCGAGCTCAACCGGGCGGTGGCGTACGCGATGGCATTTGGCCCCGCCGCGGGACTCGAGATCGCCGACCTGCTCGTGGATGAGCCGGCGCTGCGAACCTATCATCTGCTGCCCGCGGTGCGCGGCGATCTGCTGCAGAAGCTCGGTCGCGTCAAGGAGGCGGGATCCGAATACGCGCGCGCCGCCTTACTCACCCGCAACGCGCGCGAGCGGGATCTGCTTCTCAAACGCGCGGCCGACTGCGCCGCTCGCCCGGCTTGATCTTGCTCTCCGCGCGCCGTGTCACGGTCCGCTTCGGCGCGACCGTCGCGCTCGACGACGTGACACTCGATGCGCCGGCCGGCGCCGCCGTGGCGTTCGTGGGCGAGAGCGGCTCCGGCAAAACCACGTTGCTGCGCTGCTTCAATCGGATGGTCGAACCGGACTCGGGCGAGGTGTGGGTCGGCGATACGGAACTACGCACGCAGGATCCGATCGCGCTGCGCCGGCGCCTGGGGTACGCGCAACAGCACGGCGGTCTGATCCCGCACTGGACTGCTGCCGCGAACGTTGGGCTGGTACTGCGGGCACTCGGACGGTCCGGGGGCCCCGCGGTCGCGCAGGCGATGGCCCTCGTCGGCCTCCCGCTCGAGACGTTCGGCGCGCGCTATCCGCACGAGCTGTCGGGAGGCCAGCGCCAGCGCGTGGCGCTGGCTCGCGCGCTGGCCGCGAATCCCGAGGCGATTCTGCTCGATGAACCGTTCGGCGCC
>DATIWU010000005.1:0-4452 GCA_035519195.1 Gemmatimonadales bacterium
ATGAGGCTCGGCGTCGACGTCGGCGGCACGTTCACCGACCTCGTAGCACTCTCGGATGACGGCACCATCTCGCCTCGTAAGGTCCCTACCACTCCAGAAGATCCCTCCGTCGGTCTGTTCCAGGCCGTCGATGCATTGCTCGAGCGCCAGATCGACGTCCTGGTGCACGGCACGACGATCGCGACCAATACGCTCCTCGAGCGCAACGGCGCGCGCGTCGTGCTGCTCGCGACACGGGGTTTCGAGGACTTGCTCTGGTTGCGACGCCAGGACCGCGCCTCGCTGTACGACCTCACCCGGCATCATCCCGCGCCGCTGATCGACCGTGACGACGTCATCGGAGTCGCGGAGCGGATCGGTCCGCGGGGCGTGCTCGAGCCGCTCACGCTTGGGGAAATCCAGCGCGTGGTCGCGCAGGTGCGGGCGCGTGCCCCCCAGGCGGTGGCCATCGCGCTCCTGTTCTCATTTCGCGATCCATCGCACGAGCGCGCGCTCGCCGCCGCGCTGCGTCAGTCGCTCGGCGACACGATTCCGGTTGCCGCGAGTACGGAGGTCCTGCCGGTGTTTCGAGAATTCGAGCGGACCAGCACCACGGTCGCCGAGGCGTATGTGCGGCCCAATGTGACGCGCGCGCTTCGGGCAACCGCAGCCGGAGCATCGCGCCACGGCATTGCCGCACTGCGCATCATGAGCTCGAGCGGCGGCTCGCTCTCGGTCGAGAACGCTACGAGTCGCGCCGCTTCACTGGCGCTCTCCGGCCCGGCCGGAGGGGTGGTTGGCGCGGGCGCCGTGGCTCGGGCGCTGGGCGTCACGGATGTTCTGACCATCGACATGGGCGGGACCAGCGCCGACGCGAGCATCATCCTGGATGGCGCCGCGATTACCGAGGGCCTGGGAAGCGTGGCCGGAGTGCCCATCGCGCTCTCGGCCATTCTGATCGAAACCGTGAGCGCCGGGGGAGGGAGCATCGCATGGGTGGACGAGGGTGGCGCCCTCAAGGCAGGTCCTCGGAGCGCCGGCGCGCTCCCCGGTCCGGCGTGTTACGGGAAGGGTGGCACGCGGCCGACCGTCACGGACGCGTGCCTGGCGCTGGGTTGGCTCGCTTCCGCCTCCCCGTTGGCGGGGACGCTGTATCTCGATCCGGGTGCGGCGAAGCAAGCGTTGCGGACGCTGATCCGCGACGCGCCGGGGCTGCGGGACGAATTGTCCCTCGCGCGCGGCATTGTCGCGGTCGCGACGGCAGTGATGGCGCGGGCCCTGAAGCGGATCAGTGTGGCAAGAGGCGTCGATCCGCGCGAGCTGGCGCTGTTGCCGTTCGGCGGTGCCGGCCCGATGTTCGGCTGCGCGCTGGCCGACGCGCTCGGCATGGACCGTATCGTCATCCCGCCGTTTCCCGGCGTCCTGAGCGCGTTGGGGCTCGGCACGGCGACCGAGCGCCTCGAATCGACGGCTGCGGTCCACGCGCTGCTTGCGGAACTCGACGCTCCCGGGCTCGAGAGCAGATACGCCGATTTGGCGAGCGGCCTCGAGCGAGCGCTTCCCGGTGCGGTGCTTTCTCGAGAGGCAGACTGCCGCTTCCATGGTCAGGGCTATGAGCTGACCATCGCCGTCGATCGCGCCGATCCCGGCCACATCGCGGCCGCGTTCACGAATGCGCACGTGAAACGATATGGCTATGGAACGGGCGCCGCGGATGTCGAGCTCGTCAACGTCAGAGCGGTTGCTCGGCGCGACGTCGTCCAGCCGCGGTTCCGCCCCGCCGCTCCGGGTAAACCGCTACGCACAGGCAGGCGATCCATCCTCCTTGCGTCCGGCGAGGTTGACGCAGAGGTGTGGGAGTTCACGCATCTCGCTCCCGGGCTGTCGATCAGCGGACCAGCGATTCTTGCGGGTCCGGATGCGACCGCGGTGGTGCAGCCGGGATGGCGCGGTGTGGTGCATGACTCCGGGGCGGTAATGCTGTCACGCACATGACGCTCGACGCCACGGGACTCGAAGTCATGGCGCACGCCTTCGCCTCGGTGGCCGAGGAGATGGGACTGGTATTGATTCGCTCCGCTCTGTCGCCGAACATTCGCGAGCGGCGGGACTGCTCGGCCGCGCTATTCGACGCTCAGGGACTCATGATCGCCCAGGCGGCGCATATTCCCGTGCATCTCGGGGCGATGACCGAGTCCGTCGCGGCAATTCGCAGACTCGTCCCACAGCCCGGCGAGCGCTTCATTCTCAACGATCCGTATGCCGGCGGCTCTCACCTTCCCGATGTCACCATCATCGAAGCCGTCGAGATCGATGGCGTGGTCGCCGGCTACAGCGCGGTGCGGGCACACCATTCGGATGTCGGCGGCAGAGAGCCGGGGAGCATGCCCGCGGTTTCTCGCATGCTCGACGAAGAAGGAATCGTCATACCGCCCTCCCGTTTGACGGCGGAGCTCGAGCGGCGGTTTCTCGCCGGCGTGCGCACGCCGGAAATCCGCCGGGGCGACCTGGCGGCTCAATGCGCGGCCGCCGCGCGCGGTGGGGAGGGGCTGCGCGCGCTGGCCGTACGGTACGGAGCCGCCGCGCTCGCGGACGCGGCCCGTGACGTGCTCGCGTACACCGCACGGCGCACCAGGGCGGCGCTCGAGCGACTCCCGGCACGGAATCTCTCGGCCACGGACTGGCTCGAGGGGGACGGTATCGACGACAGGGATATCCCGATCACGGTACGGATCGACATTGCAGCAGGTCGGTTTCGCGCCGATTTTGCCGGCACCGCAACCCAGGTCCGCGGCAACGTAAACTGTCCCATCGCCGTCACGCGCTCAGCGGTGCTGTTCGCCGTGCGCACGATGCTGCCGGAAGACCTCCCTACCAATGCGGGGGTGGAGCAGGCAATCGATGTGGTTGCGCCGGTAGGATGCCTTGTCAACGCGCGCTATCCGGCCGCCGTCGCGGGCGGGAACGTCGAAACGTCGCAGCGTATTGCCGATACAGTCATGCTCGCGCTCGCGAAGGGTGGCCTTCCGGTTCCCGCCCAGGGGCAGGGCACGATGAACAACATCACGATGGGTTCGGTTGACCACCCACCGCCCTCGAGCGCCAGGGACCGTCCTTGTCCACCTTGGACCTACTATGAAACCATCGGCGGGGGCCAGGGAGCGAGCGCCTCGGGCTCCGGCCCATCAGGCGTCCATGTCGGCATGTCGAACACCTGGAATACTCCCATCGAGGTGCTCGAAATGGGTTTGCCTGTTCGGGTGAGCACGTACGCGCTGCGTCGCGGCAGTGGGGGGAGGGGAGAATGGCCGGGGGGAGACGGCGTCGTACGCGAGTACCGCGCGCTCGAACCGATGGTCGTGAACGTGCTCGGCGAACGGCGCCGGCACGCGCCTGCCGGCGCCGCAGGCGGACTCCCGGGGGCGGTGGGAAGGACACTCGTGAACGGCCAGCCGTTGCCGGGAAAGGCGCGTGTCATGCTCCAGGCAGGGGATGTACTGCGGGTCGAGACCCCGGGAGGAGGCGGCTGGGGGAGTGACCCCGGCACTCGGAATGCGGATCCAGGAACACAGCGCGAACATGACCACGGAGGCAAGCAATGACCTGGCTGCTCGTGAGCGTGCTCGGACTCGTGGCGGGGGTGGTCTCGGGGTTGTTCGGCGTGGGAGGCGCGATCGTGATCATTCCGGGGCTCGTGCTGCTGGCGAAGCTGAGCCAGCACACGGCCAACGGTACCTCGCTCGCGGCGCTGTTGCTCCCCGTCGGATTCCTCGGAGCCGCGACGTATTACCGCCGCGGGGAGGTCAACGTGCCCTACGCGATCATCATCGCGCTCGGGCTCTTCTTCGGCGCCTTCATTGGAGCGAGACTGGCGGGCACGTTGCCGGATCTGACGCTGCGGCGGGCGTTCGGGGGATTGTTGCTGGTCGTGGCGGTGAGGTTGTTAATAGGGCGGTAATGAGCGGTAAGAGTGGAGGGCGGTAATCCATTGATCGCTTACCGCAACCGGTTGTGACCGCCCATTACGATCCAATCAAACTGTACAGCAGCATGCCCAACACGACTGCCGTAATCGCCACATATCTCCGGTCCCGCATGATGGCGAATCCCACGAGCGTGAGCGCCACCCGAGCGATCGGTGTGGCGATCAAGAGTAGAATCCCGAGTTGGATCACCGCGCGACCGCGCAGCAACAGGGCGTCGTGCAGGATGCCATGCACGGTCCGCAGATCTTGCGCCTCCCCATGAAACACCCCGTAATACGCCGGCTCGAAGCCATGCCGGGCGAGGTACACGATTCCACCGAGCGCCGCCACCGCCGCGGCGACGATGACCCCGCTCCGAAGCAGCGTGCCGATCAACTGTTCGAGCCGCGCTTCGTCGTTCATAGCCTGCCCGTGGCGCCGTTGTAGAGCATTTCAATCGCCAGGAGCACGACGACGCTTCCGAACACCCACCGCAGGTGGTGCGTCC
>DATIWU010000006.1:0-25803 GCA_035519195.1 Gemmatimonadales bacterium
GAACGACTGTTGCGTGTACGTGGTGGCGATCGACAGGGTGGGCCAGTAGTCCGCGCGCGCCACCTTGAGCAGCTGCTCTTGTTCGCGCACCGTCGCCTCCGCCGCGGCCAGGCCCGGCCGCGCCGGATTGTCGAGGGAATCGACCGTGGGTACCGGAATCATCTCGTCCGACGATTCGAGCGCCGTGGCGAGCACCACCGGCTGCTCGGCCGGAATGTTCAACAGGCGCTTGAGATCGAGGACCGCGACTTCGAGCTGGTTACGCGCCTGGACCACGAGCGGCTCCTGATTGGCCGCGTCCACCTGCGCCCGCAGGAGATCGTACTCCGCCCGCGTGCCCGCCTGACGGAACAGCGTGACCTGATGCAGATGTTGCTGCGCCTGCTCGAGATTATCCACCGCGATGGTGAGCAGGCGTCGCTGGAGCGCGGCATCCCAATAGGCCTGCGTCACCGCCAGGGTGACGTCGGACTCCGTCTCGACTTGACGATTCGTGGCGGCCTCACGAAACGATTTCGCCGCCTTGAGTCCGGCCCCGAGCTTGCCGCCCGACCACAACAACTGCGTCGCCTGGAGCTGGAAATTCCACGTGTTCGCCGCGCCGAAGGGGGTATTCTTGAACAGATTCGCCAGGGAATCCTCGCTGCCGCCCAGTCCCGAGTAGATGGAGGAGAACTGGCGCGTGTATAGCAGGGTGCCAGTCACCTGAGGGAGCGCGCCTGAAAACGCCTGGCGCACCTGTCCGTCCGCGTCGCGCACGTCGGCGCGCGCGACGCGCACGTCGACTGCCTGGTGCTGGGCGCGATTGATCGCGTCCGCCAGCGTCATGCGGAGCGTATCCGCTGGCGCTTGCGCGACCGCCCGGCCAGCTGGGCCCCCGAGCGCCGCCACCATGTATACCAGCAGTGTGACGCGGTTCATGATCACTTCCCCTTGGATGATGCGAGACCCTCGAGCGCGAGGGTCAGCCGACGCCGCAACTCGTTCCGCAACGGGAACGGCGCGGTGGGGCTGGCGACGTATTCGAGGATGGTCACCTGGTGGACGGACTGCAGCACGCGGGCGATCCGCTCGGCGTCTTCGTCATCCCGAATCTCGCCCGACTCCTGAAGCTTCTTGATGAGCGTGACGGCCAACTCATCCCAGCGTTCGCACATCTCGTCTTCGCCGGAGTACTGGTTCTGCATCCACTCACGCAGCACGTGGGGGGCGAGGGTCCGCTCCTGCTCGTAGAACGCGGCGAGCTCGGAGAACATGCGAATGAGCTGTGGCGCCAGCCGGCCGGGACGGGCGAAGATCGCGGTGGATTCGTCCTGCGCCTGCACGAACCACGTTTCCGCGACGTAGCGAAGCACGGCTTCCTTGTAGGGGAAGTAGTTGAAGAAGGTCCCCTTGGCGACGTCCGCCTTGTCGCAAATCTCTTCCACGGTCGTTTGCTCGACGCCGTGTTGCTTGAACAGCGCAAACGCGGCCTGGAAGATCCGGTCCTTCGTTTCTTCTTTCTTGCGCTCTCGGCGCGACACTTCCGGAACAGCCATTTATATGACCCTGGTCAATTTTGGAGGCGGTATAATATTGGACTCAATACACAACGTCAATGACCGTGGTCAGGTTTCAACAACGCCGGGGGGTTGAAAAGCGACATGACTCGGTTGTGAAGCAACAACCGAAACGGAGCTTAGAACCCGATGCCGCGACGAATGGATAGGGCGATGTGGTTCTGCACGTCGGGCCCGAAGCGCCAGCCGAGCGCGAACTCGACCACGTCACCTCGGACGGCGCGGGTCGGCCCGAGCCGGAGCGCCAGACCGAAGTCGTTTCCGGTGCGGGCGGCTTCGTCATCGAACCAGGCGCCGCCCCAGTCGAAGAAGGGGGCGATCCCCACTCCGACGAGCCCCAGGAAATCGTCCGCAATGACGAAGCGGTCCTCGACGGCGAGCCAGAACGTTCGGGTCCCGGTGAATGCGTGCGCCCCGAATAGCCGCGGCCCCGTCTGATCGACCCAGGGGTCGAATTCCGCACCCGGCTTGGGCTTGCGGAGCAGACCACCCTCGAGATGCACCAGGATCGTCTGCAGCTCGAAGTTCTGGCTCGCGACGGTGACGGAGCCGTGCACGCGCGCCGAATCGACCGCGCTCCCATTGTAGACACCGTTCGTGCTCGCGCGGAACAGCGCGAAACCGCCGGGCCATACCTCGCTCCACTGGCCACTGGCTTCGGCACCGACTCCCGCTTGACCCTCGGGATATCCGAACGCCTGCGGGGCGGCCCAGAACCCGAACCGGAATGTGGTCGAGAGGTTCACGTCTTCCCGCCGGCCGTAGGTGTTGAAGCGCTGCAGGATGGCATAGCGCGCCCGGGCAAACTCGAGACCGGCGCCCACCGTGGCGAATGAAGAGTAGGGGACCACGGATATCGATTCCGGGACAAAGTCTTCCCGCCGCCACGCGCCGTTGACCCAGAGCCGCGTGTAGCCGTGGGTCGACGCGTGCAGGGCACGTCCGACTCCGAGACCGAAGCGGAGCGCGTGACGTCCGAGATAGACGACCTGCCGCCCCTCCGAGTCGACGACGGCCGCGTACTGGCCGCTATAGTCGAGCAGCTTCCCGTCCCGGAACTGCAAGATGCGCTGTGTCGCAGCCTCGCCACCCGTCCCGGCCGCCCAGGGCGCCGACGTTTCGTAAAACGGAATGCCGAGAGCCCAGGAGCCACGGTCGCCGTCCGACAAAGATTGATAGAGGCCGAGCAGGCGTACCCGGGAACTGAACAAATGCGGGTTCTGGTAGAGAAACGACGTGTAGTCCCGATCCGGCGTGTTGGTATACAGCGCGGTAAACGACGTTGCCGTACCAAACAGGTTCTCCTCGATCATGCCCAGCTGCCAGGTCACATCGCCGTCCGCGGAGGCGATGTTCACCTGCGGTTTCGTGCTCCAGCCGTCCGCCGTTTCCACCCGCAACGCCAGCTTCTCCGCCACGCGAACCGTATCGACCTTTACGTCCCGGAACACGTTCAGCCCGCGTAGCGCGCGCTCGCTTTCGAGCGCGCGAGCCGAATCATAGGGCTCGCCGGCATTGAGCAGCAGGGTTCTGCGAATGATGGACGGATGCGTTTTGACGTGGATCGCGTTCGCCATTCTCGTCAGGAATCCGATTTGAAAATCGCTGCTTTCGAACACGTTGTGCGTGATCACGATGATCGTATCGATCGTCGGACCGACGGGCGGTTTCAACGCACCGCTGCTCTGCCCGCTTTGAGGACGAGCCAGTGAGACGAGCAGGACCGCGGCTGAGACGAGAGCTCTACTTGATCGCGTCAAAGCGCTGGTGCACAAAGTAGGTACGGTGCCTGGAATGGTCGTTCCATTCCGTAAAATACACGCGCGCGTCGACCCGGCCCGTCAGCTGCCGCATGCCTCGGGTCACGAGCGTCAGCGTGCCACGCACCGAGTCCTCGCGCAGGGGAGTACACAGACACGTCACCGTGGCGTGGGCGGGAATCGGAGCGTCGGAGCCCCCCAAAGGATACGCGACCCCCGGCGTCAGATCGTGGGCCCGCCCCAGGCGCAGTCCGATTGTCACGGCGTATTCGTCCCCTAGCGCGGGTGACGGGTTGAAGTCGTACCGGACCAGGACGACGTCGCCGCGCTCCTCGTCACCGCGGTCCGCTTGTGGCGCAGAGTCGATTCCCAGTCGCATGAGGGTCACGTCCGAATCGGACTCAAAGGTGATTCGCCCGTGCCATTCCCACCGGCCCAGTGTTTGTATACCCGTAGTGTCATCGCGGCGGGACGGGCCGGCACAGGCCACCGCCGTCGCGACAAGCAGCAGGCAATGGCTGGAGCGGAAGCGAACCCCCACGCTTAGTGCCGCGGCGCGACGGGCGCTTTCGGACTTGGGGGGGGCGGCGTGGATAGGGGAGCCGGTACCGGGAGAGTGGGTGATTCCTCGAGCGCCGCAACGAAATGCCATAACTCCACCGCGGAGAACTCCGCGAACCGCTCCTGCACGTCGCGCTCCGTGGGCTCGAGAAACACCCAAGCGGTCGAGCGGTGCCGGTCGGCGCCCACAAAATGGACGCGGCCGCGCACCGCCCCGAGCGTCGCGTCGGGCTCGAGCTCGAGAAATACGCTCCACCGCGCGGCGCCGCGCGTCAACTCGCCCATGTGCCGGGCTCGGTCCTGACCTGGAAACGCGACCGTCATGCGCCCCCACCCGTGTGCCGCATGAGCGATACACTACGTTCGCGGGCCCGATCCTGCCAGTTAGATTCCCGCTCCCATGACCACGTCCGCAGATCGCACGAAGTCGCGCACGATTCGCGTGGCCCACAGCCCCGACGCCGACGACGCCTTCATGTTCTGGCCGCTGGCGGCGGGGCGCATTGATACGGGCGCCCGGCGCTACGTGCACGAGCTCGCCGACATCGAGTCGCTCAACCAGCGGGCGCGCCGCGGCGAGCTCGAGGTCAGCGCGGTCTCGCTGCATGCCTACGCATATCTGGCGGAGCGGTACGCGCTGCTCGCCCACGGCGCGAGTATCGGGGACCGCTACGGCCCGCGACTGGTCGCGCGAGTGAAAGCGCCGTCCGACGCGCGCGCCGCGTCCGCGGGATTACGCGTCGCCATTCCGGGACTCCTGACGACCGCATTCCTCACCCTGCGGCTCTACCAGCCCGAGTTCGAGCCGGTCGTGGTGCCGTTCGATCAAATCGAAGACTACGTCCTGGACGAAAAGGCCGATCTGGGACTTCTCATTCACGAAGGGCAGATCACTCACGAGCACCGTGGACTCCACCTCTGGGCCGATATGGGGGAATGGTGGTACGGCGAAACGGGCCTGCCCCTCCCGCTCGGCGGAAACGTCGTACGCCGCGACCTCGGGGGCGAGCTGATGCGCGCAATCGCGCGTGACCTGAGAGCCAGCATCGAGTATGCACTGGCTCACCGCGAGGAAGCCCTCGCGCATGCGAGCCAGTTCAGCCGCGGACTGGACCTGAGCGATACCGACCGCTTCGTGGGCATGTACGTGAACCGGTTTACGGTCGATTATGGCCCCACGGGCCGGCGCGCCGTGACCGAGCTGCTCAGCCGCGCGGCCGGGGCGGGCATCATCCCCGAGGCGCTCGACGTGCAGTTCGTGACCGCCGCTGACTGAACGCTGGCGTCTTGGGGCGCCGAATCGCATTTTAGGCCTCGCCTGAGGCGAGGAGCCCGATCTAGTGTCCGCACCAGTTCTCGATGGCAACGTCTCGGTCTTGGTCGTCGACGACGAAGAACCGATCCGCAACGCCTTGAAGAAGTATCTGCAACAACAGCAGTTCGACGTCTATGCCGCCGGCTCGGGCGAAGAGGCGCTCGCCTTGCTGCGCCGCCACAAGATCGCCCTCATGCTGTGCGACATCCGCATGCCGGGAACGAGCGGCGTCGATCTCGTGCCACAAGCGATCGACATCGAAACGGATCTCGCCATCCTCATGCTCACCGCCGTCAACGATGCGACGAGCGCCGCGCTGTGCATGCAGCGCGGGGCGATGGACTATCTCACGAAGCCGATCGAGTTGGCGGATCTGGGTCGGGCCGTGCAGCGCGCGCTGAAACGCCGCGAGTCGCAGCTCGAAAGTCGCGAGCTGAACCGCTGGCTCAAGGAGGAAGTCACCACACGTACGGTGGAGCTGCAACGTGAACGGCAGAAGCTCGAGCGCATCTCCGTGGCCACCCTCGAGGCGCTGGTCAACGCCCTCGAAGCCAAGGACCCGTACATGCGCGGGCACTCCGCCCGCGTCGCGGACCTGTCCGCGACGATCGCCGCGCAGCTCGGATTGGACGACGAGCAGGTGGAGCACGTGCGCGTCGCAGGCCGCCTGCACGATGTGGGAAAGATCGGCACGCGCGAGGCCGTGCTCAACAAGCAGGGGCCGCTCACGCCGGAAGAATTCGAGCATGTGAAGCAGCACGTGCTGATCGGATCACAGATCCTCCAACCGCTGCCTCACCTCGAGCACATTATCGCGATGGTGCGCTCGCATCACGAGCGCTGGGACGGTACCGGATATCCCGACGCCCTGAAGGGGGAAGAAATCCCCCTGGGCGGGCGGATCATCGCCGCCGCCGAGGTCTACGACGCGCTCTGCACGTCGCGTCCGTATCAGGACAAGCTGACCCCCGAACAAACCGTTGAGCGCATGACCGAGCTGTCCGGCACCGTCCTCGACCCCAAGGTCTTCGAAGGCTTGCGCGCTGTGGTCGCGCGCCGCCGGACCCTGATTTTCCTGGACGAGAATACGGGAGACTAGCGTCCCGGCGAAGCCATGCGCGTCGCCGTCACCGGTGGTACAGGCTTTGTTGGCCGGCACATTGTGCAACACCTCGTGTCGCTCGGCCATACCGTTCGCGCGCTGGTACGCGACCCTCGTCGCCTGCCCCCGCCATTTGCCGCGACCCCTGCCCTCGAAATCGTTCCGGGAGATCTGAGCGACGTCCGCGCCCTTGCCGGGCTCGTGCAAGGCATGAACGCGGTGATTCATCTCGTCGGCATCATCGCGGAGCACGGACGGGCGACCTTCGAGGCCGTCCATGTGCGCGGAACCGCGGCGGCCGTGGAGGCGGCGCAAAACGCCGGCGTGCCCAGGTTCGTGCACATGAGCGCGATCGGGCCACGCCCCGACCGCTCCGCCACCGCGTACCATCGTTCGAAATGGGAGGGCGAGGAAATCGTCCGCCGTTCCGGAATCGGGCATGCCATTCTGCGCCCGACCATCATCAATGGACCGGAGAGCGAGCCTATCGGTCGGCTCGTTCGCCTGCACCGCTACCTGCCGCTCGTGCCCGTCTTTGGTGACGGCAGTTTCCCGCTACAGCCGATCTGGATCGGGGATGTCGCCCAGGCATTCGCGCGGGCGGCGAACCAGGCGGAGATCCGCGGGACGTTCGAGATCGGTGGTCCCGCGGTCATCGCGTTTGAAGCGTTCGTTCGGACGATTGGCCAGGTGTCGGGCCACCCCCGTCCCCTGGTCCACCTGCCACTCCCGCTTGTGCGGCTCATGGCCCGGGCGGGGGATCCCCTTGGACCCCGCGCCCCGATTACGAGCGATCAGCTCCAGATGCTGGTTGAGGGAAGCGTGGCACCCGTGAACGCAATCGAGACCGTGTTCAAGGTGCAACCGCTGGGGTTCGAGGAGGGGCTGCAACGCTTCCTAAAAAACCGAACCCGGGGCTAGGAGCTCCCCGGGCTGGCTGGCCGGGCGAAGTGGCCGTCACACTCCGACCGCGGCCCATTTGCGATTCTTCATATCTACGCCGAACAGGGGTCCGACGTTTGAAGCTTGAGGGTGCGCTGGTTCCCTCACTCGTACTAGATGCCTGTCCCTCTCCGGGGGTCGCATCACCAGCGCTTGATACGGCCCAGCCGAGACATGGTGAACGTTGCAGTGTGCAACCCTCGCGCGAAAACGACACGCGTGTTCGACGCCCCAACGCCCAACCCAACCGGATCGAAGACCAGGGTCTTGTTCGAAACGACCAGGCTGACCCCTGACTGGGCCGGGCCCACCCACCCCCGATCTGCGACCCACCCCGTATCGCCTAGCTGGTACATCCGGAACGAGTCTCGCTCGATCTCCAGACGAACACGCAATCCAGAGCGCACGGCACGGTTTCGGGTAATGGACACGGCGGTAGTGAAATCCTGTGCTGCGCCTTCGACCGCGATCCAGTCCAGCCAGGCAGCCACCCTTGGGACGGCGAGACTTGTGACGACGCTCACAATGGTGAGCGTGAGTACGAGCTCGAGCAGCGAGTGGCCGTGCCGCACGCGCCCAAAGTGCGCTTCGTTTCAGCAGATGTGGCATCGGAACGCCGCTAGCGAAATACAATAAATCGCGGAGATTTGCGGCCTAACGCGTCTGGCCAGAAAACGCTATGTTGTGGCCCATCCGCAGCTTGCATGAAGGCACGAGGGCTGCAAACAGTGCGGCAGCCTGACCTCCATGTGAGGAGAGCGAAACACTCAATGCCGCCGGTCAGTCCTGAGCTGCATACCCTTCCGCACGCAGTGTTCCTGCGGCGGGTTTCGACTGCTCGCGTACCCGAAGCCACCGATTCGCGGCTCGGCCAGGGCGCTTTTCTCGCGCTGCGCCTGATCGACCTGCTCGCGCCGGAAACGGGCGCCACGCACCCCGACGCGTTCGAGTACCAGTGGAGCGCGACGGAGCGGTTCTGCCGTGGCCTTGGCCCTTCGCCCGAGAGCGCGCACCTGCGCGAGCTTGTGTCGAGCGCGATTGCGGCGTACCGCACCGATGATATCAGCCTCGTGACGCCGGCGTTTTTCGCCTATGCGCATTTCCTTGAAGACGCCCTTTATCTGGATGAAGCGCTGGATGTTCTCGACACGCTGCGCCGTATCGCCGGACCGCAGCTGTCCAGAGCTGACGGGGTGGCCCTCTATCTCCGCGAGGGCCGCGTCAACCGCAAGCTGAATCGGTTCGACGCGGCGGAGGCTTCGTATCTCGAAGCCTGTACCCGCGCGCGGGCGGCGAGGGACGCTTACTCGGAGCTGTTGGGCCGTATCGGACGGGCCAACACGTTCTTGGGGCGCGGCAATCTCCCCGAATGCGAGCGGCAACTCACTGAAGTCTTGCGCGACGCGCACAAGGCCGGATTGCGCGAGGCCGAGGCCCGAGCGGAGCACGGCTTGGGCGCGGTGCTCCATTATCGCGGTTCGCCCGATCTCGCACTCAAACACACGTGGCGCGCGTTCGAGCTCTACGAAGAGAATGACTCGCAGTTGCGAGCGCTGGGTGACGTGGGTCTGACCCTGCTCATGCTGGGCGACGCGACCGGAGCCCGCCGAGCCCTGCAGGAAGTGGTCAGGCGCGCCAAGACTCGAGACGTCATTGCGAACGCGCAAGTCGAGTTGATGCACTGTGCGTCGTACGAGCGGGACCGCTTCGGGTTTGAGCGCTGGCGCGCGCGCTGCGAAGACGTGAGAGCGACGATGCCGCCGAACATCCTGGCAGACTTCTACCTCAAGGCCGGAATCGGCGAGGCGCGCTTCGGCCTGTTTCGACGCGCGACAGCGTCTCTCGAAAAGAGCCTCGACATCGCCGAACAGGCCGAGTTGAACGCCCTCGTGTTCACGATTGAACGCATCAAGGACGGGCTGCCGGCCTGCGAGAAGGCGGCGGCCAGCAGCACGTTCGAAGGCGATCGGACCACCGTGGACAGCGACGAACTCCGCGAGGTTTCGGCCTCACTCGCGCAGCTCGTTTCCGAACCGGCCTGACTGCGCCTGCGCGAGCATCGTGGAACGAGCTCGACGCAGGCGCTCTAACGACCGCTTAGCGGCAGGTGTTCGAGTTGTTAACGTCGCACTGGGCCATGGTGACCGACGGACGCGGACCAGTGGCTGAAGCAGCACACGCTGCGGTGGAAGCGGCAAAGGCGAAGAGCACGAGCGCAGCGAGGTGACGTAGGGCGCGTGACATTGAGACCTCCGGGTCCAGGGCTGGTTAGAGGGAAAGCATCCCGCCCAAACTTGGACCCCCTGAGGCTCCCTTTTTAGGGCGTTTTTGCGGCACCGAGGGGTGATTTTGCGACATTTATGCTGATTCTTGCCGCCGTTCCGGACGTCCAGCTCCAGAAGCTGCGCCGCGCGGCTCCGGACCGGTTCAGCCTCGTGCGGGCGCTGACCTGGGGCGAAGCCCTGGCCAGTATTCGGAGCCGCCCGGTCGAGCTTGCGGTCGTCGATCCCCTCCTTGGGGGCGCCCCGAGTTCGCAGGAAATCGAGCGACTCCGGGTGTTGTTTCCTTCCCTGCCGCTCATTCTCTACACCACGCTTTCGCCCGAGACGGCAGCCGTCATGCTTGCGCTGGGGCAGCGCGGGATCCGACATGTGGTGTTCGCTCGCTACGACGACCATCCCGTGCGACTCCAGGAAGTGCTCAGTTCGGAAGAAGGCAAAACCGTGTCGCAGCTCTTTCTCGAGCAGCTGTCGGATGCGCTCGCCCCGTTGCCGAGTGAGCTGCGCTGGGTGCTCGAGGAGGCGCTGGAAGCGCCTGACGAGGTGCAGACGGTCGGCCAAATCGCTGAGCGGGCTCGGGTGGACCGGCGCACCTGCGAGCGGTGGTTTATGCGCCTGGGGCTGCCCAGCCCAAAGCACTTTCTGGCGGTGGCCCGGGTGCTGTACGCCCATCGGCTGCTTCAGGATCCCGGCTTCACCGTTGAAGACGTTGCCCAGCGGCTGGGCTACTCTCAAGTCAAGACGCTGCAACAGCACGCACGTGCCTATCTCGGGCTCACGGCGGGTGAGATGCGGCTGTCGCTCACCCCGGAAGTGGCGCTCGCGCGCGCAGTGCAGCGGTTCCTGCCGCGGGAGACCGCCATCGCTCCGGCTGCATCGTGATGAATCACGGAGAGCGTTCCATCCCGCCGCAGGATCTCGGGCCGGAATCGTCCGCCGCGGGGTCGACCTCGCGCCCGGCCGGGGCCGCCCGCACGATTCTGATCATCGATGACGAAGCGTCGTTGCGCCGCGTGCTCGAGCGTGCGTTACTGCGCGATGGATACCGGGTGCTGAGCACCGGCAGCGCCGAGGGCGCTTGCTCGTTGCTCCAGTCGGAAATGATCGATGCGGTATTGCTCGACATCCAGCTCCCGACCATGTCCGGCCTCGCGTTGTATCTCACGATCGTGCACCAGTGGCCCATGTTTGCGGGACGGGTCGCGATCATGACGGGCGACGCCGACGCGGAAGAGGTTCGCGCCTGGCTCGAGCAGCATCACTGCATGCTGCTGCAAAAGCCGTTCGACCTGCGGGAAATCAGCCGCTGGTTGTTCGACCTCTGGCAAATTCGGGAGCGGGAAACTGGCAACGCTTGAGCGCCCCACCGGCGCAGCTTCGACGGACCCGCTGCACGTGCTGCGGGAGTACCGCAGCCTCGCGCCGTGGAATCTGCGAGACCTGGCGGCGCTCGTGGGGGCGATTCTCGATGCGTCGGCGATCACGCCCATCAATGCGGCCGCGCGGGCTCAGCCGAGCGAGCGGACAATCCGCTTCTACGTGACCCGCGGACTCGTGAGCCCACCCGAGGGTCGCGGCACCGCCGCGACGTATTCCTACCGGCATTTTCTTCAGCTGTTGTGCATCAAGCTGCGGCAGATGGAAGGCGCTACGCTCGCACAGATTACCAAGGACATGCACGATCAAACCGGCGACGTGCTCGAGCGGCGTGCGGCGCAGGCGCTCGGCAGCTCGCTGCTTTCGCCCGACCGCCTGCCGCTCCGCAGTCCCGGAGGACCCCCGCGGGGACGGTCCGGCCGGGCCCTGACCGCCTGGCTCGCCCGCGATGCGGTGCGCGACACGGCCGAGCCCACCACCTGGCGCCGGATCCCCCTGGGCCGCGGCGTGGAGCTGCACGTGGACGCCGCGCATCCGCTGGCGCGGGTGGGGCCGAACGACCAGGCGATCGCGGCGGCCTTCCGGGACGCGATCAACAGACTGCTCCCGACCGCCCCCCTCGGCGATGCACCCGCCGTCCGGTAGTCCCGTGCCTTGATTCGTTGCACCACCCGAACCCGGAGTGACCGATGCCGTCCTGGATACTCTTGCTTGTCGTCGGCGCGATCGTTCTGTGGATAGTGATGGCGTACAACAACCTGATTTCGCTTAAGAACGATACGCTCAATGCGTTCAAGCAGATCGATGTGCAGCTCAAGCGGCGGCACGATCTGATCCCGAATCTCGTGAACGCCGTGCGGGGGGCGATGGATTTCGAGCGCGACACGCTCGAGGCCGTGATTCAAGCCCGGAACCAGGCGGTGAAGGTGAGTGCGGCGACTCCCGACGCCGTGAAGCAGATCAGCCAGGCGGAAAACGCCCTTACCGGCGCACTCTCCCGATTCATGGCGGTCGTGGAGCAATACCCGCAGCTCAAAGCGACGGCAAACGTGGGTCAGCTGCAGGAGGAGCTCACTTCCACCGAGAACAAGGTGTCGTTCGCCCGCCAGCTCTACAACGACACGGCCACGCTGTACAACACCCGCCAGCAGCAGTTCCCTGCATCGCTCGTCGCGAGTTTCGCGCGCGCCGAGCCCGCGGATCTCTGGGAGATCGAAGACCGTGCCGATCGCGACGTGCCGGTCGTCAATCTCACGTCCAAGCCGAAATAGGTGAGCGGCACGGACGAGACGTCGCTCACTCTGTTTCAGCAGCAGGCGCTGAACCGCCGGCGAACAGCCTGGCTCATCGCGGGTTTCGTGCTGTTCTTTGCCTGGCTCGGTTTTGGCGGCGATTTCATCTACGCCATCTACACGGCCCACGCCCCGCCGCCGGCGCAACACCACGTGTGGTGGTTCGGCATCGTGATGTGCGCGGTGGGAGCGATCGTGGCGACCTACGCGTACCAGACCGGACCGGAAAAGGTGCTCTGGGCAACTGATGCGCAGGAAGTCGTCCAGCCGGCGGACGACCGGCAGCGGCAACTCGTGAACGTCGTCGAGGAAATGACCATCGCGGCCGGCGTCCCGCGGCCGCGAATCTGGATCATTCCCGATCAGGACCCCAATGCCTTCGCGACGGGAACCGACCCGAGGGCGTCGCACGTCGCGGTCACACAGGGATTGCTCGACCTCTGCAATCGGGACGAGCTGCAGGCCGTGATCGGCCACGAGCTGGGGCACATCAAGAATCTGGATGTGCGCTTGATGACCATGCTCGCGGCGCTGGTCGGTGCGGTGCTGCTCATGCGCGATGGCACGCGCTACTTTCTCCCCGGGCGAAGCTCGACCGACAGCCGATCCAGAAAGGGCGACCTGGGTCCACTCGTCATCGTGCTCATCGTGCTCTGGCTCGTGTCCTGGATCCTCGCCCCGCTCATTACCCAGCTGCTCGCGCTGGCGGTGAGCCGCAAGCGTGAGTATCTGGCGGACGCGATGGGCGCGCAATTCACGCGCAATCCGCTGGCGCTCGCGAGCGCGCTTCAGAAGATCGAAGGCGCGGACCAGCCCACGAGCCATATCACCGGCGGAACCGCGCACATGTGCATCGCCGACCCGCTCGGCCGGCGCGTGACGGCGCACGAGGGATTTCTGGCCGACGTGCTCGCGACGCATCCGCCGATGAACAAGCGGATCGCGATTCTGAAAGGCATGGGATACGCGCAGCTCAAGAGAGAAACCGGGATCACGGGCTAACACGACGCCCGTCCTTTCGTGGCATACCGATTCGTCCCACACACTGCCGACATTGCCGTGGAGCTCCGGGGAGCGGATGAAACAGCGCTTCGGGCCGCCGGCGTCCTTGCTCTGCGGGAGCTGCTCGTGGGATCGAGCGACATTCGGCCGGCTGAACGCCGTCTGATCGCCGCCTCCGGCGAGGATATCGCCCTGCGACTCGTGCGCTTTCTCGGTGAGGTCCTCTACCTCTATGAGGTCGATCGGTTCGTCGCCGCGCGGGCCACCGCTGACGGTGTCGAAGGCGAAGCGTTCGATCCCGGGCGGCACGCCGCGGTTCGGGAGATCAAAGCCGTCACCTATCACGACGCAGTAATCCAACGAACGAACCACGAGTTTCGAGTCACGCTCGTGTTGGACGTCTGAGGCGGCACACCCGCCTTGTCTCCCAGCCCCGCGCCTGCCCTGCCCCGCGTGGAACGCGTGGATCAGTTCCGCTGGCGCGTGCCCCAGCAGGGCGGCATGCGTACCGATGGACTGATCTTCGCGGACCAGGTCCTCATGCAGGAGCTCGAGGGCGATCAGGCCATCCAGCAGGTGGCGAACGTCGCCCACCTCCCGGGGATCGTCGGCCCTTCGATCGCGATGCCGGACATTCACTGGGGCTACGGATTTCCAATCGGCGGCGTCGCGGCCTTTGATGAGGACGACGGTGTCGTATCTCCCGGAGGCGTCGGGTACGACATCAACTGCGGCGTACGCCTGCTCGTCACGCCCCTCTCCGTCGAGACAGTCCGCCCGCGGCTCGAATCGCTCATGGATGCCCTCGCGCGATCGATTCCTTCGGGCGTCGGCTCGTCGCGCTCCGATCTGCGGCTTACAGCCCCTGAGCTGCGGCGCGTGCTCGAGGAGGGGGCACAGTGGGCGGTAGACCGCGGCTTTGGGTTCCCGGAGGACCTCCTGGCAATCGAGGGTGGCGGGCGATTGCGAGAGGCCGACGTGAATCTGGTGTCAGAACGGGCGCGCGAGCGTGGCAAGGCACAGCTCGGCACCGTTGGCAGCGGGAACCACTTCGTGGAAGTCGGCTACGTGGCCGAGCGCTACGATGACGTGGTCGCCAGCCGGTTGGGACTGGAGACCGGGCGTGTGACCATCAGCATTCACTCCGGCTCGCGAGGCCTGGGGTACCAGGTGTGCGATGACTATCTCGCTGGCATGCTCGCCGCCGCGGGCAAATACCGCATCGATCTTCCGGACCGGCAGTTGTGTTGCGCTCCGATTGCCTCGAGCGAAGGCCGGCACTACTGGGGAGCGATGAATAGCGCGGCGAATTACGCCTTTGCCAACCGCCAGCTCATGGCGCACCATGTCCGGGGGGCGCTGGCAACCGTTTTCGGATCACGACCGGAACAGACCCGGCTCGTGTACGACGTGTGTCACAACATCGCGAAGCACGAGACGCACACCGTCGCCGGCAAGAAGCGCCGCCTCTGCGTGCATCGCAAAGGGGCGACTCGCGCATTTCCTCCCGGCCATCCGGAGATCGGCCCCAAGTTCCAGGACATCGGACAGCCGGTGCTCATCCCCGGCGATATGGGCCGCTACTCGTACGTCCTGGTGGGGACCGAGCGCGCGTTCCAGGAGACGTTTGGGTCCTGCTGTCATGGCGCCGGCCGCCGGCTTTCGCGCCACAAGGCAAAACAGCTCGCCAGGCCGCGCAACGTGCCCGCCGAACTGCGCGAGCAAGGGATCATCGTGCGCGCCGAGAGTCGGGCCACGGTGGACGAAGAGCTTCCTGAGGCATACAAGGATGTGGCGCGGGTCGTGGATGTAGTCCACGGCGCGGGGATCGGCAGGAAGGTCGTGCAGCTCAAGCCGATCGGGGTGCTCAAGGGGTGAGAAAACAGGCGGCAGGAGGGAAAACCAAAGCCCCCGAGACGGCGCAAGGGCCGCTCGGGGGCTCTGCATACCGGCTACCCGGAGCCGGGGGATTGCTCCCTCCGTTCTTCATCCCGCCACCGCCGGTTGACTGATGCGTCGCTCGGTAGGGTGATCAGGAGCTCCGGCTTCCATCCCCATGCAGCCCGGCCGGGCCACAAGGTTCACCAGTATGAGTGCTACGGGTCAGATCGGGTCGCGGACCGACCTTCCGCACTGCACACCGAGGCACCACTTCGGCGTGGATGGAACACGCGACTGGCTCCATCGATCCGAGCCGGAGAGCAGCTCCCGGATCGTCGGCCGCCTGAGCCCTTGTTTGCGTCGGCGGCCTCCCCGGAATTTCCGCTCGGACTCGCCTTTGAGGCGTGGCTTGGACGCGAGGTCCGAAACCCTTCCCTCGTTCGGCGCGTGGGCACAATATAGAGCCCTCTAAAAAGCGCGCAAGTGCCGATGTTCCTTCGGGTTAGCTCACTCTCATGTGCATCGGTTGTGGACACTAACGTGCAGGTACGCAGATCGTTGCGTGGCAGTCCACAGGAATGTGGAGTTGTGTATCCACAGCGTGCACCTTTCCACGTGACAATTCGGAGACCTAATGGAGCAGCGGCTGCGCGGCGAGCCGGTAGCGGCGGGTTACGTCACCGAGCCTGGCCAGGCGGTGGGGCGCCCACGCCCGAAGCGAATCGGCGCCAAACGTCGCTCGGCCTGTTTGGAATTGGTTCTGGCAATCGCTCAGCGCGCCGCGCAACGCGCTGAGCGAGGTGCGTACGTCCTTGTGCGCGGCGACGAGCGGCTGTGTCGTTGCCGCCGCGCTGTCCGCGGCGGCACAGCGGCCCCGGATTCGATCAGAGCGTGCGAGCACCAGCTCGGGGGATGCGTTCGGGAGGTCGCTGAGATAGGCGCTTGCCGTCGCCTCCAACGCGGAAAGCGATTGATCGAGCGCTCGGAGCGCCTGCAACTCGAGTGCGCGACTCGCGCTGTCAGGGCCCTGCCGGACTCCCGCGGCCAGAGCGCTCCAAACGACCGCTACGACCGCTGCAGTGTAAAAACCGTTCAGGTGTCGATGCCGACTTCGTCGTAGCGAAGCAGTTCGTCGGTGTGGGGGGGAAGAAACAGACAGCCGGCGCCACCCGCGGAGAACCACCCGCCGAGTAACTGCGTGGAGCGGCCCGCCGTATGCTCGCTGAATAGCGCGCGCAACCAGCGGCGGATATGACGCAGCTCCGGGGCACGGCGGCCGAGCATGGAAACGAGCGCTCCGGCGCCAAGCGTGGCGCGAAGAAAGTGCGCGATGGCGTGAACGCGCTGCTGAAAGATGTACGCCCGTACTCCGGGTTGATCGTAGAGGAGCGAGCCTTCGTAGGGGTCGGCGGGAGGAGCGTCCATCCGTGGACCAAAATAGATGTAGACGCGCTGATCACCGTCCTTGCGCTCGACGACTGCCGCTGCGGTCTCGCTCCCGAGGCGAGCGGCGTGAATCAGGTCGCCCTCCTCGAGAATCCCCACCGCCTCGGTCCACTCCATTGCCGCGAGGCCTTGATCGAGCGGGCAACCAACCATGTCGTCATAGGCGATCAAGCGGGGGGCGGCTCCGGCGCGAGAGAAAAAATGCGCCAACGCCTCAGCACGGTCTTCGAAGGTGCGGATCTGGCGTGAGGTTGCGGGAACCGTCATTGGAGCATTATAACCCAGGCCCGAAACAACAGACAGAGGAGTTTCGTCGATGCGCGGGTTGGTGATGGCTGTCACGTTGCTCTTCGCCACCGTGGTAACGGGCCGCGGTCAAGAGCCGGCGCGTCCGCTAGACACGACCAGAGCCGATACTGGGGCGGCCCCCCTCGCCCCGCAACCGCCGGTCGAGTCGCCTGCGCAGGCACACTATCGACAGGGTCTCAAGACCGCGGGCCGCGGGGTGGCACAGCTCAAGGATGGCGTGGATCACGTGGCCAACGCGGGTCGCGACTCAGTGCGCCTGAAGCAGGCGGGACAACGCCTGGCAGGGTTGTGTAGCGCCGCGCACGGGTTCCTGACCCGCGGACGGGGCCAGATGTCGCCCAGCGCGTACGAAGACTCTACGGCGCTCAAGGCGCGCAAGCTGAACGCCCAAATCGATACACTGGTGCGCGCCATTCCGCCCTGTGAAACGGATGCTGCCAAGCACCCCAACGAGGCCGCGGATCGGCTCGTCACGGTCCTCAAAGCCTATGAGGCGGCCCTGCGGGACTACCGCAGCTCGATGGGGTTGCCGAATCACTGATACTATGCTGTATCAAAGCTGGCAACGCCCGCTCGGTTGCCGATTTAGGGGGCCCTGGGCGGTATTGACACCCCGGTAAGGCGTACCTACTTTTGGCCCCGGTTCAAGCAATACGTGGCACCGTCACCGGTTTGTCTGCGCACCGCGAGGACCACACGTCTCGCGGTTTTTTGTTTGAGCCCGTCTCTGATCGCGGTGATCAGAGCCGTCTTATTCCGGGGCTGTGCCCCTCAGTTCGGAGTCTGAACAGATATGGCAAAGGGTAAGGTGAAGTGGTTCAACGACGCAAAGGGCTTTGGCTTTATCGCGCAGGAGTCGGGTCCGGACGTGTTCGTCCACTTCACGGCGATCCAGGCCGAAGGCTTCCGCAGCCTGGCCGAGGGCGATACGGTTGAATTCGAAGTCGCTCAGGGTCCCAAGGGCTTGCAAGCGCAGAACGTTCGCAAGGTCTAACCCCAACCGAAGTACGACCGGGCCCGGCCAAACCGGGCCCGCTTCGTTTTCTGGAACCTTTATATTACCGCCATGCCCCGCCTGTCGATCGCGCCGGCGCTCGCCATGCTCACCTCTATCTCGCTGGTTCACGCCCAGGCGGTCAGCAATCCGTACGCCTACCGGGGTTTCACGCCCGGTATGGACTACCGTGCGTTTGCCGATCGGGCTGGCATTATTTCCGATAACGATGTGTTGCGCTGCAACACCGCGCTAACCACGGCAAAGCGGATGGAATGCGGCGTGTCGATCCGTGACCCGGCTGACAATGCACGCTTCTATCTCAGCGCGTATGTGCTCGAGGGAAAGATCATGATGCTTTCCTTCGGCGATTCCGGTGATGCGCGGCTCGTCACGCGGACACAGCAGGATCTCGCCCGCCGCTTTGGCGCTGCGAGCAGAAAGCGACCGAGCAGCTGGGAATGGAAAGACGGGCAGCGTATCGCCCGGCTGACATGGCGTGGTCGGGGATCGGCTCGGTGGATCTACGTGAGTCTCACGGATCAGGAGGTGCTGAACGGGATCGTGAAGTACGTTCCCGCCTCGAAGTCGCAGCACTAAGTCAGTAGGTCACGACCACCGCCCCGCTTGCCGCAACTCCGGAACCCTGCACCGTCTGGTCCGCGTGCGGACCCGCGTATGGATGCGCGGCATTGTACGCCGCCAATCCCGAATTGGCATACAGCCGGTAATATCCGATGTGCGCCCGGACGGCTCCTCGCGGAACGAGACAGTTGCAGCGCACCGCGGCCTGCGTCCTGGGATTCACCTCTACCGTGATATCTGAGGGTGTGGTGTTCGTAATCAGCGGCGCGAAGTACGCCTGGCCCCCGACCTGCGCCTCGATGTGCCAGGTTCGCCGGCCGAAACGCGGGGCAGGCCCCGTGACATCGCCCTCCATTGCCTCGCCAATCGGTGGGTTGCCGGGCCGAATCAGTCGCCAGTGAGCAGGGGTGGCGCCGTCTCGCCACAGCCGCATGCGGACGACGCGATTGGGCGCGATCGTGTCGACCGGCAGACCGTTCCGAAGAATCTCCACCGGCTCGACGAGCCCGTTCTGCACGAGTACCAACGGCCTGCCGACGAATCCCTCGCGACCGGCCCACCACAGCCCCAGCACTCCAACCAGCACACCCGAAACCCAGAGTGTCGTGGCCCGAATTCGAGACTTGGCACCCGACGCTTGGCGAACCTTGCGTTCCACCGTAGCGAGGCCGACGAGATCGCTCTCACCTGCTCCTGGCGCCTGCCCGGCACGGAGCGCGTCCAGCACCGCCGCCGCGTTCTGAAACCGCTCATCGGGTTTCTTGGCCAGGCAGCGAAGCATGACATCGGACAGCCAGCGTGGAATTCGCGCGTTGACGTCGCTCGCAACCGGTACCGGATCGGCCAGATGTTTGCCCACGATCTCCGCGCTCGACTTGCCGTCATACGGCGGTGAGCCGGTCAGCATCTGGAAGAGCATCGCGCCGAGGGAGTACAGATCGCTACGGCCGTCCAGGTCCGCCTGACCGAGCGCCTGTTCCGGGCTCATATACTGCACCGTTCCGACCGTGAACCCTGTGGCCGTCTTGGTGGCGCCGTCCGCCGGATCGAGCAGCTTGGCGATGCCGAAATCGAGCAAGATGGCGCGGGCGGTTTTCGCCTCCAGCATCACGTTATCGGGCTTGATATCGCGGTGCACGAGGCCCTGGGCATGCGCATGCCCGAGGGCCTGAAGAATGGGGTCGACGATCTGGAGGCACTCGGACACGGAGAACATCTGGCGACGGCGCAGTGCCTCGGCAAGCGATTCGCCCTCGATGAACGGCATGACATAGTAGACGAGGCCTTCGCCGTCACCGGCGAAGTGGATCGGCAGGATCGCGGGGTGATGCAAGCGCGCCAGCGCCTTCGCTTCCTGCCGGAAGCGTGCGATCATTCCTGGGGTCCATGCGATTTCGGGGAGCAAGACCTTGCAGGCAAGCCGGCGATCCAAGTCCACGTCCCAAAGCTCGTAGACTTCCGCGAACCCACCCCGCCCAACGAGGCGCTTGACCTGGTACTTGGGACCGAGTGCCCGACTGAGCCGCTCGGCCGTGGACCGCACGCTCGTGTCCCGCGCGGGGGCCGCGGCCCGTTCGCTCGAGATCACGGTGGGCGAGGGATTCCCGCAGGACGGGCAGAAGGCGGCGCCTGCCGGAATGTCGGAGCGGCAGGAAGGGCAGGAAAGTTGGGTTGGCACGTACTAAAATAAAAAAACCGTCGCACGTCGCCATGGCGCCAGGTGGCACGAATCCAGGCGCAGTACTGGATCTCCTTGCGACATATCGACGTACGGCTTAAACCGAGCGTTTCAGATCACTGTGACCGGGACGATCTCATCGCGTTCGGCCTCAAACAACTGCTCGGCTGCGTCGAGCGTGTGGCGCACGTCAGGGGCATCGCCGTCGCCGAATTTCGAGCTCGCGGCCACTCGACCGGTGAGCTTGCGGACCGTGACGAGGGCACGCGTCACTTCGCACCGGTCCAGATCGGCGTCAGTGTGTCCCGCGACGAGGAGCTGCTCCAGCAACGGCAGGCTGCGCGGATCGCCCAGCACGTACAGCGACTCCAGGATCTTGGGTCCGAGAAAGCGGCGCAGCATCTGGTCGCCGCGAATACGATCGAACAGCGCGAGGAGCGCGTCGGTGTGTCCAGGATAGTAGCGCGCCGCCTCGACCGCCGCGGCGACAAACGCATGATGCGCGCCCGGCGTGAGGATGTAGCGCTCGAAGACGGGCCAGGCCGCCGGCGGATGGCGCTCTGCGAGGCCGAGAAATGCGAAGTAGCGCCGGGCGAGCGGAGCCTGGGTATCCGCGATCACGGTCCGCAGTCCCGCAATTCCCCAGCGGGCGCCGACCAGGGCGGCCGCGGCCGCGTGCTGCCAGCGTTCGAGCTCGGGCACCCGGAAGGTCGCGACGTGCGGATCGAGAAACGTGCGACTGCGCTCGAGGACAACGAGCAAGCGCCGATCGAGCTGCGCCAGCGTGAACTCCAGGGCTTCGGCGGGGGCGCGGCGCGCGAGGGTGAGTGCTTCCCATCCGAGCTGCCCCAGTGCCTCGCGCGTCCAGACCGCCTCGAACTCTGCCGGATCGCACGCGGTGAGCAATCGATCCAGCGCCCCAACCAGACGGCAGAGCAGCCGCAATGCGCTGCGATTCTCCATGCCTGGAAATTACCCGACATTGGGCCGGCTGCGAGGGGGGAACGACGTATGGAGGACCAGTTTCCAACTTCTCCACACGATATGGAAAACTCGGTGGAAACCTCCATGGCGAACCCTGATTTGTTGCAATTCTGGTACTTGAGTCTTAACCTTGCCCCGCACTCTTCCACACGAATGCACATCGGTAGACTTCTCGTCTGTATCGGGATCGGTTTCCTCGTGGCAGCCTGCTCGCGGCCCAAGGGACCAATCCAGATCGGTCTTGCCGGGCCGTTTGGAGATCCTCGAGGGACCGCCATGCGCCACGGGGCGCAGCTTGCGTTGGCCGAGCTGAATGCCCAGGGAGGGATTCGGGGGCGGCCGGTCGAGTTCGTCGTGGCGGACGACTCCGGCAGCGATGACGCGGCGGTGCGGGTCGCCCAGCAACTCTACGGCAACCCCAAGGTGGTCGCGGTGGTCGGGCATCTGGCGTCAGGGACCTCGCTCAGCGCCGCACAAGTCTACGGCGCCGACCCCACGCCCCTCGTGATGGTTACGCCGTCCGCGACGAGTCCCGATCTCAGTGGGGTGAGCCCCTACGTATTTCGCCTCTGTCCAACCGACATCCGTTATGGAACAGCGCTCGCGCGGTTCGCGCGCCAGTCACTCGGAGCGCGGCGCGCCGCGATCATTTTTGGGAGCAACGCCTACGGGCGGGGATTCCGCAACACGTTTCGCTCCGAATTTGCCGCCCTCGGCGGCAAGGTGGTGGAGGAAGACCCCTATATCCCCGCGATCTTCTCGATCGAGCCGTACCTCACGCATCTGAACCGCGAAGGGATTGACGTCCTGGTACTCGCGGTGGAGGCGGGCGGCGCGGAAATGACCTTGCGGCAGATCCGAGCAGTTGGCGCCCACTGGCCTGTGCTGGGGGGCGACGCGCTCGCCGGCATCGAGGCGGCGGGCGATGTCGCTGAGGGGATCCAGCTGCCGGCGGCGTATCTCCCCGACGCCCCCGGCGCCCGCAACAGCGCCTTCGTGACCGCCTACACCAAGGCCTATCCTGGAGAGCGTCCCGACAGCCGCAGCGCCGGGGCGTATGATGCCGTGAAGGTCATCGCGCGGGCCATCGAGGCTCGCGGAGCGGATCGTGAGGAGATTCGGGATTACCTCGCGGGCATGGGTCGACGCGTCCCCGCGATGGACGGGGTCACCGGACGCATCGCGTTCGACTCGAGCGGCGACGTGCCTGTGAAGGAGGTCGTAATCGGCATGGTCCATAACGGCCGCCTGGTGACGGAGCGCACCCGGTGAAGCAGTTCGACACCGTCCGGTTGCGACTCCTGGGTGGTCTCGCCCTGCTGGGCGCGGGCGTCGTATGGATCGCGCTGTTCGGGGCTCACGCCCTGCGCACGATCCGGCGATCGGAAGCCGCGCAGGTCGCTACCGCGCAGCGCTCCGGAGAGATTTCGAGCGGCATCGAGACGAGCGTGTTGCAGCAGCTGAACGCGGGCCAGCAGTACCTGGTCACTCCCACGCCCGAGTGGCGCGCGCAATTCAAGGAGGCGGCCGACCAGAGCTTTGAGTTCTCGCGCGAGCTCGAGCGCACGCGCGGACTCACCATCGATCAACGATTGATCGTCAATCGGATCCGGGAGCTGCAATCCTCGATCGAGGTGGGCTACGCGATGGCGCACGCCCTGCGTGACCTGGGGCGTGACGACGAAGCCCGAGTGTGGGCGAATGCCGTCCTGACTCCCGCGGGCGAGATCACCCGCGCGGTGCGCGGCCTCACGTCGGAACTCACGACCAACGCCCGCCGTGCGGAGCAGAGCCTGGCGGCGCTCACGGCGCGCTGGGAGGCGTACCTCTATCTCGGCCTGCTCGCGACGATTTTCGGCGCCGCGGTAGTGGGCTACTGGACCGTGTCGGCGGTGGAAGAACCGCTCGAGCGGATGGCGCTCGCCGCCGAACGGCTGGGAGGCGGTGACCTGCGGGTCACTACCACGGGACACATGCCGTTCGAGATCCAGCTGCTGTCCGACACGATGCGACGGATGGCCGAGCGGTTGCGCACCATCGTACGCGAGATCGTGCAGGAATCCGATCAAATCGCGACCTCCGCCGGAGACCTGACGTCAATCAGTGAGGGCCTCGCCGCGACGGCGGCGCAGGTCTCGAGCGCGATGAGCGAGATCTCGAGGGGGGCCGAACGGCAACGTGTCGAGCTCGATGCGATCGGCGGGGGCCTCGAAGATCTGCGCCGTACCGCCGGTGAACTCGCCGAGGCGGCCGAACGCGTGGCGACACTCGGAGAAGAGATCGAAACCGTCGCGAGCCGCCATCAAAACGATGTGGCCTCCGCGTCGGGGACGCTGCTCGACGTTCGGGAAGTGGTGCAGACGACGTCGAAGCAGATCTCGCAGCTCGCAGAACAGACGGCGGCCATCGATGATTTCGTGGACCTGATTCGCCGGATCTCGTCGCAAACCAATCTGCTCGCGCTCAACGCGGCGATCGAGGCGGCGCGCGCGGGAGAGCACGGACGAGGCTTCGCGGTGGTGGCCGAGGAGGTCCGACAGCTGGCCGATGAATCGGCGCGCGCGGCTGAGGCGGTGACGAAAACCACGAACACGATTCGCGATCAGGTGGACGAGGTCACCGCGACGATGGCCGCGGGAATGGCGAAGGTTCGGGGGATCGAAGAGATCGCCGGCGGAGCGGCCCGCGGTCTCGAGGCGATCGTGGCCGCCGTCACCCAGGTCGAGCAGGCGGCGGGTCGGGTATCACAGGTCGCGCAGCAAAACCGGGAATTGACCGCCCGGCTCGAAGAGCGCGCCCTCCAGGTCATGAGCCAGTCGGTGGCGCACGCCTCAGGCGCCGAAGAAGTCACCGCGGCGGCGGAGCAGCAGGGCGCGTCAACCGAAGAGATGGCGGCGACGAGCGGCCAGCTGCTCCAGGCCGCCGAAAAGCTGCGGTCGGCGGTGCAGGGACTCCGGGTGTAGCGTCGAACGCGTTACCGGGCCGCGTGCGGAGGCGGCGCCGGGGCGGGCTTCCCGCTCGCGAGCACGGCAGCGAGACCACCGTACGCATCACATCGTCGCGGCGCAGGTGGACCGGCGAGATACGTCCCGTCCCTACAGCGCATTGTCGACCCGGCCGGCGCCGCGGCGTTCGCCGGCATCGCGGATTTCGTGGCCGCGGTGCGCGTCGCGGCCGCGTGCGCTGGGCTCATGCTCGCATGGGGGAACAGCACGCGCACGCCGTCGTGCGCCGCACAGCCACGGGAATCGTTCGGCGGAAGGATATAGCTGCCGTCCACGCACTGAGCTACGGCGCCTGAGGGAGGCGCCTGCGTTGCCGGAGGAGCCGCCGGTCGCAGCGAATCCGGAACGGATACGTTCGGCGACGACGCCGGACGGATCGGGCTATACGTCGCGGGGGCCTTCGTAACGGGCCGAGCCCCAGGCGCCGAGCCTCGCGCTTGTGCGGGAAGCGCAGTCACGGGCGGCGGCACCGGGGCACCCGAAGGAGCCGGGCGCGGCGCCGGAGGAGCCTGCGCGACAAGACTCGTCCCGCATAGCGTCGCGACCGCGAACCCGATTGCTGTTCTCCAGCCAGACCTGGTCATGGCGTCACCGTCACGATGTTCGAGTACGAGTGGTAATTCGTCGCGGTAAGGGTTGCGTTACCGGTTCCGGCCGCGACTCCGCGAACGTAGAACGTCACGGATTGCTGGTCCGCGGGAATCGTGACACTGGTGATCACCGTGCTGGTCGCCCCTCCGGACGTGAACTGAATATTCGCATTCGGTGCGAGCGTCCATGTAGTCGCGTTGAGCAGATTGTGAGCGTTCTGAACCGAGTCCCGCGCGTAGAGCGTCACGGCAGCCGAATCCCCGGCCGCGAGCGTGACCGGCCAGCCCATGATGGGATCGACCCGGCCGGCCGTGACGACCGTGTATGCAGTGGCGGCATTATGGGCCGGGACGCTTGCCGATGCGACCAGCGTATCGACGCCTACGGACGCTCCCGCCAGCCTGAAATACTCGTAATAGCTCCCGGTAGGGATGACGACGCTCGCGATCGGGGTCACGGTGAGGTTGTCATACACGGCCGTACGTGTCGCCCCTGAGTGCGACAACGTGACGGTCAGCGGCGCGGACTGATAATCGGGCGCGGCGACGAAATTATAGTCCTGATACTGCCCGAGCCCCAGGTATCCGGGCGTGCTGAAGCTCAACGTGGGCGTGATCACCGCCACGGTGAATGCGGCAGGGTTGTAGCGGTAGTACGCCGCCCGGGCATCCGCCGCCTGAAGCTGCGCCGTGCCGACGATTCCGGGTTTCCATGTCGCCGTACTGACGGAGTACTGCCCCGCCGGAATCGTGACCGTACCGGAATCGATCGCCGCCACGCCCGGCGCGGACGAGGTGAGCGTCACCGCCACGTTCTCCGTCGTGTAATGTGTGACGCCGTTCGCGTCGGCCGCATAGACGGTAATGTTCTGCGCGGCCGAGGTCGTATTGAGCTGCGCGCTGGTCGAAATCAGGAACTTGGGCGCGGTAACCTGGACGTTCATCGCGGCGGGGCTGTAGCCCGTGGCCGACGCCTGTATCTGGATCGTGCCCAGCGTGTCCTGTGCCGTCACCGGGAAATAGGCGTAATACGTCCCCACGGGAATCGTCACGGAATCCGGCACAGTGGCGACGCGCGGCCCGGTGCTGACAAGGTGTACCACGAGCGGCGTCCCCACGTTGTTCGGCACGGACACATAATT
>DATIWU010000007.1:0-5118 GCA_035519195.1 Gemmatimonadales bacterium
GATGGGAGAGCGCAAGCGGTTTGAGTAACTTCTTCATTGTTCTCGGCCAATTCTGGCTTCATGCACCAGTCGCTCGCTGACCGCTACCCAGCGCCGCTCACGTCCCGAGCCGCCGCGATCGAACGCGCCGCGTTGCGCGCGGTCGCGTACAGCGACGTGTTCGACTACGCGCTCGATTTCGCGACCCTGCATCGTTATCTCCACGGCATTAAGGCGCATCCTGATGAGACGGCCCGCGTTCTCGGGAACGCGGCCCAGCCCGCGGGGGCGATCGTGCGGCGCCACGGATACTACACGCTGGCGGGGCGCGAGGACTTGGTCGCCGTGCGCCAGCGCCGGGCCGGGCACGCCGCCCGCCTCTGGCCGCGCGCGATCGCCTGGGGGCTGCGCATCGCGCACCTTCCGTTTGTGCGCATGGTGGCGGTCACGGGCGCCCTGGCGTGGAGCAACGTTGAATCGGACGCGGATGTGGACCTGCTGATCGTGGCCAAGCCTGGACGCGTGTGGCTGGTGCGCGCCCTCGTCGCGTTCATCGGCCGCCTCTCCCGTCTCGCAGGCGTCCACCTGTGCCCGAATTATGTGCTGTCCACCAATGCCCTCGAGTTGACCGACCGCAGCGTCTATACGGCATACGAGCTCGTGCACATGGTGCCGATCGCCGGTGTCGCGATGTACCGCCGCCTGCGCCGCCTGAACCGGTGGACCGACGAGTATTTCCCGAACGCGGCGGGAGAGCCGCATGCGACCGTGTCGCGTGCACTCGCGAGACCGCAGGGGATCGGACAGCGGCTGGTTCGCGACGGCGTGAAAATTCTCGAGCGCAAGCTCGAGAATCGGCTGGGCGAGACACTGGAGCGCTGGGAAATGGCGCGCTGCATTCGCCGGCGCGCCGGCCGGGCGCGGGTCCCGACCGAGGCATTGTACTCGCGGGAGTACTTCAAGGACCATCTCGCGGGTCATCAGCACGTCACCCTCACCCGCTTCGCCGAACGGCTCTCCCTCCTGGGACTCGAGGACTCATGACCCAGGGGCAAGCTTCATGAGCCTGGCGCGCATGCTATCCACCAGCGGCCGGAACTCCGGATCACAGTCCTTCCACAACTCGACAAAGCGCGCGTAGTCACGGGCCGCGGCCTGGCGATCCCCCAGGCGCTCGTACAGCGCGGCGCGTTTGAGCCGCGCGGGTCCGGCATAGATGAGGTCATAGCTCGAGTAGCCTTCGAACGTGCTGAACAGCAGGACGGCGTGCCGTAGCTCCTCCTCGGACTTTGCCTGGGCCGCCTCGAGCGTGGCCCTGAGAAACCGGCCCCGCGCCCCGGAAAACGCCGGTGAGCCGAAATGGTACTCGTACCACGCCTGATCCTTGCGTTCACGTAAGGCCGCGAGCGCCACCGCTGGAGAGTGCTGCGCCAGCGCGATTTCCGCCCGGACCTCGAGACTCAGATCACGCGGCAGCCAGAGCCCCGTCGGCGGCGCCGGCTGAAGGGCCAGCTGCGCCGCCGCCTGCTCCGCCGCCGCGAAATTCCCGAGCCTGGCATTGATCACCCCGAGCAGGTACGTGCGAAGCAAGGGATGGATGCCGTCGTGCGCGTTGAAGAACACCGACGGGAGCTCGCTCGCGGGCTCGGCCGCGGCATTCCAGCTCTCGAGCGCGCGACGGGCGGCTTCGAGCCGCCCGCGGTCCATGTCGAGAAACGGCGCCACCTCGAGCATCGTCCCGTACTCGAGACCACGCCCGTGCTGAACCGTGGTGGTGCGCTCGCTCTCGGTCCTTGCCTGGGCACGCTTGCCCTGCGTCAACGCCAGATATGCGAGCATGGCGTGCCCGGCACCCTGCGCATCACGGGACCGGCCCGGATCGCTCAGGCTGCGGGCGATCAGCTCCGCGCCCTTGAAATCGCTCACATACACGGAGACGTCCCACAACGGCAGGGGCATGAGCCCGTCACCGGCACGCGGGATGTCCGATTGCAGGCGCGCTTGCTCCGCGGCATCGTGCACCGCATACGCCCGCAACACGCGAAATTCGAGCGCCCGATCGCTCGACGGACTCAATGCGAGGATCGCATGAACGAGCGAGTCGACGGATTCGAGGCGCCCTTCCATCGCCGCGATGCGCGCCAGATGGATCATGGCGCTCACGTTTCCGGGCTCGAAGTAGAGCACACGCTCGAACGCGCTGCGCGACGCGGCCACCGGCTGGCCCAGCGTGGGTCCATAGTGAAAGCGGACTTCCCCGAGCTGCGTCCAGGCCTCGATCTCGTCTGGATACGTGGCAATGATGTCGCGATACAGGCCGTCCGCCTCCGCGCCCGCACCCTGCCGGGTCGCCAGCAACGCCCGTAACAACATGCGATCGTGTTCCGACAGCCGCGCGCTGTGCCGCACCGCCTGTTCGGCGGACGCTTCAGCGAGCCGCGCGCGCGTGGCCCACTCCGCCGCGACGCTCTGCCGGTAATACGCCAGGGCAAACGATGTATCGAGCGTGATGGCGTAGGTGAAGGCGGCCACGGCCGAGTCGGCGCGCCCCGCGCGCAGGGCGGCTTCGCCATCGAGATAGGCCTTGTACGCGGCGAGGCTCGGCGTCGTGACCGACGCCACGCGAGTCACGCGCCCGACTGGACCGGTGTTTGCCTGGCCGAGCAGCTGCGCCGCCAACCCGTCAACCAGCGCGAACACGTCGTTCCGGGTGCCTTCGACGGTTGCGCGAGCCCGCGGCGCTCCGGCGCCGCGGTCGTAGAGCGACGCGCCAATCCGCACCCGGCCTCCGGCTTCCACTACATCGCCCAGCACCCACAGACCCGCTCCCAACCGGTCGGCGAGACTCTGCGCCTCCGCGGGGTCGATTCCGGCGTCGTCATGGCGATGCTGCACCGTGCTGAGCACGGCGTGCGGATCCACGGCCCGCAGGTTGCCCGCGCCGTCGAGGCTCGTGCTCAACAGGTTGACGAGACCCTGGCCGAGATATCCGAGGTCGCTGCTCCCCTGAACCGAGAACGGCAGCACGGCCACGAGCGCCTGTGAGGTGACCGCGGGCCGGTGCCCGCTGGTCCGGGCGGCGATCCATGCGCCCAGCGCCAGCAGCGGAACGAGCGCGAGAGCGGCCACGAGCCGCCAGCGCCGGCGTGGAGTGATTGCCGCGTGACTTTGAGCGGTTCCCCACCCCGAAAGCTCGCGCCGGAGCTCGTCGGCGGTCTGCCAGCGTGCCCCGGGGTCCTTCTCGAGGCAACGCATCACCACGGCTGCGATCTCGGGCGGCAGCTCGGGCCGCACGCGCGTCACGGGCTCCGGCCGCTCGGAGATGTGCGCGGCCAAGAGCCGCTGCGGTGATCCGTTTCCGAACGGCGTCCGCCCCCCGAGCATCTCGTACGCGAGGATGCCGGTGGAGTAGATGTCCGAGCGGTGATCGACCTGGGGATCGGCGGCGACCTGCTCCGGCGCCATGTACGCCGGCGTGCCAAGCGTCATTCCCGCGGACGTGAGCGCGGCATCACCGGTCGCACTGGTGAGCGCTTTGGCCACACCGAAATCGGTAACCAGTGCATGGTTTTTGACGAGCAGCACGTTCTCGGGTTTGATGTCGCGGTGCACCACCCCGCGCGCGTGGGCGTACGCGAGCGCCTCCAGCACGTCAGACACGATACCGATCGCTTCGCCCACGGGCAGTCGCTTTTCGCGCGAGAGACGGGCACGCAGCGTTTCGCCCTCGATCAAGGGCATCGTGTAGTACAGCAGCTCATCGGCCTCGCCGGCCGTGAGCACGGGGACGATGTAGGGGTGCTGGAGCGATGCGGCGAGCTGAATCTCGCGCCGAAACCGCTCGGCGCTCACGGCCAGAGCCAGCTCGGGCGGGAGAACCTTGATGGCGACGAGTCGCCCGAGGCTCACTTCTCGAGCGGCGAACACGCGGCTCATGCCGCCGCCGCCCAGCTCGCGTTCGAGCCGGTACTGTCCGCGCAGGACGGCCTCGAGGCGGGTCCGCAGATCGGCCATGGTGCTGCGTAATCTATGCGTGCGGACTGTCCGGTTACCTCGCCAGCCAGTTCCTTCCGGAGAGGAGCAGCGCCAGCACCGACAGTCCGAACGCGATCCGATACCAGGCAAATGGCCGGAACGTATGCTGGGATACGAACCGCACGAGCCAGCGCACGACAAACAACGCGGTGACGAACGCCACGAGGAACCCGACGGCGAAAATCGCGGCGTCGGATCCGGATAACAGGTGGCGGTTCTCCCAGACATCAAGTCCCGACGCGGCGAACATCACCGGGATGGCGAGGAGGAACGAAAACTCGGCCGCCGCGGGCCGCGCCACTCCGGCCAGCAACGCGCCCATGATCGTGGCGCCCGAGCGCGACGTGCCGGGGACGAGCGAGCAGACCTGCGCGACGCCGACCCACCAGGCCGTCACGAGGCCGATCTGCATGACGGAGTCGATGCGGGGCGCGGGGCGCCAGCGCTCGATCGCGAGGATCACGATTCCACCCCCGATGAGCGCACCGACCACGACCTGCGGCGTGAAAAGATGCGCCGTGATCCAATGATGGGTCAGAAGCCCGACGATAGCCGCGGGAAGGAAGGCGACGGCCAGCGCCAGGATGAGGCGCCGGGACTCGGGGACCGAAACCCCCTCACGCGCGACGCGCCACAGGAGCCCCCGGTACAGCCACACGACGGCGAGAATCGCTCCCAGCTGAATGATGATTTCGAACGCGTCCGCGCGTTCGCCCACGAACCCGAGCGCGTGACCGGTGAGGATGAGGTGTCCGGTGGACGAAACGGGAAGAAACTCAGTCGCACCCTCGACGAGCCCGAGGATGATAGCGCTGAGGAGATCGTGCATGCGGGCGGAAACTACAGCTTCCGCCCGCCCCATGCTCGACGGTACTGCTACCCCTCGTTCCGCCAGGGGCCGCAGTCGTCACACAGCAGAATCGCCCACCGCTCCCCATCTTCCCTCTTGCCGGTTACCGGGCGCAAAGCGCGAAGCTGGCCACAGCCTTCGCAACGCAGCAGCTCGTCCGCTACGTATTGCTCTGCAACGCCCTCCTGCGATTCGCGCGTCTTCTTAGGCACAGGACCTTCCCTTCAGGTTGAAACGATCAGCGTCCGCGCGCC
>DATIWU010000008.1:0-5320 GCA_035519195.1 Gemmatimonadales bacterium
GTCGAGCCCCGAAGCAAGGGGTATCCGTAGAACCCCGCTCCAAGGAGCGCGCCGGCCAGGAGCGTACCACCCACGACCTTCCCCGCGGCCTTCGCTCGAAACACGCGCGGCGCGGTGCCGGCGGAAGCCGCCGGGAAGTCACTGGTTGCATCGTCGGGAATGACGAGCAGGCGCGGGGGAGGCAGCTCGCTGCTCGTGCTTGCATCGGCATTCTGGACTCCGTCGGTAGCCCGATTTGCCATGAGTTCCCGCCGTCCGAGGAGAGACGCCGTGCGAGGGGGGCAAGTTCCAGACTCAATCGGGCGGCGTCAGGCCACGCACGGCGCGAAGCTCCGTCAGGGCAATGCCTTGAGCCGCCGGAGACCCCGATCGCTCGGCATCCCGCAGTACTGCCTGTTGCGTTGACGCAGCAGGTTGACTAGAAGCCTGTTCTTTGGTCTAACTCCCAGAGTGACACGGATTTTGTTAACGTGAGTAGAGCGTTTCGTGCGAGGTGCGGCCTATCCGTCAGCTAATCGACATCCATCCCCCGCTCGAGCGGGCATTCCTGATCGGCGCCCCCCGTAAGGGGTCGGGCGAGGCAGTGCAGGTCGACGAACATCTGGACGAGCTGGCACGGCTCGCGGATACCGCGGGCGCCGCGGTCGTCGGCCGTACGGTGCAGCGCATCGAAGCACCGACTCCCAACTACTACATCGGACAGGGCAAGGTCGAGGAGCTGCGGACCGCCATGAAGGAACGCGCGGCGACGCTCTTGCTCGTGGACGAACCACTCTCGCCCGTGCAAGGCGTGAATCTCGAGAAGGCACTGAACGTTCGGGTCATGGATCGGACCGAGGTGATTCTCGACATCTTCGTGACCCGCGCCCGGAGCCACGAGGCCAAGATGCAGGTAGAGCTGGCGCAGCTCGAGTATCTCCTGCCACGCCTGACGCGCATGTGGACGCATCTTTCACGGATCCGCGGCGGTATCGGACTGCGAGGCCCAGGCGAGACGCAGCTCGAGACAGACCGCCGCGTCATTCGGCGCAAGATCGGCACATTGCGCCGCCGGCTCGAAGGCGTGGCCGATCATCGTGCCAACCAGCGGATGGGCCGGCGCGCGCTTCCTTCAGCGGCGCTGATCGGCTATACCAACGCCGGTAAGTCGAGCCTGCTGAAGTCCCTGACTGGCGCCGACGTGCTGGTCGAGGATCGTCTGTTCGCGACGCTCGACACCGTCACGCGTGAGCTTGATGTTGGCGAAGGCTATCGGTTTCGTCTGAGCGACACGGTCGGGTTCATCCGCAAGCTCCCGCATCACCTCGTCGCCTCGTTTCGCGCCACGCTGGAAGAGGCCCGCGACGCCGATCTCCTCCTGCACGTGATCGACGCGTCGCATCCCGCGTGGGAAGAGCAAGTGGGAGTGGTGGAGGCGGTTCTGGGGGAGATGGAGCTGGGAGGCTCCGCGTTGGCTCCCGCGCGCCAACGAGTCGTCTATGTGTTCAACAAGGCCGACCTGCTCCCCGACCCTCAGGCGTTTCTCGCGGGCGTGCGGGAGCGCTATCCGCACGCCGTTCTCACGTCCGCCGTGGCCAACGGCGGCTCGGGCATCGGTGTCGCGCAGCTCCTGATGGTACTCCGCAATTCCGCCCGGGCCCTGCGGCCGCTGGCGCGCGTCCGCGTACCGCTCGACCAGGGAAAGGTGCTCGCCGCCGTGCATCGGGAAGGGGAGGTGATGAGCGAGCTCGAGGAGGACGGCGTGGTGGTGGTCACGGCGCGGGTCGAGGCGGCGCTGCTCGGACGGTTGCGGCGGCAGGGCATCGAGGTGGAGATCGTCCCCTGAGGCTGTTCGAGGTACCGCGCCGATGAGTCTGGAACGCGCCGTCCGTACCGCGCTGCGCCCCCTAGTTCGGCTGGTGCGTGGCTCGAGCGCGTGGCTCCTGCACCCGTCTCGGCGCCAAAGCACCCGCGCGGCGATTACCGCCATGCCGCCGATTCGCCGCATTCTCTTCATTTGTCACGGAAACATCTGTCGCAGTCCTTACGCCGCGGCTTGGTTCAGGCGGCGTCTGGAAGAGACGGGCACCCGAGGACTTACGATCGAGTCGGCCGGTTTCGTGGGAGGAGGGCGATCGTCGCCGACGATTGCGCTCGAGGTGGCGCGGCAACGTGGCATCGATATGACCCGGCACGTTTCTCAGGTCGCGACCATTGCTCATTGGCAGCGAGCCGACCTCGTGGTCGTCATGGAACCGGCACAAAAGCGGAGTCTCGAGGCACTCCACGGTCGCACGGGCCGGACGGTGATCGTCCTGGGCGATCTCGACCCCAACCCTGTATTCAGCCGCAGCATCCCGGATCCGATCGAAAAACCCGCCGCGGTGTTCGAAGCCGGCTATCGCCGGATAGAGCGGTGCGTCGACGCCTTGGTTGCGTTGTGTTCGGTGGATCTTCGCATGCCGCCGCGCCCGGTGAGCCACACGCCCTGGCCTCGTTCTACCTGAGTTGTCGCAGTACGATGCGTCGGGCACCGAGACCCGCCAGCACCCCCACAGCCGCGGCGAACCACGTGTCCCACGGACTGGGCCGCAATTGATTGAGATGGGGCGCGATCCCCAACGCGACGAGGGCGACGCCGCATGACCAACCCCAGCGAGCAACGGATCCCGTCACCCAAAACCCGAGCGGCAGAAACAGCGTGAGAATCCACACGAAATCGATGGCACGCAGGGCCCACGGCGGAAACCATCCGGGATAGAGCAGGAGCGACCATCCGCGGCTCGCCCGCAGCCCGAACCCGCACCTCGTGGATCGTGCCCCGGTGCTCGGGATCATGACGGCAACACATTCGCCGGCGTCTTTCCGCCAGTGGAGCACGAGCACGGTATCACCTGCGCGAACGGCGTCAGTCACCCGCCGCAGCCGCAGCGTCGGCTGCTCGAGATGCCATGACGTCGCGCGCATCCGATACCAGTAGACGAGGTCGCTGCCTGTGGCCTCGAGCAGCAACAGTTGCCGCTGATGATCGTCGGTGATTCCGAAGACCGGAGAAAGCGAAGGCGGCTTCGCTCCCGCGAGGAACAGGATTCGCAGGGTATCGCCGCGCGCCAGCAAGGATCGGACCGAGTCGCCGTCGCGCAGCGGCGCATCCGGAATAGCGATAGCGCCGATCCGTGTGTCGATGATTCGACCCCCATACCGCGGCATCTCCCCGTATTCTGGAATCCATTGTCCGTACTCCCGCGCGACGGGAAAATCGGGCTGCAGCAGGAATCCGGTGCACAAGGCAACCGCAACCGGCATGGCCACCACGGCCAGGGTAACAAGTTTCGCATGCCGGACATGTCCGCCAGCTGCGATGCGCAGGGTCGTCTGTGCGAGCAGCCCCCCGATTACGGCGCCAAGCGAGTTCGATACGACGTCGCTCCAACTGCTGTCGCGACCGGGGATCAACAGCTGGGCGACTTCGATGGCCGTTGAGAGGACGAAGCCGGTGAGGAAGATGCGCCGGGGGCGCGAGCCTAGCAGACCAAGCGACAGGCCGAATGGCACGAACAGCAGGATGTTGCGAATGAAGTCGGCCACGCCGCGCGCGCCGCAGAACAGGCAGGTCAGAAGCGGCGGAAGTTTGGACTCGCTCGAGGGATACAACGTGAGTGCCGCGATGACGAGGAGCGAGGCGACGAGCGCGGCGTGCCGCCACCCGCTTTCGCGTTTCAACACGCTGACTTCACATCACGGGTAAATCGTTGCGATCCTCTGTGAGAGGCAGATACGCCCGATCCTTGTCCGAAAGATGGGGTTGGCCGACCGCCCACGTGATTGCCAGTGTGGGATCGTTCCAGATGATCCCGCGTTGGTCGTCGGCGGCATAGTAGTCGGAGCACTTGTATTCGACGTCGCTCGGCTCTTTCAGGACGCAGAATCCGTGGGCGAACCCGGCGGGAATGAACAACTGCCGCTTGTTGGCCGCCGTCAGTTCCACGGCCACCCATTTTCCGAAAGTCGGTGAGCCGCGCCGGATATCGACTGCCACATCGATGATACCGCCGCGGACGACGCGCACGAGCTTCGCCTGGGGACGTCGCAATTGATAGTGGAGTCCGCGTATCGTCCCCGGAATCGAATGGGAGTGGTTGTCCTGCACGAACGTGACCCCGATGCCGACGGCCGCGTACCGCTCCGCATGATAACTCTCGAAAAAGAACCCACGGCCGTCCTCGAACACCCGCGGCTCGATGACGACAACGCCCAGCAAACCGGTTTCGAGAACCTTCATGATCCCGCGGTGCCGACCTGGTCGAGAAAACGGTCCAGGGCTCCCTTCCAGCCGGGCAACGGCCGGTCCACGAACGCGTCGAAGCGCGATGTGTCGAGCACTGACCAGGCCGGACGCTTCGCCGGCCGGGGGTAATCCGCGGTCGTACACGGCGTGACGAGCTCCGGCTTCCCGAGCCGTTCGAACACGTGCCTCGCGACCTCGTACCAGGTCCCCTGGCCGGTGTTGGCAATATGGAGGATTCGGCCGCGTGGCGCGCTCACGCCGCGGCCCTGGCGCTCCAGGGCGATGAGGCACCATGTCGCTCGGGCGAGATCGACGGTATAGGTCAGCCGGCCAGTCTGGTCGTTCACGACTTTCGTGGCCAGTCCCGCTGTGGCGCGCTCCCACATCGTCCTGGGAAAGCTCCTCCCGTGGACGCCGTACAGCCATTGCGTGCGAAGAATCAGCGCGCGGACTTTGTGTTCGGCAATGCGCTGCTCGCCCGCGAGCTTGGAGGCGCCGTACACCCCGGCAGGAGCGCAGGGATCTTCTTCACGATACGGCCGCGACGCTGTTCCGTCGAACACGTAATCGGTCCCATAGTGGATGAGGACCGTATCGCTCCGGTGCGCGACCGCTCGGGCCACGTATCCGGGAGCGTGGCCATTGACGGCGAAGGCGCGTTCCCTGTCCGATTCCGCGCCGTCGACGTTCGTGTATGCGGCGCAATTGATGACCACGTGCGGCGCAATCTCGTCGATCGCCGCGTGTACCGCGGCGGGGTCGGTGACGTCGAGCGCGGCCGAGTCGCGCGCGACGAGCTCCACCTGCGAGGGGGCGGTGGCGATGACATCGCGCGCGAGCATGCCTCGAGCGCCGAGAACAAGAACGCGAAGCACGTCAATCGCTGGGGGTGAGATACAACGCGCGGGCCGCGCGGTACGCTTCACTGAGCACGCGTTCCCACCAGGTCCGGTTCTCGAGGTACCACTGCACCGTTTCCGCGAGACCGGTCTCGAGATTCCGCCGGGGCGCCCATCCGAGCTCGCTCCGAATCTTGGTGATGTTCATGGCGTA
>DATIWU010000009.1:0-17607 GCA_035519195.1 Gemmatimonadales bacterium
TGGCATCCGTCGATGTTCGGCGTGGAATGCCTGGACGAGCCGAGCGTCGATGTCACCGTGCAGGCCCAGGGGGAAGAAACGTTCAAGGAAGTCGTGGAGCGGCTCGACGCGGGTGACTCGCTCGAAGGCGTGACGGGTGCGACAGCCCGGGCCCGGGACGGGAGCATCGTGCGGAACTCCGCCCGACCGCTCGTCGACGTCAACAATCTCGCGACGCACGACTACGGGATGATTCCCGTGGAACGGTATTTCGAGCTCAAGGGCAAGTCGCAGCTCGACTACATCACGTCGCAAGGGTGCCGGTTTCGCTGCGCGTTCTGCGCCGACCCGTTCGTGTATGCACGGCAGTGGGTGGGCCTTGACCCGAAGCGGGTCGGAACGGAAATCGCCGAGCTATGGCAGCGCTACCGGTTCCGCGACGTGAATTTCCAGGATGAGACGTTCTTCACGTCGGCGCCGCGCGTCGTGGCGATCGCAGAGGAATTCATTCGACGCGAGATCCCGATCACCTGGGCCGCCACAATGCGCGCCGATCAAGGCTCCAGGCTCCCCGATGACGTGCTCGAGACCTGCAAACGCTCGGGGTTGCGGCGCGTGCTGGTGGGCGTCGAATCGGGCTCCAACGATATGCTGAAACGCATCAAGAAGGACATCACGATCGAGCAGGTGATCGCAACCGCGGAGCGCTGCCTGGCGCTGGGCATCCGGGTGCGGTTTCCGTTCATCGTCGGGTTTCCGGAAGAAGATGAGGCCAGCGTGCGAGCGACGCTCGATCTCATCAAGCGGCTGCGCACCATGAGCGCGGATTTCGAAACGGAGATCTTTTACTTCAAGCCCTACCCCGGATCGACGATCACGCAGGAGGCCGTGGCGCGCGGGTACGCGTTGCCGCGCACCCTGGACGAATGGTCCGAGTTCGATTACGTGGGGTCGCGGGGCCCGTGGGTATCGGATGAGAAGTACCGGCGGGTGGAGCGCTTCAAGTTCTACCAGCGGCTCGCATGGGATCGCGTCCCGCGCTGGAAGCGGCCGCTGCAGCGGATTGCGCGCTGGCGGTGCCGCAAGGATGCGTACGGGCTGCCGTTCGAGCGCATGCTGGTCAGAACCGAAACGGGAATGTCGTAACCAGCGCGCCGGCCAGGAGCCGAGACCCGCGCTCGGTCAGGTGCATGTCGTCCACAAAGACGGCCGAGTCGCGTGGGATGATGGGCGCGGCATCAATACACGACAACGCGCGGCGCTTGCAAACGTCGAGCAGCGCCTGATTGTACAGCGCCATAGCGCGCGCCAGCGCGCCCGTAGTGTAGTACGCGCGCGTGTCCCGCCAGTCGGCGCCGATCCAGCCAAACCAGAGGCGGGCCTGTTCGCTCGCGGACATCCGGTCGCGCCACACGGTAGGCTGCGTGACCAGGACGAGCCGCGCGCCCGCAACGTCCGCGAGGTTGATCATCTCGTTCAGGTTGCGAGTGAATTCGGCAATCGCGCTGGTGAGGCGGGGGAGGCTGTCCACCGTCGCGCCCAGCTTGGCGCGCCGGGCACGGGCCTGTGCGAGGCCGGACGTCGCGCGTTCGCGCACATCGTAGCTCTGGTGCGAGTGCCACAGGCGACGCGCCAGGCGCCACAAGCCGGTCCGCTGGTACCAGTGTGCCGCGCGCGCCGGGACGACGGCAAAGGCATGATGCAGCTCGGCTTCGGTGCTCGGGGCCGGGGCAGCGTCACTCGAGCCGCGTCGCAGTGCGGACAGCATGTCGTTCACGCCGACGAGCGCGATCACCGCGTTCATGTGGGGATACTGCCGCAGCAAGTACCGCAGATGCAGCACGTGGTCCCGCGTGGTGGAGCCGTCCTTCCCCGCGTTTCCCACCCACACCGCGCTGCCGCGGTGCAGCGTCAGCCCCGTCTCGACCAGATGCGTCCAGACGACCGAATCGTCGAGGCCGCCGCACTCGGTGGTGCTGCCGCCGATGGCCAGGAGCCGGTACTCCGTAGAATCGCCTGGAACCGGCCGGCCGCGGAGCCCGTCCCGGTTGACGTGAAACTGCGTGGTGTGCGGCCGGCCGTCGGCGCCGGTCGAGACCACGCGCCAGCTCGTACCGGGAGCGATGACGTAGTAGCCCTCGATCGGCGGCACAAGCCGCCGAACGACGAGTTCGGTCGCCGCCAATGCGAGCAACACTGCCACGGCCGCGATAGCGACATTCGCGAGCCGCGTGGGGCGCGTCACTCGTGTCCCATGAACGGTGGGCGCGCGCGGAGGTACGTCTCGAGCAACCGCGCGAGTGTGGCCGAGCCGTGGGCGTTGAAGTGCACGTCGTCGTAGAACGTGGTGGTATCGGGCGGCAACGCGCGCGCCGCATCGATGCACTCGACGCCGCGCACGCGGCACACGTCGAGCAGCACGTCATTGTACGCCGTCATCGCGCGGTACAGCGCGCCACTCGTGTAATACGACTCGGCGTGCGCGCGCTCGGCCCCGATCCACCCGAACCAGAGCAGGTGCGCGATCGCGGGCGGCATCTCCGGACGCCACAGCACAGGCTGTGTGATGAAGATCAGGCGCGCGTGCGCCGCGCGGGCGTGATCGACCATGGCGTTGAGATTACGCCGGTACTCCACGAGCGGCCGCTCGAGCGGCGGCACGGTGTCGACCCAGTGGGCCGCCGTGGCGCGGCGGTGGCGCGCCTCCTCGAGCAGCCGCGCTCCCTCGTTCTCCAAGCGAAAGGTGCGATGCATGTCGCGCGCAAATTTTACGCGGCGCGCGAGCTGCCATAAGGCCGTCGCCTTGTACCACGGCTCGTGTCGTTGGCCGCCGCCCACCGCGTCCTGAATGCGTCCCGGGACGAAGATGAATGCATGCGACATCTGCTGGCGCTCGCCCGCGGGGGCCGTGACCGAATCGGGCGGCCAATAACTAGTGCCCTGGCGCAGCGCGCTGATCATGTCGTTCACGCCCACGAGCGCGATGACAGCGTCGATCCGGGGATATTGCGGCAGGAGATATTTGAGGTGCAACACGTGGTCGCGCGTGGTTGCCCCGTCTCGTCCCACGTTGCCGACCCACACCGAGCGGCTGTCGCTCGCGTGGCCGAGTGCGCCTTCGAGCAAATGCGTCCACACAAGCGAATCATCGAGCACGGCACATTGGGTCGTGCTGCCCCCTACCACAAGCACGCGGTATTCGCTCGTGTCCGCGCCAAACGAGCGTCCGCGGATACCAAGCTGATTGACCTGGGCATGAGCGGTGGGGGGGACACCGGGCAGCAACCCGGGCGGCGTGTGCACCGTCCATTCGCGACCGGGAACGAGCACGAAGTAGCCGCGCGTAGGAGGAACGACGAGCCGGAGCGCAATCTCCGCGCAGCAGAGCGCGACGATCACGGCGACGGCGGCGACCGCCAGATTAAGGGCGAGGCGTCGCACGGTTACGGAGGTGGGCGGGAGAGCGGCTCAGGCTCCTGCGGCCGCGCGTCGCACCGGAAGCGGGAGTGAACGATTGGCGTGCTCGCGCGTTTCCAGCGCATCCCAGCGGGCCTCGAGCTCGCGTTGCGGTAGCGCGCCGCCGCCGTTCCATGCGTTCACCTCGGCGTGCAGCACGTCACGAATCTCGCGATAGAAGTCCGTCGTATAGGCCCCGCGAAACAGCATGGCCAGGTCGTCCGAGTCGGACCAGTTCACTTTGCCACGCAACTCCGCGCGCACGCGCTCGTAGAACGGAGTCCCCGGCAGCGGGTACGCCACCGAAACACCGATGTCGTCGGGCCGCGCGTCGCGGATCAGATCGCGCGTCTCCATCACCTGCTCCCAGTCTTCCCCGGGATAGCCGAGCTGCACGAACCAGCAGGCGCGGATGCCGTGCTCTTTCAGGCGTCCCGTCGCGTTACGCACGTCTTCCAGACTGATGCCTTTTTCCATGGCGTCGAGCACGAGCTGTGATCCGGATTCGACACCCAGCCAGACCTCCTCGCACCGGGCGGCGGCGAGGGCCCGCACCGCGCCCTCGGTCATCAGGTCCGCGCGCGATTGCATGCTGAAGGGCGTCGCCGCGTTGCGCTGCTGCACTTCGTCGGCAAAGGCTTCGATCCAGCGCGGCGTGAGGCCAAAGATGTCGTCGGCGAACCAGACGTGATCGGGTCCCACGGCCCGCGTGAGTCGGGCGAGCTCCTCCGCGACGTTGGCGGGACTGCGCTGGGTGTAGCGCCGACCGAACACCGGTTTGGCGCACCAGTTACATCCGAACGGACAACCGCGGGAAGTGCAGAGATTCCACGACAGCTTCCCGTGGGCCGCCGTCCAAGCGACGCGATACTGCTCCACGTCGATCAGGTCCCAGGCGGGGAACGGCAGCGCGTCGAGATCGACGCTCGCGGCTCTGGGCCTCGTGCGGTGCACCTTCGAGAGCGTCCCGGTCGCGGCGATCGCGAGCCCGGGGATCGCGAAGAGGTCGGTGTCGCGATCACGGGCCCAGCGGCTCGTGATGTCGAGCAGCGTCGCCTCGGCTTCTCCCAGAATGATGGCGTCGGCACCGACCTCGAGATACGCCGCCATTTGATCGGTGGGGTCGGAGCCATTGACCACGACCCGAGCCCCGGACGACTTCGCCGCGGCGATCATTTCGAACGCGGCCTCGCGCATCCGGGTGGTGCACATCTTGGTGAGAAAATTGAAATTGTCCTCGAGAATCGCGACCACGCGGGGGCGAGTGGCGCGCAAGACCTCGCGGTATTCGTCCACACCCTCCGACAGCATCGGATCGAAAAACGCGAACCCCTGCTGCCGCTCGCGCAACAGCGCGGCGGCGATCAACGTCGACAGCGGCGCATAGGGCTTCATCTTGCGCCATTGCTTCGGATCGTACCGCAGATAATAGGAATGCGTCAGCAGAACGGGTGACCGCCTGCTGGAAGACCTGCCGGCGCCGTTCACTGCGTCAGTTCCTTCAGGATGGCGACCGCTCCCGCGAGATCCTGTGTTCCGCTCAAGCGATATGACCCCGAGCCGGCCCAATGTTGCGCGATGTGGAGCGGCGTGCCGCTCCACTGCTCCTGTGGAATCTCCCCCCGTTGGAACTCCGCGAGAAAGGCCTCCGCCGCCAACGGCTCGAGACGAGCGGGCCCGCCGTTTCTCGAGCCGAGCACGAGGGTGGCCGCGCGCCGCGCCCGCCGCCGCGCCGGCGAAGACGACGCAAACAGGTCGATCCGATACTTCCCCGCTCCCTGCCGCTCGGGAGCCTTCGAGTCGGTGAGCCCCAGGAGCTGCGCCGAGTCGCGCGGCAGGGTGAGATCGCGAACAGCCGAGACGAGATCGTCCGGATCGTCGCGCGCTGCCAGCACCGCTTCGTCCCCGAGCACCGAGAGGCCGGCGTTATGCGCGGCTGCCACGAGCGTGGACTTTCCGGCACCGGGGGCGCCGCGGATGACGACGGCGCGCTTGCCGTCCGCGCCCGCGATTGCTCCGGCATGAAACACCGCGTATCCCCTCCGCGCCAGCATGGCTCCGACGGGAGTTTCGAGCAGCAGTCGTGCGACGGTGGCGGGATGCGAACCGACGAACGCCGCCGAGATCGACGCTTCCATCCGGCCCAAGGCGCAATCGAGTCGCGCCTGGAGGGCGTCGCCGACCGCCAGGAGAGCGACGTCGCCCTGCATCTCCCAGTGCTCGGCCCGATCGCTGGCGGGAACGGAGCCAGCCGTCACGCGTGCGGCGAGCAGGATGGGGCGCTGGAGGAGCGGCGCTGTTGCCACGCTCTCGTCCCAGAGCCGGGCCGCTAAGTCCAGCAATTGAGAATGGTTAGTCCGCAACTCCACGAGGTCGCGCGGGACGGCAAACACACGGCGCAGCGAGAGGTCGGCGTTCGGTTCGCGAAGCGTCGGGACGTTCTCCGAAACTGGGGTGCCCGCCCTAGCCTCTAGCGGACGCGCGTAAGCATAGCGGCCCTTCCGATAGCTCGACAACCCCCTTGGCCATTACGCACAGCCGCCAATTCTGTTGCGATCGCGAACGCGATTGACGCGTGCCTCACGAGCGACGACCCTTCGCTCGTGCGTGTCGTCTTTGTCGGCCTCTACACGGACCCCGAGCACCGTGCGCCCGACGTCCTGGTCGATGGCGGCTGGCGGGGCTTTGGGCGAGCCGCGATCGCAGTCGCGGGCGCCGGCCACACACGAATCCGCGTTTCCATCGTGCAGGCGGCGTCCCGAGACGCCGAACGGGAGATCGCCGGCGTGCCGTGCTCGTTCGTCCGGGTTCGCACACCGCTTGGCGTGGGTCGGGTGATCGATCGGGTGCGGGCGCTCGGGCCGGACCTGATCCACTACCAGGGGTTCGTGCGGCCGCTCGGCCTCGGTCGACTGCTTCGCGCGTTCCCTCAGACCCCGGTGCTCGTGCAGGATCACGGGACGAAACGAGCGGCGCTCGGGGGATGGCGCCGCCTCCTCTACCGGCGGAGCCTCACGAACGTTGCCGCGGTGGCGTTCACTTCCCGTGCGCAGGCCGATGCATTCGTCGCGGCGGGCATCCTGCCTCGCGGCATCCGGGCCTTCGAGGTGATCGAGATTTCCACTCGCTTCGCACCGGGCGACCAGGAAGCGGCCCGCCGCGAAACGGGACTCGCGGGCGACCCGTGTCTCCTGTGGGCGGGGCAGCTGGACGCGAACAAGGACCCCCTCCGCATTCTCGATGCGGTTTCACGAACCGCCCGGGCCCTTCCGGCCACGCGACTGTACATGTGTTATCGCAGCGCGCCGTTGCTCGAGGTAGTGCGTGCCAGAGTCGACGATGACCCGTCGCTGGCGCAACGCGTGGTCCTGGTGGGCCACGTCCCGCATGCCGCGATGGAGCGATATTTCCAGGCTGCTGATTTTCTGGTGCAGGCTAGTCATGACGAAGGCTCGGGCGGCGCGTTGATCGAGTCGCTGGCCTGTGGAACCACGCCGATCGTGACCGACATCCCGTCGTTTCGGCGCATCACGGGGAACGGCGTATGCGGTGGACTCGTGCCCCTCACCGGTGGAGATTTCGCGACCACGATCGCTACCTGGGCAGCGCGCGACAAAGCCGGCCTGCGGCGGTCGGCGCGGCAACACTTTGAGAGAGAGCTGTCGTTCGAGGCGATGGGACGCCAACTATGCCAGACGTATCTCGCGCTCCGGCAGTCGCCACGGCCTTAGCTCCGGACTGGCAGGTGCGGCCCTATCGGGCGGGTGACGAACGCGCTCTGGTCGAGCTATGGGCCGAGGCATTCGGTCGCCCCATGACGCAGGAATTCTGGCGATGGAAGGCCAAGGGTCGCCCCAGTCCGGTAGAGAACGTCGGCATCGCGGTCGACGCCGGTGACCGGCCGATCGCGCAGTTTCTTGGCATTCCCTGCCCTGCCCTGATCGCGGGGCGTCCGCGGTCCGTCATGATCGGCGCCGACGTCGTGACCGCCTCCGCATTTCGGCGTCGCGGCGTGTTCCGGGCCACGGCCGGCGCCCTGCTCGAATCCTGGCGCGCCTCTGGAATCGCGCTCGTACTCGGGCTCGGCAATTCGAGCGGCGCGTCGCTCGCGCATTCGCCGGACTGCGAGCAGCCCTTCCGGCTCGACTGGCGCATCCGCGTGCTGCGACCGGAGCGCCTCCTCGCCCGCAAGATGCGTATCAGGCCGATCGGCCGGATGCGTCGTGCCGGAGACCTGTGGAACGGATGGTGGAGCGGGAGAGACGAGGGGAGCGAAATCTCGGTTCAGGCTGTATCGGCTGTCGGTCCGGAGCTCGACGCGTTCTGGAGCGAGGCCCGCCGCCGCGTGACGAACGCGCTCGTCCACGATGCTTCCTGGCTGCGATGGCGCTATGAGAAGCGTCCCGAGAATCGGGGGTACACGATCATCTTGGCGCGCAGAGACGACAGGCCTGTGGGCTATGCCGTGCACCGTGTGCTGGCCCGCCCAACGGGAACCGCGGTGCAGATTGCCGAGCTGTTTGCTCCGGGCGACCGTGCGGCGTATCGAGCCCTCATCGCCGCCGTGATCCGCGACGCGCGGGCCGGGGATGCCGAGCTCGTTTCGACGCTGGCCGTCCCGGGCAGCGAGCCCGATCGCGAGCTCAGGCACGCTGGGTTCGTGTTTCGACGCCGGGGGTGGCCGGTCGAGATCACGCGCCTCGATCGCGCGATTCCCAAGGAGAGTTTGCGAGCTTCGGGTTCCTGGCTTCTCTCTGGCGGAGACTTCGACGTCGTTTAGACTCGGCAGGATCGCGTCCGGGGCCGTCACCGACCTGTGGTTGGTGTTGGGCAGTCTCACGCGCCGGTTGGGCCATTGGCGGCCGGAGCCGTGGCGCTCCGCGGGGACCGCGCGCGTGCTCGTGCTCGCCGTTCATCCCGATGACGAGATCGGCTGCGCCGGCACGCTGCTGCTGCATCGCCGCGCGGGGGACGCGGTCGAGGCGGCGTACGTCACCGACGGGCGCGGGTCGCGCGCTGGCGGTCTCTCGCCGGACCAAATGGCCGAGCGGCGCCGGACCGAGGCGGTCAACGCCAGCGCCCTGCTCGACGCGGGGTTTCACTGGCTCGGGCTGCGCGAATGGGAATGGGCCGAGTCCGATCTGGTGCCGCGCCTGCGAACCCTGCTGCGGGAACTGCGGCCTCAGATCGTGTACGCCCCCTCCTGCATCGACTTTCATCCCGAACATCTTCGCACCGCGAGGGCACTCGCGACCGCGCTCGATGCCGGTTCACCGGCGGTCATCCGCGCGTTCCCGATGCAGGTACCGCTTACACCGGTGCTCGTGAGCCATGTCGCCTCGGTCGAGGCCGTGGAGGCGGAGCTGCGGCGGGCGATGCAATGCTACGCCTCGCAGCTCGGCAACATCGAACGCGCGCTGCGAGCGAAGCGATACGCCGCAAGACTCTATGGACGGGGCGTGCTTGCCGAAGAGTTCTGGCAGGTGAGCGCTGAGGCGTACCGCCGCATCCACAGCTCGGTGGCCGTGCAGGATGGGCGGTTCCGCGGGTTGCGGGCGCGCCCGTTCAGCGATCCGGCGGCGTACCTGACGGGGCTGGCCCGCCGCCGCGAGCTGCGACGTATGGCGGCTGAATGAAAGTGGGCCTCGTCGTGATTGGTGGCGTGGCGCGCGCACCGGAGCACGGTCATATCCCGTGCCTCCACTGGCTCATCGAGCGGTTGGCGCGGCGCTCCGACGTCCATGTCTTCTCGTTGTATGGCGCGCCGCACCCGGACCGTTATCCGCTCCACGGCGCGACCGTGCATCACATTGGCGGACGTCCCACCCGCACACGGGGCCTCGCCGCCGTGTTGCGCGAACATTGGCGCGGGCCGTTCGACGTGTTCCACGCGTTCTGGGCGAATCCGCCGGGCGTGATCGCGGCGATGGCCGGCGCGCTGCTCGCGCGCCCGGTCCTGCTCCACCTCGCCGGCAACGAGCTGGTCGCGTTGCCGGATATCCACTACGGCGGCGCGCTCACTCGACGCGGGAGATTCTGGACCCGTCTCGCGCTGCGCCGCGCCTCGACGATTACGGCCGCAAGCGAGCCGATGCTGGCGAGCCTGCGCACGCTGGGCTTCACCGGGAGCCGGGTCCCGCTGGGCGTCGATCTGTCCCGATGGCCGACACGAGAGCCTCGACGCCGCTCCGATCGCGCGGCCCGTCTCGTGCACGTGGGGAGCCTGAACGGTGTGAAGGACCAGGAGGTCCTGCTCGAGGCGGCACGTCAGCTCACCGCCCGCGGAGTCGATTTCCGTCTCGACATCGTCGGCGCCGACACGGTAAACGGGCGGCTCGAGCACCTCGCCGATGCGCTGGGGCTCGGCGGGCGCGTGCAGTTTCACGGGTACCTCCCTCACCCCCGTCTGTATCCGATCGTGGGCGATGCGGACCTGCTGTGGATGTCCTCGCGCCACGAAGCGGGACCGGTAGCGGTGCTGGAAGCCGCGGTGCTTGGCGTGCCCACCGTGGGAACGTCTGTCGGCCACATTGCCGAGTGGGCGCCGGACGCGGCGGTCGCTGTCCCGATCGGCGATGCGGCTGCGCTGGCAGTTGAGACCGAAGGGTTGCTGCGCGATGACGCGCGTCGCCTGACCCTCGCGCGCGAAGCGCAACGTCGCGCGCTGGCGTGTGACGCCGACTGGACGGCCGCTCGGTTTGCACAACTCTATGACGCATTGATCGCCACGGCCCCGCGGGCGCGGGTGAATCGCGCCGCGTAGCGTCCTGTGGATTCCCGTCTCGTTTCGGTCATCATTCCGACCTACAATCGCGAGGCCTGGCTCAGGCACGCGATCGATTCCGCGCTGGGACAGACCCATCGGGACATCGAAGTGCTCGTGGTGGATGATGGATCCACCGACGGGACGCACGCATACGTTACCGAGCTCGAGCGCGCACACCCGGTGCGACTCATTCGACACGAGCACTGCGCCAATCTCTCCGTGCTCCGGAACGTCGGCGCCCGTCGGTCGCTGGGTGCATACGTCGCGCTGCTCGACTCCGACGACCTTTGGCTCCCCGCGAAGATCGAGCGGCAGCTCGCCGCGTTGACGCGTAACCCCGCGTGCGGCTGGAGCTACTGCAACTACACGTTCATGGACGAGAACGAGCGCGATCTGGCGTGGCAGGGGCGCGAGCCGTGGGCGCCGTGCGGCGGCTGGATCCTCGAGGACCTGATTCGCGTGCGAGCCCAGGTCGCGATTTCGACGGTGCTCGTTCGGCGCGATGTGTTCGACGGCATCGGCGGCTTTGACGAACGACTCACGTGGCTCGAGGATTACGACCTCGCGGTCCGGCTGGCGGAAAAGAGCCCCGCGAGTGCCCAGGCCGAGCCGCTGGTGCGGCGTCGCGAGCGGGACCGCAACCCGACATGGCTTCTGGATGTGCTGCGCTGCGCGAATCTGGTGTATGGCGAGCTGGAACAGCGCGTGGGCTCGGATGCGCTGCGACGCGCCTGCCGGGACACCCGGGCCCGGGTCAGTCTGGACCTCGTCGCCCGGTGCCGTCGCTCCGGGAGATCGGCGGAGGCGCGCCGGGCGTTATGGCAAAGCTTCGCATACGCCGGGCAGCGCCCCCGGTGGTGGGCGGAGCTGGCCAGGACGGCGGTGCGCTCACTCCAGCCAGGAAGCTAGATCGCGCTCGATGAGACTCGCGGTACGGAGAATCTCGTCGCGATAGTATTGCACCACGAGCTTGCGGTCGTCCGCATTCATCACGACCTCGCCCGCCGGACGGCGATACAGCCCGCGCAGCAGGCCGCGAGCTCGGTCGGGGAGCAGGCGGGCGGGAGACCGATCGCCGAACAGCTTGCGCCGGACCGCGTCGAGGAGCGGCGCGCGCGGCACCCACGTCTCATGCTCGCGCGCCGAGAGATCCAGCGGATACTCGGGGTCGACGCCCACGAACTGCAAGACGTCACGAACGACGCGCCGTGCGTCCGCGCGGTAGTCCTCGTAGAGGTGAACGCGAATCTGCTCCCGCGGGAACAGATCGAAGAACCGCCGCAAATGTGTGCCGTATTGCCCCACAATCGGATTCAGAGACCACGGATCGTCTGGGTCCTGGGCCGCTTGAAATTGCTCCCGGAACGATCGGCGCCGCTCCCGGGCGGGAGTCGCGAGATAGCGCGTGAACAGCCGCTCCGTGGGATCGCGCAGGATGAACACGAGCCGGGCTTCCGGAAGGCGCGCGCGGATGGCTCGCGCGGCGCTCGGGAGCCAGAGGTAGCTCACGCTCGCCTCGCCAACGGCCGGCCGGGTGCCCGCACCCTGAAACAGGGCGACATATTGATCCCAGTCGAACACCCACAGACGCGCGCCGGGTGGAGCGCCGGCGCCGAGGTAGCGCTCGGCTTCCGCATGCATCCGGTCGCGCTCCGCACGAACCCGCGGCCGCGCCAGCAAATCCGTGGCGCCAAAGAAGGTCGGCTCCTTCACGGGACTCATGTAGATCGCCGGATGCTGGGCGAGATAGCCGTAGAGCGAAGTCGTCCCGGCGTTGGGAGCGCCGGCAACGATGAATGTCGGAAGTCGCGTCGTGTCGGCCTCCTTTCGACGCCGCTCGCGAGCCACTAGTGTCTAGCGAGGAATGACGAAACCCCGGATGGTCTCGCGCGGGCTCGGGCTGGTGCCCATCGCGCTGTTCGGTCGACCCCTGCACGGCGCCGAGCGCTATCGTCCCTTCTTCATCGTGGGGTCGGGCCGCTGTGGATCGACCTTGCTGCGCGCCATGCTCGAAGCGCATCCCGAGCTGCATGTGCCGCCTGAGAGCCGCCTCGCCCAGGCCGTCCGAGACTTCCGCCGGCTTTCGCGATTGCCGTGGAATGTCGTGTTGCGGATCGTGCTCGCGCAATTCGAGTACGGGGAGGTGTGGGAATCATGGGATCTGACGCTCGGGCCCGTGTACCGGGCACTGGACGCAGCGCCGCCCGCCGCCCGGAACCTCGCCGCCGTCGTGCACGCGGTGTACCGCGCCCACGCCGACAAGCATAAGCCGGGGTCACGCCGCTGGGGGGACAAGACGCCGCCGGCGACGCCCGCGCTGCCACGGCTTCAGGCGGTGTTTCCCGACCTGCAGGTGATTCATCTGCTGCGCGATGGACGCGACGTGGTCCAGTCGTTCATGCGCGTCTCGCCCGCGGGGATCCCGCACTTCGCGCGAATGTGGGTCGAGGCGGTCCGGGTCGCCCGCGCGTTCGGAGCACGGCATCCGCGGCAGTATCTCGAGATTCGTTACGAGGACTTCGTGCGAAGGCCGCGCGAAACGCTCGAGCGCACGGCCGCGTTTCTCGACGTGCCCTTCGACGACCGCATGCTACGCCATCACGAGCTGCCGCTCCCGCTCGCGGACGTGGACCGGTATCCGGCGCTGCGTGGCGCGCGCGACCCCGTGTATGAGAGCTCGGTTGGTCGCTGGCGCACGTTTTTTGATCCCGCTCAGCGTGCCGAGCTGGAGCGGCTGCTCGGGGCAACGCTCGCCACCGCGGGATACGAGAGCGGCCTGTGACCGCGCCGCTTCCGGCCGATCGCGCGTACCGACTCTGGGCGGCAACCTACGATGTCGAAAACCCGGTGACGGCGCTGGACCAGATGGCGATCGAGCGGCTCACCCCCCAACTCGCGGGAACGGTCCTGCTCGACGCAGGCTGCGGAACCGGACGACGAATGTCGCGCGCTCGATCGAGCGGCGCGGCGAGCGTGATCGGCATCGACCGCGTCCATGCCATGCTGGTGCATGGCAAGCGCCAGCATCCCGACATGAACCTGGTGCGTGGTGACTTCCGCCAACTGCCGTTCCAGAACCGGCACTTCGATGTTGTGTGGTGTCGCCTCGCGATCGGCCACTGTCCGGACCTGGAGGCGGCATATCGAGAGCTGGCCCGTGTGACACGTCGACCGGGAGCGCTCGTCATCACCGATTTTCATCCAGTCGCGGCCGAGCGAGGACTCCAGCGCAGCTTCCGCGATGAGACCGGTGCCCTGCATGTCGTCGTTCACCACGTGCACGCCGCGCGAGATCACGAGCGCGCGGCGCTCGCCGCCGGCCTCGCGCTCGAGACGATCGTCGATTACGCGGTGGGACCGGCCGTGCGGCGGTTTTACGAAGCCGCGGGACGACTCGAGGTCTACGAAGAGCAGGAAGGCATGCCGCTGGTGCTCGCCCTGCGCCTCAGCGTGCCGTGAGAGTTTTGCTTCGGAGCGCCGGCCGGACCGTCGGGCTCGAAGACGGCATCTGTATCGAGCCTCAGGGTCGGTTCGACTTGACGGTCGAGCTCGGCTCGGGAGAGCTGCGCCCCGGGCTCATCAACGCGCACGATCATCTGCATCGCAATCACTTCCCACGACTCGGCGCGCCACCATACCCGAACGCGTATGCGTGGGGCGAGGATCTCCATCGACGCTGGTCTCGGGAAATCGCGCACGCCTCCCGTCTGCCGGTCTCCGAAGCGCTGTTGTTCGGCGCATTCAAGAACCTCGTCGCCGGAGTGACGACCGTCGTTCATCATGATCGTTGGCGGCCGGAATTCGACTGCGACTTCCCCCTGAACGTGCCCCATCTTCGTTTCATCAACTCGCTCGGCCTCGAGCCGGATATTGCTGCCGCACAGCAGCACCCGGACGCTCCGCGCGGCTCCCCCTTGTGCATTCACCTCGCCGAAGGAACCGACGAGCGCGCCCAGAGCGAGGTCCGCAACGCCCTCGCTCTGGGTTTGTTCAATGATCGTATCGTCGCGGTGCATGCCGTCGGGGTGAGCGAGTCCGATATCGCGACGCTCGCCGCGCATCGAGTGCCCATCGTGTGGTGCCCGACCTCGAACGCGTTTCTGTACGGCCGGACGGCGCCCCCCGACCTGCTCACATCAGGAGTGCCTGTGCTCCTGGGAAGCGATTCCCTGCTGAGCGGCGGGGGAACCCTGCTCCATGAGCTCAGGGCCGCCCGATCATTGGGGTACGTCCCGGATCAGGTGCTGCTCGATTCCATTGGCCGGACAGCCGCGCAGTGCATCGGGCGTGATGCACCGAGTCTCGACCCAGGAGCGCCCGCCGACATCGTGTTTCTCACCCGACCGTTGCTCGAGGCGAGCGTCCAGCACGTGGCCCTCGTCGTTGTTGGCGGACGTCCACGCTACGGCAACGCGGCCTTCCACGCGCTTTTCGAAATGGCCGGCGTCCCCACCGAATCGTTGCGCGTCCACGGAGCGGAGAAATTGATTGCCGCCCCGCTCGCGACGATCGCGCGGCGGGCGTTTGCGCTCACACCGGAATGCGAGCGGATCGTGCGCTGATGACACAGCGTGATTCCGACACCGTTCAGGCGCGCCTGGCCCGCTTCTCGCGCAGCCACCACGCGCGGGATCTCTGGCCCGACATCAGCGAATCGCAATTCCGCAGCGCCGAGCGAGAGCTGGCGCGCGTGGCCGGCGCCGTGCTCGGCGGCGCGACGTCGGGTGTGTCGCTCGCCTGCCCGAGCGGGACGCCGCCACGCTCCTTGAGCGTGGCGGCGGCGATTGCGGGCGTCGGTGCGCTGATCGGGTATTGGTGCGAAACGGGCGTCGTATCTGCGGAACGCGACGTGCACGGGCTGCTCGCCGAACAGCTCAATCAGGGACGCAAACGCGCCGATCGGATGCGCGGCTATCTCGATCACCTGTTGATTGCGTTGGCCGATCAGGGCATCGAGCCAGTAATCCTGAAGGGCACGCATACCCGCTACGCCTATTTCCCTGACCCCGGCACGCGCATTACGAGCGACATCGATCTCCTGTTCCGGCAGGATGATTGGAACGGAGCCCATGACGTGCTCCGCTCCCTGGGATTCCTCGAGCAACGGGATTCGGGCGACCCGGAACAGCGGTACTGGACCCTTCCCGACGCACGGGAAATTCGGGCGCTCGATTTCGTGCACGCGGAGAACGCGTGGTCGGTCGATACCCATCGCTCGCTCGAGCGCACGCCGTTTACGGGACTCTCGACGTCGCTCGGCACTCCGGATTTTGCGACGGCGCCCGTATGGAACGAGTTCTCTCGCCCGGTGCGTGTTCTCCCGCAGCCACTCCTCCTCGCGTACCTCGCGGTACACGCGTCGAGCCATTTCTACACGATCTCGCAGATTCGTTTGATCGAGCTCGTGCTCGTCGCGCAACGCGATTATCAGGGACGCCCCGACCGCTGGGTCGCTCTGGACCGGCTGCTTACGTCCACTCGTACCGGGCGCTTCGCATTCCCGGCGTTGGCGCTCGCCGAGCGTCTCGTACCCGGAACCATCGACTCCCAGGTTCTCGCGCATGCGGGCGACTCGGCGCCGGGCCGACTGCGGCGTCTGGTACGGGATGCGTCGCCGGCCTCCGCGCAACGGCTACACCCTCTTCCGGGCGTGCGCGAGCGATTCGTCTGGATCGCATCACCCCGCGAAGCCTTCGCTGCTCTCTCCTGGCTTGCGTGGCCGCGCCAAGATGGAACGTGGGTCTCTCCCTACCACGCTGTCCGCCGGCAATTCCGCCGGATCACGCGAACCCTCTCCCGCTTCATCCGAAGTCGCTTTCCGACCAAGCCCGCCGTTTAGGCGGCATCTCACTCAATCCGGGCTTTGGCGTTACCTTGAGGGAGAGTCGCGCACGATGCCCTTGTCGTGTGGTGCACGGACGCGATGCCTCGACCGAGGAGATGACGCAATGTTGTACCTGGCGCTTCTCCTCGCCGCCGATACCGGCGCGCACACCTTTCCTCTCGCCATCACTCCCGCCGAATCCATGCAGGTGACCATCGCGGGAACCGGGCAGCCGGTCGTCCTGATCCCCAGCCTGTTCGGGTGCGCGTCGTGCTACCAGAGATCGATCAGCCTGCTCACGCGAGCCGGGTACCGGACCATCGTCATTGAAGCGCTCGGCATTGGGACCGGAGGCCATCCGGAGCACGCCGACTACTCGTTGACGGCCCAGGCGGAGCGCATCGCCGCCACGCTCGACCGTCTTGGCGTGAGCCAAGCGATCCTCGTCGCCCACACGGTCGGCGCCTCGATGGCGTACCGCCTTTCCTATCGCCGTCCCGACCTCGTTCAAGGCATCGTCTCATTGGATGGGGGTCCCGCGGAGGCAGCCGCCACCCCCGGCTTCCGCCGCGCGTTACGGCTCATTCCCTGGCTCAAATGGTTCGGCGGCGTACACATGATGCGCACGCGCATCCGCGCGGAGCTCGTGCGCGATTCGCACGACACGAGCTGGGTGACGGATCAGATCGTCAGCGGATTCACCGCGGGGCCCGACCACGACCTCGACGCGGCTTTGAAGAGCTACATCGCCATGGGACGCTCGCACGAGACCGAGCGCCTCAGCGCGCACCTGAGCCAGATTCACTGTCCCGTGCTGCTCCTCATCGGCGCCGCCCCTCATGGCGGTGGCATCGGGCACGACGAGCTGGAACTGCTGAGCGCACGCGTCCCGCGTTTCGCCGTCGACAGCGTCCCGAATACCGGGCTATACGTGTATGCCGAAGATCCCGCGGCGGTACTCGCGGCGGTTCGGCGCATCGTCGCGTGGCCCGCCCTCGGGTCTGCCGCGACCGCCGGGCAGTAGTCGGCTTCCCGCCCCCCCCGCTTCCCGGGATTCACCCTCCCGCGCTCGTATATCGCCGTAACGCCGTGAGCCACAGCATGCGACTCAAGATCAGCGAGACAATCCCCACGCTCGCCGCGATCAGCGCCATGCCCCAACCCAGCCGACCGGTGAGCGCCGCCGCCGGAACCGTGGTGGTCCAGGCAATCGGCAGCAAGAATGTGAACACAAACCGCAGCGATCCAGGATACGCGGTGACAGGATAACGCGCCGCCTCGAACACGGCATCGAACAGCACCGACAGATTCTCCACCGCGACGAACCAGAATGCGAGACACATCAGCGCGACCCAGAGCGAATACACGACGGTCACAGCCGCCGCGAGCGTGACCAGAAACGCGGCGAGCGTTGCGAGCGACGGGACATGGCCGATGCGCACGAGAGCGTAGCCCGAGAGCGCAAGCCCGAGAATGACGTCCGAGAAGCGCCACACATCGAGTTGACGCGCCGAGGCGTAGAGCTGCGCGTCGACCGGCTTCGTGAGGATCAAGTCGAGCTGGCCGTTCCGGACCTCGCCCG
>DATIWU010000010.1:0-55875 GCA_035519195.1 Gemmatimonadales bacterium
TCGTTGTGCGCCCGGGCGACGATCAATCCGTCGCGCATGACCACCGCGCCAATCGGGATCTCTTCGATCGCCGCGGCTCGCTCCGCCTGTTCGAGCGCGGCGGCCATTCCTGCCTCATCGAGAGCCGAAAGAGGAGGCGCCTTACCGTTCCCGCTTCCCTCTCCCCCCGTCCCCCTGTCAGACACGCGCCTCTACCGGCGTGCCGGACGGAAACTTTGCGAACGTGAGACTGTTCCCGTCGGGCGCGCGATCGACCCGGATCGTGTCGCCCTCCGTGTACTCGCCCTCGAGCACCGCCAGCGCGAGCGGATTCTGCAGTAACCGCTGAATCGCGCGTTTCAGCGGTCGGGCGCCGTACACCGGGTCATAGCCCTCGGACACGAGCAGCTGTTTTGCCGCCGCCGTGACATCCAGTTTGAGCTTCCGGTCGGCGACGAGCTGCTCGACCCGCTTCAACTGGATCTCCACGATCTTCGCCACGTCCTCGTGCGACAACGGCCGGAACATGATGATGTCGTCCACCCGGTTCAGGAACTCGGGCTTGAACGTCTGCCGCAATACTTCGAGCACCTTGGTCTCCGTCTGCTCCCACCCGACGTTCGAGGCGTCCAGCAGGTATTGCGACGCGATGTTCGACGTCATGATCAATACGGTGTTCCGGAAGTCCACCGTGCGGCCTTGCGAGTCGGTGAGCCGTCCGTCGTCCAGAATCTGAAGCAGCACGTTGAACACGTCGGGGTGCGCCTTCTCGATTTCGTCGAACAGCACGACTGAATACGGCCGCCGCCGCACCGCTTCCGTGAGCTGGCCGCCCTCCTCGTAGCCGACGTATCCCGGCGGCGCGCCGATCATCCGCGCGACGGCGTGCTTCTCCATGTACTCGGACATGTCGAGCCGCACCATCGCGCGCTCGTCGTCGAACAAAAACTCGGCCAGCGCCCGCGCGGTCTCGGTCTTCCCGACCCCCGTAGGGCCGAGGAAAATGAACGAGCCGATCGGCCGATGGGGGTCCTGCAGCCCCGCACGGGCGCGACGCACCGCGTTCGCCACCGCCGCGAGCGCCTCGGACTGGCCGATCACCCGCTGGCCCAGCTCGGCCTCGAGCCGGGTGAGCCGTTCCCGCTCCGATTCGAGCATGCGCGACACGGGAATCCCGGTCCACTTCGCCACGATTTCCGCGATGTCGTCCGCATCCACCTCTTCCTTCAGGTACTTGCCGTTCTTCTGGACCTCCTGCAGCCGCGCCTCGAGCGTTCCGATCTCTTTTTCGAGATTGGGAATCCGGCCGTAGCGGATCTCGGCCGCCTTTTGCAGATCGCCGCGGCGCGTCACCTGCTCGGCCTCGCCGCGCAACTGCTCCTGCTCGGCCTTCTTTGCCTGGAGCTGCGCGATGACCTCTTTCTCCGCCTGCCAGTGTGCTTTCATCACCTGCGAGCGCTCCCGCAGACCGCGCAGCTCTTCGTCCACCCGCTCGAGCCGTTCACGTGAAGCCTTGTCTTTCTCCTTCTTCAAGGCCGCGCGCTCGATCTCGAGCTGCACGCTGCGCCGCTCGACTTCGTCGATCTCCTGCGGCAGCGAGTCGATCTCGATGCGGAGCCGGCTCGCCGCTTCGTCGATCAGGTCGATCGCTTTGTCGGGCAGGAACCGGTCGCCGATGTAGCGGTGCGACAGCGTCGCGGCCGCCACGATGGCGCCGTCCGTGATGCGCACGCCGTGGTGGATCTCGTAGCGCTCCTTCAACCCGCGCAGGATCGCGATGGTCGCCTCGACCGACGGCTCGCCCACGTACACGGGCTGGAACCGCCGCTCGAGCGCCGCGTCCTTTTCGATGTGCTTGCGATATTCATCGAGCGTGGTCGCGCCCACCACGTGCAGCTCGCCGCGCGCCAGGGCCGGCTTGAGCATGTTCGAGGCGTCCACCGCCCCTTCGGCCGCGCCGGCCCCGACGAGTGTGTGCAGCTCGTCGATGAAGACGACGTACTTCCCCTCGCTGCTCGTGATCTCCCGCAACACCGACTTGAGCCGCTCCTCGAACTCGCCGCGGTACTTGGTACCCGCCACCAGCGCGCCCAAGTCGAGCGCCACCAGATGTTTGTTCTTGAGCGACTCGGGCACGTCGCCGTCCACGATGCGCTGCGCGAGACCCTCAACGATGGCCGTCTTCCCGACACCGGGCTCTCCGATCAGCACAGGGTTGTTCTTGGTCCGGCGCGACAGCACCTGCATGACCCGCCGGATTTCTTCGTCACGGCCGATCACGGGGTCGAGCTTGCCCTTCCGCGCCTGCTCGGTCAGATCGCGGGTGAACTTCTCGAGCGCCTGGTACTGCTGCTCGGGCTCCTGGTCGGTCACGCGATGCGATCCGCGCACCTGCGCCAAGGCCTGCAGCAGATCGTCGCGGTTCACGCCGGCGGCCGTCAGCAGCTGGCGCGCGGTGGTGCCCTTCTCCTCGGCGAGGGCAAGCAACACGTGTTCGGTCGAGACGAACGCGTCGCCCAGCGCCTTGGCTTCGGCCTCGGCATGATCGAATACGCGTGACACTTCCCGGGACAGGGTCGGCTCGGCCGCCGAGCCGGATTGCGAGGGGAACCGCTCGATTTCCCGCTCGGTATCGGCCCGCAGCTGGGCAACGTTCAGCCCGACCTTCTGAAGCAACGGAATGACAATGCCGTCCTCCTGGGACAGAAGGGCGAGCAGCAGATGGGCGTCGTTGAGCACGGGATTGCCGCGCGAGCGCGCCAGAGCCGCTGCTTGCTGCAGGGCCTCGGCGGCCTTCACGGTGAGTCTGTCAGGTCTGATCATGGTGAGATAGCCGAAGGCAAGCGGTGTGCCGCAGAGAGATGCCGGATTGGCAGATAGGCTCCAGAACGCGACCGCTTTATTTCATCACTATCATCTTCTTCGTATACCGCGAGCCGTCCACTATCAATTGATAGAGGTAGACTCCTGCCGCCGCCAGCTGCCCCGTCTTGGGCACGTTGCCGTCCCAGTAGGCGAAATACGAACACCCGCCGGGGTCCGAGCAGGACAGCCCGACGTTGTCGAGCGCGCGGCCATCATCCTTCAACACGGGGATGGCCACGAGCTGCGCCAGCACATTGTAGATCCGCAACGAGACTGTCGGCCTGCGACCGTTGGCGAACAGCGCGCCATTCAGTGAAAACGGAATCGTGGTCGCCGGATTAAACGGGTTCGGGAAATTCTGTTTGAGCTCCACCATGGGTGAGGCCGGTACCGCCTGACTACTCGCTGTTGCTGCACCCACCCCTGCTGCCCAAAGCCCGAGCCCCAGCACTGCCCAGGCGTACTGCGTCATCCACCGCTCCTCGCGAACGAGAAAGTGTCTTTCCGGCTCTCCTTGAAACGGGGTAAACGAATGCGGCCGTTGGAAACGCCCTAACTTACGGACCGGCTGTTCGCGGTGTCAACAACCGCCTCGCATCGCCGTGCCGCTCCGTGATGCCGCGGCGGTCCATCCATTCGAGTAGCGGAATCAGGTACTTCCGGGTGAGCCCCAGCCGGTCGCGCAGCGCCGCGGGTGTCGCCTCGCCCAACTCCCCGAGCAGGGCCTCGATCCTGGCCCGGAACTCCGTCAGTGCCCCGGGATCGCCGTACCGCTCCTGATCGATCTGCTGCACGATCCCCTCCCGCGCGAGCAGGGCGAGGAGCGGGCCGAGCGAGCTTCCCCCATTCACCTGCCTTTCGAGCTCCGCGGTGGTCGGGATCTCCCAGCGAGCAGTCTTCAGGATGTGCAGCACTTTGGAACGTGCCGCGGACGCGCGTGCGTCGAGCTTCGGCTTCCACCCCGGCGCGCGGGCTACTCCCCCATCCACCTCCCAGGCTCCGGAGCGCACCCCCGCTAGGAGCACGAGATCCGCGACGCCCGTTGTGCGACCGTTCTCTCCGAGCCCGGAGCGAATCGACTCAAGCGACATTCCGCTATCGAGTGGATTCCGTTCATGATGCCGCGCGAGATCGTCGCGCACCCGGACGATCGCTTGTTCGACGGCAGTCACGGCGACCAGCAACCCGTCCGCTCCGACGTGCTCAGCTTCCGTCGCGGCGAGCACGGCGGGAAGCTCATCGGGGCGCAGTCCGAGCCGCACGGGAAGTTCGGCCGCGGTGAGGCCGCCGAGGCCCGCTTCCCGGAGCAGTACGCGGAGGCGATCAGCAGCGGACTGCTCCGCAATGAGCGTCCGGTGTCTGACCTTGCCACGCGCCGGCGGGAAGGGATCGAGCACCACACCACCGCCGATCGTCGTGACCGGAGAGAACGAGCGCAACACGAATCGGTCGCCACCGCGTGCCACGAGCGGTGACTCGAGCACGAGCCGCGCCACCGCTCGCGTGCCCGGCTCGACGGCGCCGATCTGGATCACGCGGGCAAGGACTTCCGCGGTGCCGAGGTGAACCCGTACGCGCGTGCGTCCGCGGAGCGGTCGCGCGGCGTGGGCGAGCACCTCGACCTGAGCGTCCAAACGCCGCGTGGTCCTCCATCCCGTTCCCCTGACGGCCACGGCACCACGCGCGAGCTCTTCCTTGGAGACTCCAACGAGCGCCAGCGCGGTGCGTCGCCCCGGGAGCGCCCGCTCCGCGGGTTTCCCGTGCACCTCGATCGAGCGCACCCGGACGTTCCGACCCAGAGGCAGGACGTGCACGAAATCGCCGACCGCCGCCGACCCACTCCACGTCGTGCCGGTCACGACGGTCCCCGCTCCCGGGAGCGCGAATACTCGATCGATCGGCAAGCGGAACAGATCTTCCTCGGGTCGATCGAGGACTTCGTGGCCGACATCTTCGAGCACCGCGCGCAACTGGTCGAGCCCCGCGCCCGTTTGCGCCGAAACAGGAACTGGCGCCCGCCACTGAATCACGCTGCGACGCAAGCGCTCGGTGACCTCGCCGACCACCAGCGCGAGCCATTCCTGGTCTACGAGATCGGTTTTCGTGACGACCGGTATGCCGCGGGGGATGCCCAGCAGCTCGAGAATCGCGAGGTGCTCTTCTGTCTGGGGCATGATGCCTTCGTCGGCCGCGATCACCAGCAAGGCGACATCGATTCCCGTCGCCCCGGCGAGCATGTTGCGGACGAAGCCTTCGTGACCCGGAACGTCCACCACGCTCACCTCGAGACCGGCGCCGAGGGGGAGCGGTGCGAATCCGAGGTCGATCGTGATCCCGCGACGCTTCTCTTCTTCCCAACGGTCAGTGTCGACCCCCGTCAACGCTTTGACGAGCGCGGTCTTGCCGTGATCGATGTGACCGGCGGTGCCGACTACGAATCTCACGTCCTCACCCCCTGACCCCCTCTCCGTTCCGGAGAGGGGGAACGAAATCCAAGCTGCCGTTCCCCCTCTCCCGCAGGGAGAGGGGGCCAGGGGGTGAGGTCCACGCGTGACGTTCCCAGGAATCGAGCGCGGCGAGCGATTCGGTTTCGAGGTGGTAGCGGATGAAGCGCGCCACGAGACGTCGATGGGCGGCGGCATGCGGGACGTCGAGCACGGGAAGCTCAGCGTGGGGATCGTTGAGCGCGAGGAGGACGCGATAGTCTTCGGGCGGGAGCCGGGTCGGAGGTTGTGACGGTGCGCAGTGATGGCAGAGCACCCCGCCCTCGGCGGCGCTGAACGCAATCGGCACGCTATCCGCGACGATCTCCGCGTCATCACGCACGCAGGTCGAGAGCGCCGGCCCAAATCCGAGCTCTCGCACCAGCACCCAGAGTCCTCGCACGGCGGCCGCGGTTTGCGTTGCCGGAGCCACGGAGACAAGCAGGTCGAGCACGGCCGTCAGCGTATCGAACGCGGTCGGGAGCGGCGCGGCGGGCGCCATCTTGAGCATCACCTCGGCCACGGCGGCGGCGGCGGTGAAACGCTCGAGGTCCGATGCCAGGCCGCGGCGCAGATTGGCGACGTCAAACGCTCCCAGCGTGTGCAGATCGCGTGACTCCTTGTAGTAGATCTGCACATCTCCCTCGCTCAGAAACTCGATCGCCGCGCCGAACCGGCTGTGCGGGCGGAGCGCACCCTTCGCGATGGCGCTCTGCACGCCGATGTCGCGGGTCGCGAGCCGCACGATTTTCGAGGTCTCACTATAGCGATGAGTCCGGAGCACGACGGCGCGGGTCGTAACGAGCGGCATCAGGGCACGAGTGTCGTTGCGGCGGCGGCGGGGCAGATTCCGACCGGAATCTGCTGGTCGTCGTGGTACTCGGGTGGAGGCGACAGCACGTGCAGCGTTCCCGGCCCCGTGCAATTTCCCTGGTCAAACGCGTAGACGCGTCCCGTCTCGTCCAGCGCGAGGGCGGCGATTCCGGCGCCTCCGGGCTTCAGGCCCTGCCCGGCGCCGCGCAGCAGCTTGCGCCGCGACGTATCGATTTCGAGAATTCCCTCGGTCTGCGAGGCTACAAGCAGGCGACCGGTCGGATGGTAGACCGCCGGGCCGGGAGACTCACCAAGGCCATTCATGACGACAAGTTCAGCGAGCGACGCCGGATCCACAATCGACACCTTCCCATCGCCCCTTCCGGGGGTTCCCGCCTCGACGACGTAGACCAACCCGTCCTCCCCGGCGACCGCATAGCGAGCATTGCTACCGGTGAGCGGAATCGAATCCGGGGAGGCGAGAGCGCCGGTCTCCTGGGAGCGTACCCTTATCCAGGCCGGCCCGCTCGGTACGCCGGCCGAGAGGCTCGTGTTGGTGACGAAAACGCGTCCCTGCACCACCACCACCGCCTGCGGATAGGCCTCTCCCGGGTACGTGGTTACGGCATTCGTCCGAAAGTCGATGCGGCTCACGCTGTTCAGCGCCGTATTCGCCACCCACGCAACCGAGTCTTTGGTGATCGCGATGCCACCGGCGCCCGATCCGGCGGGCAGCGGACGGTAGCTCAAGTCGGGGACCCGCTCCATCGTGAAATCGTAGACGGCGATCGCGCCAGAATCGACTGCCGGGACCGCGAGGAGACTCAAATCCAGGACCGCGGCCGTCCGGGCGGTGGCGCCCGGCGGCGCGATGGGGGTCGTGACGACGGAGCGATCGTCCACGGAAACGAGCGAGAGCGTACGGCTCACGGTGTTCACGGCGACTACGACCTGACCCGCGGCGGTCGACTGCTCGAGAGCGTCGCTGCACCCACTGAGTGCCGCGGCCAGAAGCAGTGAAGCGGAAGCTGCTGCGCGCATGCACGCCTAAGTTAATAACCGAACCGCAGCTCTGCCCCCGCGAGAATGGTGCGGCGTCGCGCCGGAAAATTCGCGATCTCCTCGTAGCTGCGATCGAACAGATTCTCCACCCGCAGCCGTGCGGCCAGGCCCGGCGAGGTGCCGCGCGCCTGAATGACCTGCGCGCTCGCCGTCAGATCCCAGCGGGCGTAGGCGGGCAGCGTCACGCGCGCGAACGTCGCGAAATCGATGTCCTCCCGGTCGCCGACGTACAACGCCGTCAGGGCCGTATGGATGCGGTGCGGAAGATCGCACGCGAGTGTCGCGCTGGCCGAATGCTTCGGGCGCCGGAGGAGGGGCTCGCCTGCCACGAACTGCGCCGCCGGACTGGCGCTCGCGCCACCTTTTGTCACGGAGGCGTCGAGCCAGGTGTACGAGCCGCCCAATCTCGCGGCGCGGCCGAGCGGCGCATCGAGTCCCACCTCGACGCCGTTCGAGGTCGCTTCGGGAACGTTGAGGTAGTTGGCCCCGGTCGACCCGCCATCGTAGTCAATGAGATCACGGAATCGCTGGTTGAAGTACGTAACCCGTGCCGTCGCTGCTCGCGACCCCACACGCTGCTCGAGCCCGATCTCCCAGCTCTGCGAATGCTCGGGCTTGAGATCGGGATTTCCCTGTACGAATCCCGTGGCAAAGTTCTGATAGAACGTCGGCTCCTTGAATCCCGTGCCCACGGAGCCGATCACACGCGTGCGCGGCGCCAGATGCAGGGCCGCGCCCACCCGGTACGTCCCCCAGGTGCCGAATTGCTCGTTGTCATCCACGCGGCCGCCGAGCGTGAGGTTTACGAGCCGTTGGCCGCCCGTGACGAGCTGGGCGTACGCCGCGCCGTTGTTTCGACCCCGCATCGTGTCGAGCGTGGAGCCTTCCATCGTTTCCCGCTCGAACGCGGCGCCGACGGTCAGCACGTCTCCCGCATCACGCCGTCCCACGTGCACGTCGCTCCTGGCGTCCACGTTGGCGCGCGAAGTCCAGTCGGAGCTGGAAAAGGGGAACGTGGTGGAGTCGGCGGCGTCGTTGGGCGCGATCGCATAGAGATAGTTCTTGCGATCCCAGCCGGCGGACATCTGACCGTCCACCCGCTCGGAAAACGAATGCCGCAGGTCCAATCCCACCATCGGCCCGCGCACGAGCTGATGCTGGTTGTTGCTGACGACGGCGCCCGAGCCGTCGGTCGGGAAATGATACTGCGCGTCGATGTAGCGGAGGGCGAGTGCCGCCTGATCGCGTGCATCGGGACTGAACCGGAGCCGCGCGCTCGCGACGTCGTTGCGATAGTCGTTGTTGACCGGATACACCCCATCGGACGAGAACCGCGATACCGCCAGGAGATAGCTCGCGCGCTCCGCCCCGCCGGACAGCGTTGCATCGAGTCCACCACTCGCGTACGTGCCACCCAGCCCCGAAATCACTCCCTGCGCCGGCCCGCGCCCGTCGCGCGTGAACACCTGCACCACGCCGGTCACCGCATCCGATCCGTACAACACGCTCGCCGGGCCGCGCACGATCTCAATCCGGTCCACGCCATCGGTGGTGAGGTTCGCGAAGTCGTACGAATTTCCCGGACCGCCCGGGGCGAGCTGCGGCACTCCATCCACGAGAACCTTCACGTACCCTGCCTCACCGCCCCGCAGAAATAACGACGTCTGGCTGCCGTAGGAGCTGGTCGTGACGACATTCGCGGCCGGAACGGTCCGGAGTGCGTCGCCGACGTTGTGGATGCTCTCGTGAGACAGCGTCGTGCCGGACAGCACGGTCACGGCCGCGGGGATGGCGCTCGCGTCCATGGGAATCTTGGTCGCGGTCACGACGACGGGCGCGAGCGTGGCCGTGTCCTGCGGCTGCTGCCGCGCGTACAGACCGGATGCGGCCAGCGTGAGGGCGGTGAGCGAGGTCAACGCGCGTGAGATCATCAACGATCCTTTCCCGGCGTGGATGCGGCGCGAAGCGGAATCATTTGGGGACGGCCTTCGATGCGCTCGATCCGAACCGGCCACTCGAATACCGCTTCGAGGCGCTCGGTCGTGAGCACGTGCTCCGCGGCACCGATGGCAACGAGCCGGCCGCCGGCGAGCAGCACGAGCCGGTCGGCGTACCGCGCGGCGAGGTTCACGTGATGCGTGATGAGCAGCACCGAGAGTCCTTGCGCGTCGACCAGGGCGCGGAGCAGCTCGAACAGCTCCATTTCGTGCCGCACGTCGAGGCTCGACGTCGGCTCGTCGAGCACGAGCAGCTTGGGCTCCTGCGCGAGGGCCCGCGCCAGCCGAACCCGCTGATACTCGCCGCCCGAGAGTGACCAGATCGAGCGGTCGGCGAGCCGGTCCACGTCGCAGCGCGACAGCGCGCGATCAACCGCCGCGCGATCGACGTCGCTCCCGTTGCCCCACAGCGACAGGTGCGGATAGCGGCCGAGCAGCACGGTCTCGCGCACGCGCTGCGGAAACAGATTGTCCTCGCGTTGCGGCATCACCGCCAGCACGCGCGCCAGATCGCGCCGCGCCCAGGCGTGCGCCGGACGGTCCAGTACGCGGACGGTCCCCGCGTCGGGGCTCACGACGCCGAGTGCCAGGCGCACCAGTGTCGTCTTGCCGCTGCCGTTTGGGCCGAGCACGGCGGTGAAGTCGCCGCTCCCCTGCTCGAGCGAGAAGTCCTGCACCGCGTTCGCGCTCGCGCGCGGATAGCGGTACGCGACGCCCTGCAGGTCGAGAATCAGCGGGCGGTCCATTGGCGCATGAGCAACGCGAATGCCGGCACGCCGATGAGCGCGGTCACGATCCCGACGGGCAGCTCGCGTGGCGCCACGACCGTGCGGGCGAGCGTATCCGCGAGCGTCACCAGGACGCCGCCCCCCAGGAACGCGGCCGGAAACAGGGCGCGGTGCGTTCTCCCCCACACCGCCCGCATCGCGTGGGGAACGATCAATCCCACGAAACCGATGATCCCGGACACCGAGACGGCCACCGCCGTGAGGAGCGACGCGGCGAGGTACACCTGGCGCTTGACCCGCGCGACGTCGGCGCCGAGATACCGCGCGGGATCTTCTCCGAGCGCCAGCAGGTCGAGCGGGCGCGCCGCGGCAAACAGCGCGACGAGCGGCAGCGGCAGATACGCGCACACCACCCAGACTGAGCTCCACGACGCGCTGCCGAACCCGCCCCACAACCAGAGCATCGCGTTGCGCAGCTCGACGGCATTGGCCAGCGAGACGATGGCGGTGGTCAGCGCGCCCGCGAAGGCCCCCACGGCCACACCGCCCAGAATCAGCACGCGCGGATCGAGCTCCGCCCCACCCACGAGCCCGATGCGATAGACCAGTCCCATCGCGAGCAGCGCACCGGCGAGGGCGGCAATGGGGACCGCCCATCCACCCGTCGCGTGCGCGGCGATCGCGAGTACGGCACCGAGCCCCGCGCCACCCGAAAGGCCCAGCAGAAACGGATCGGCCAGCGGATTCCGTACGATCGCCTGGAGCGCGGCGCCCGACACCCCCAGGGCCCCACCCACGAGAAACGCCAGCACGCCACGCGGCAGCCGGATCGACCGCACAATGTCGGACGTGGCCAGGGCGCCCAGCGGCACGTGGGTCGGTCCGAGTGCAACCGAAAGCACGAGCGCGAGCACCGCGACGCCGCCGAGCCCGAGCCACTTCATCGCGCACCTCGAAGCATCTGCCGCAGTTCTCGGACAGCGCTGTCGGCACGGGGAGACGGGTGCCCGAACAACGAGCCGCCGAGCACCACAAAGCGGTGCTCGCGCACGGCGCGAATCGCCTGCCACGCCGGCGCGCGCACGTAGGCGGGGGGCTCGGGATGCCGCTCCGCACTGTCGGCGATCGTGACCAGGATATCGGGATCCCGCACGGCGATCGTTTCGAGCGACACGATGCTCGACGCCGCAGCCATGTCATGAAACACGTTCCGGGCGCCCGCGAGGCTCGCGAGCTGGTCGAGGTAGCTGTCCCGCCCGATCACGATAGGAGGGTTGTCCCACGTGACGAACGCGATGGAAATGCCGAGCGCGGAAGCGGGCGTGCGGGCGGTCGCGAGCATCACCCGCGCGATCGAATCGCCCGCCATGGTGTCATCGGTGAGCCTGCTGATCAACTGCGCGGCGCGCGCCAGATCTTCAAGCCGGTCCTGTTTCAGCACCAGCGCGGGAATGTCGAGCTGCAAAAGCTGCTGCGCGGCTCGGAGGTCGAGTGTTGACCGGTACAAGACCACCAGATCCGGACGGCGGGCCGCGATGGCCTCGATGTTCGGGTTGAGCCCGTCGCCGACGCTCGGCACCAGCGTGGCCTCGGCGGGGTAGTCGCACCAGGTAGTGCGCCCGACCACGCGGTCGCCCGCGCCCAGCGCGAACAGCAGCTCGGTGGTGGCCGGAGAGAGCGAGACGATGCGTCGCGCTGGATGCGCGAGTGAGACGGCGCGGTTCGCGTCGTCCGTGACGACGAGACGCGGGGTCTGGCCGCCCCACCCCTCCCACCCGAGAGCGGCGAGGACGAGGAGGCCCGCGAGGTGGGTGCGATATGCCCGTCGGCGCATAGCGAAAATGCCCACCCCCGACGGAGCGGAGATGGGCAAGCGACTGCGCCGAGTTGCGCAGCGCCACCATCCCTCCCGCGAGGGACAACAAGGTGGCGCGAACGAGGAGGTCTCCTGACTTCGGGCTCACGGCTCGCCTTCCCGGTTTCCCAGTGGCGTTGAGCCGCAGACTGCCCGTTACAGTGGCGGGGCCGCGCCGGAGTTGCACCGGCTTCCGAGTATCCCCGTTCGCTTGACTTAGTCTATGACTCTGTCTCTCCCGCCGCAACCGGCCGTTTTTTCAGCGCCAGCACCAGTCCCGCCACCAGTGCCAGCGCGAGCACGCCGACCGCGTACGGAATCAAGGCCTGCGCGGAAAGTCGATTTCGGGGGAATGCGATGATCACGCTCGCTTGAGCTGGGAGCGACGGGATGCGAAAGCTCGCGAAGCGTCGCTGCTCGATGCTCTGAATTCCGTCCGATTGGACGTTGGGAGCCGTCACCTTCGTCGTCGTGTCCTCGAGCAGCAGATCGAGCTCGCCGGTCGGTTGGTCGATCGGAATCGAGAACTCCTGGACGTTCGCGGGAAGGACGTACGAGTAACTCAGCTGCTTGGCGTCGCCGGGGGGAATCGGGCCGAATACGGCGACGGTATCGGCCTTGGGCCCGCGGAGGAATACGGCTTCCGCCGAGATGTCGCCCTGGCCGGCCTGGAACTGCAGCGCGACCTCTGGAATCACGCCGTTCCAGGTGGGATGAATCGTATCGTTCGTAATGCGCGTGACCGGCGACGGATTCTCGAGTGCCAGGAGCTCGAGCACCGGCCGGGTGCCGTCATTCTTGTCCCGCCGGGCGATCGTCACGAGCCGGCGCTGGACGCGAATGGCGGGACCGCTGGACGCGGTATCGTAGACCATGATCGGCTGAAGCTCGGCCGAGCGGCCGCCACTCACCGGCACCGGCTCCGAGAAGTAGGCGATGCCGTGGTACCAGCTACTCGCGACGTACATCGCCCCCGTGTCCACCCGCGCGATCACGAAGCGATAGCTTCCATCGCCGGCCGTGCGCATCGAGTCGATCGGCCCGCCCTTCCCCTCCATGCCGACGTGATGCAGCACCACCCAGCCGCCCGGCACGGGTTTCCTGGTCGGCCCGTTGACGACCTTCCCGGTAACAACGACCTGCTGCCCCGCGAGCCCGGCGCAGCAGGCAGCGGTCAGCAGCAGCGGAATGACGAGGACGTTACGGCGTGAACTTGCCGAAATCTTCAGGATCGAGGTTCTGCAGGTATGTCTTGAGTGCGTCGGTATCGAGCGGTGAGGGACCACCGGATTCGCCTTCACCGCCTCCACCCTCGCCGGAGCCCGACGGTTCGCTCGTGTCCACGGACGTGAGGGCAAGGAGGTTATCGCTCGTGAAGATGGGTGCCTTGAGGCGGAGCGCGATGGCGATCGAGTCCGAGGGCCGCGCGTCGATTTGAATGACCGCGTCGCCGCGGTAGACGTGCAGCTCCGCGTAGTACGTGTTTTCCTTCACCTGGGTGATGATGACCTTGCGAAGATCCGCCCCCAGACCCACGATCACCTGCTTCAAGAGATCGTGCGTGAGCGGCCGTGCGAATTTCACGCCGGCGAGCTCCATCGCGATCGCGCTCGCTTCTGCGGGGCCGATCCAGATCGGCAGGACCCGCTCCCCTTCGCGCTCCTGCAGAATGACGACCGGCGTGTTGGTCGTGCGATCGAGCCCCAGATGGGCCACACGGACTTCAATCACAACCGAACGATTAGGTCCCCATGTCCCAGGACGCAAGGTACTTCTGCTGCTCGGGGGTGAGGGTGTCGATGGCGACGCCCATGCTCTGGAGCTTGAGCCGGGCGATCTCACGATCCAGCTCGACCGGAATGCGATGCACATCCTTGGCCAGCATCTTGCCGCGCTGCACCACGAATTCCGCGGCGAGGGCCTGGTTCGCGAAGCTCATGTCCATGACACTCGCGGGATGGCCTTCGGCCGCCGCCAGGTTGATGAGCCGGCCGTCGGCCAACACGAAAATCCGTTTCCCATCGAGACGCCATTCCTCGACGAACTCCCGGACCGCGACCGGTCCCTTGGCGCGCTCCTTCAGCGCGTCGAGATCGATCTCGACATTGAAGTGTCCGGAGTTGGCGAGCACGGCGCCATCCTTCATGGCGCGCATGTGCTCCACGCGAATCACGTTCACATTGCCCGTCAACGTCACGAAGATGTCGCCAACAGGAGCCGCTTCGGCCATGGTCACCACGCGGTAGCCGTCCATCTGCGCTTCGAGCGCCTTGAGCGGGTCGATCTCGGTCACGAGCACGTTCGCGCCCATGCCGCGCGCCCGCATCGCGAATCCGCGGCCGCACCATCCATACCCCGCCACCACGACCGTGCTCCCCGCGAGCAGCAGATTCGTCGCGCGGAGAATGCCGTCCAGCGTGGATTGGCCCGTGCCGTAGCGATTGTCGAACAGGTGTTTGGTGTCGGAATCGTTGACGGCCACCACCGGGAATTGCAGCACGCCGTCCTTCGCCATGGCCTTGAGCCGGATCACGCCGGTCGTGGTCTCTTCGGTGGATCCGAGCATCCCGCCCGCCAGAGTTTTCCGGTCGGCCGGGTTCAGGGTTTCTACCCAGCGCCGCACCGGCGGCGCGAGATCGTCGAGCCGGTTCAGCGCGATCATGTGCAGCGCGCCCACCAGGTCGGCCCCATCGTCCATGGTGATATCGGGACGGTGCGCGAGCGCCGCGCGAATGTGCTCGTAATAGGTGGCGTGGTCCTCACCCTTGATCGCGAACACCTTGATCCCGTGGTCGCGCACCAGGTGGGCTGCCACGTCATCCTGCGTGGAAAGCGGATTCGACGCGCACAGCGCGACATCCGCGCCACCGGCCTTCAGGGTCACCGCGAGGTTCGCGGTCTCGGTCGTGACGTGGAGACACGCCGACAGGCGGCGCCCGGCCAGGGGACGCTCCTTGCTGAACCGCTCACGCAGCTGGCGCAACACCGGCATGGAGCGCTCGGCCCACTCGGTGCGCCGGCGGCCCTCGTCGGCAAGCGTCAGATCTTTGATGTCGTAGGAGGTACCCGAAGCAGTCGCGGTCATCGTCCAGCCTTGGTCGTCTGATAGTGAGAGGAGCGCTGCACGGCGAGGCGCAGGTCTTCGACGCGATTGGTCCGCTCCCAGGTAAACAGCTCGACGTCCTTGTCGACGTCCGCGTCCACGAAGTGCCGGCGCTCGGGTGTGCGTCCAAAGTGCCCGTACGCGGCCGTGGGCCGGTAAATCGGATTCCTGAGATTCAGGGCTTCGATGATCTTGAGGGGGCGCAGATCGAACACTTCGTGCACGGCTTCCTCGAGCGCGGCATCGGCGACGATGCCGGTGCCGAACGTGTCGACCATGATCGAAACCGGGTCAGCGACACCGATCGCGTACGCCACCTGCACTTCGCAGCGGCTCGCGAGTTTCGCCGCTACGATGTTCTTGGCCACCCAGCGCATGGCGTACGCGGCGGAGCGGTCGACCTTGGACGGGTCCTTGCCGCTGAACGCCCCGCCGCCGTGCCGCGCCATGCCGCCGTACGTGTCCACGATGATCTTGCGGCCGGTGAGCCCCGCGTCGCCCTGGGGCCCGCCCACCACGAACCGGCCCGTGGGATTCACGAGTATGTCCTTGTCCCCGACCTCGAATCCGGCTTCGGCGAGCACGGGGCGGATGACGAGCTTGATGACGCCGGCACGCAACTCCTTGGAATCGATCAGATCGGAGTGCTGCGTCGAGACAACCACTTTCGTGATCGCCACGGGCTTGTTGCCTTCGTAGGCCACGCTCACCTGGGTCTTGCCGTCGGGCCTGAGCCAGACGAGATCGCCATTCTTGCGCACCGTCGCGAGCCGCTCGGCGAGCCGGTGCGCGAGCACGATGGGGAGCGGCATGAGCGACGATGTTTCGTCCGTCGCGTAGCCGAACATCATTCCCTGGTCGCCCGCGCCGCCCGTGTCCACGCCCAGCGCGATATCGGCCGACTGCCGGTCGATGGTCGTCAACACGGCGCAGGTCTGGGCGTCAAAGCCGAAGTTCGCGTCGGTATAGCCGATCGAGGAGATCGTCCCGCGGACGATATCGGGAATATGGACGTAGGTGGAGGTGGTGATCTCGCCGGCGACCAGGGCCATCCCCGTAGTCACGAGCGTTTCGCACGCCACGCGGGCGGCGGGATCCGCCGCAAGGATGGCGTCGAGCACGGAGTCTGAGATTTGATCGGCGATTTTGTCGGGATGACCTTCCGTCACCGACTCGGAGGTAAAGACGTGGCGTTGTGCGGGCATGGGCCCGGGAGCCTCCGTTTAGGCCTTCAAGCTAGCGGGCCACCGGCGCACCGGCAACCGCGCATCGGGATCGAGCAGTTTGAGATCGATCGCTTCGGCCAACGCGAGGCGCAAAATATCGAGCACGTCATCCGCGGTGCGTGCGTCGAGTGCTGCCGCGGCCGCCGCGCGGGCGCGCGCCTCACTCACCTGGCGCACGATCCACTTGATGAGCGGGAGCGCGGGCGGAGCGACCGAAAGCGTTTGGTAGCCCAGCCCAAGCAAGAGAAATGCCAGAAGTGGCTCCGAGGCCATTTCGCCGCATACGCTTGCCGGTTTGCCGGCCGCGCGTGCCGCATCCGCTACCATTTTGAGGAGCCGCAGCACACTCGGATCGTGCGGCGTAAACCGGTCGGCCAGACGCGCGTTACCACGATCCACGACCAGCGTGTACTGCGTGAGATCGTTTGACCCGATGCTCACGAAGTCGCTCGCGGCGGCCACCCGGTCCGCGATCACGGCCGCTGCGGGTGTCTCGATCATGACGCCCAGGGGAATGCGTGGCGCGGCGTCCACACTCTCCCGCGCGAGGCGCTCGGCCTCGTCTATAACGAGCTCCCGCGTGCGATCGATTTCCTCGATGCGCGTTACGAGCGGAATCATCAACTGAATCTCGGCGTGCGCGGCGGCGCGCAGCGCCGCGCGAATCTGCGTCCGCAACAGCTCCGGGTGATCGAGGCACACGCGAATCGCGCGCCACCCGAGGAACGGATTGGCTTCGTCCGGCGCCTGGAACGGCAGCGGCATCTTGTCGCCGCCCAGGTCATAGGTCCGCACCACCACGGGCTGTCCGGGAAACGCCTCGCCCACGCGCCGGAAATAGGCGGCCTGCTCGTCTTCGGTCGGCAGATTGCTGCGCCCCGCAATCAGAAACTCGGTGCGCAGCAGGCCCACGCCCTCCGCGCGGTGTTCCTGGGCGGCGCGAATCTCCTCGGGAAGATCGACGTTCCCACGCAGGTGCAGCCGGACGCCGTCCTTCGTGACCGCCGGCCGGTCCACCACCTGCTCGAGCTGTGCATCGAGCTCGCGGCGCCGCGCCTCGCCCCCGCGCGCCTCCGCGATATCCGCCGAGCTCGGATTGAGGAGCACGGTGCCGCGCGTGCCGTCGACCACGAGCATGGTTCCCGAGATAATCCGCTCGGCGGCGCCCTCGAGTCCCATCACGGCGGGGATTCCCATCGAATGGGCGAGAATCGCCGCGTGGGACGTACGCGTGCCGGTCTCGCTCACGAGCCCGATGACGCGCTCGCGGGGCACCTGCACCGTCAGGCCTGGTTGAATCTCCTTGGCGACGATCACGACGGGCTCGTCGAGCTCGTCCCAGAGATGGTCGGCACCGCGGTGCAGCAGGTGCTCGAGCACGCGGGTCGTGACGCCACTCAGATCCACGAGGCGTTCACGGAGCCGCGCGTTGCCGGTCGCGCTCCACAGGTCGCGCATCTCCAGGGCCTTGAACTCGTACGCCTTCTCGGCCGTGAGATGATTTTCCTTGATGAGGCTCTCCACGCCGGCAAGAAATTCCCTGTCCTCGAGCATCAGAATCTGCGCATCGAAAATGCGCGCTTCATCGATCCCCGCTCGGTCCCGGGCGCGGGCCTTCAGCTCGAGCAGATGCCGCTTCACATCGCTCACGGCCGCCTTGAGACGCCGCACCTCGCCGCGGACCTGGGAGCGCGGCACGACCCGCGCCGGCACTTCGGGCATCGTGAGCCGGACGACGAGCGCGGGGCCGATCGCGATCCCGGGGGACACGCCGATGCCCCGCAGCGCGCGATCGGTCATGTGGTCTGCTCCGGCTCTTCAAACTCGTCGGACTCGCTCGGCAGCTCCATTTCGTTGAATCCCGAGGCGATGAGCGCCGTGAGCGCGTCCATGGCCTCGACCGCGTCGTCGCCGTCGGTTCGCAGCATCACCTGCGCACCGTATTCCGCGGCGAGCATCATCACGCCCATGATGCTCTTCCCGTTGACGGTGAGATCGTCCTTCCGCGCCTCGATATTCGAACGGAACCGATTGGCGACCTTGACGAACTCGGCGGCGGGCCGCGCGTGCACGCCGAGTGGATTCACAATCGTCACCGCGCGCTCGACTACCGCCATAGCCACGCCACGAGCAAGGCCACCGCAACCGTCACGAGACCGAAGCGCAGCCCGTTGAGCGCGACCCTGCCCGTGCGCAGCAGCAGCAGGCCGGCGGCGGCGACACCCACCACCACGATGCGCGCCCAGGGCGCGAACGGCGCACTCAGGTAGCCGGCCGCGAGCGGAAGGGCCGCGCCCAGGGCGAGAGCCATGGCGGGACGAACCAACGCCCCGGCACGCAACAGAGCCGGATGCCGTAACGCCGACGCGACCTGCAAGCCCGACGCCCAGCCTGCCTGAAGCGCCCACCAGCGCAACACGAGATGCCCGATGTTGTAGAGGACGAGGAATCCTCCGATCGCCCATGCACCGAATCCCAGCGCGACGAGCACGAGCGCGAGTCCCGAGTTGAACGGCAACCAACCCGCCCAGACCAGTTGATCGCCCACAGAGCCGAGCGGACCGCACAGCGCCGTGCGCAACCGGTCCACTTGGTCCGGCGTGGTGCCGTCGTGTTCGGCGCGTGCCGCCGCGCCGACCGCGAGGCCACAGAGGTACGGGTGCGCGTTGAAGAAATGCGCGCTCCGCGCCACCGCGCCGGGATACGCCTGACGCGGCAGATCGCGCAGCAATGGCTCTTCCGCCACGCCGAACCCGACGCCCTGCATGCGCTCGTAGTTCCACGAGCCCTGCACGGTGAGCAGTCGCAGCAGCGCGCGTCCGAGAGCCGGTGACGAATTCACCTTCACCGGAGCCACGCGCCCGCCACCCCGCCCAGCAACCCTGCAGCGAACCATCCAATTGCCGATCCCCGACCAATGAGCCGAACTGTGCCTGAAGTCCCCGCCGCAATGACCGCTCCGGTGGCGGCGGCAGCGAGGAGCACCGCGCCGCGCACGTGAATCGTCTGCCCCGGCAGGGCGTGCGTACCGGTCGCGAGTACGAGTCCTGAGCCCGTGACGAGCAGCGCCCGCACGGCATCGCGGCCGATGCTCGCCACGTGCAACCGCATCAACGCCTGCGTATCGCCCGCCTCGAGCGCGGGGGCTGCCCGGTGCACCGCGTTGGTGTTCAACCGGCGCACCGCGTTCATGCTTACGCCCCCGAGGAGACCTGTAAAGAGCCCGACTACCGCTCCGAGACCCAGGCCCAGGGCGCCGGAAAGCAGGTGTGCCGTGGCAGTGGCCGCCACGGTTGCCGGCCCGTACTCGGGGTACCGGGACGCGCCGAGCGGGAGGATGTCGTACTGCAACAATTCGAACATCACGCCGATCCGGAGCCCCGAGGGCAGGTCGCCCAGAATCGCGCCCGCGATCGCCCCGGCGACGATCGGTCGGGCGATCATGGATTGCATCACACTCGTCAGATCGAGACCGACGAGCGTTCCCCAGCCGAGCAGCAGGACCGCCACCTCGAAACTCATGTGAACTCCGTCAGGGGCACCGCGCGGGCAGTCGGCACGTCCTGCGCGGTGACTTCGATGCCTTGCGCGGCGAGTCGCCGCAGCTGATCCACTTCGGTATCGCTCAGGTAGACGAAGCGCAAGCGCTCGGTTCGGCCCGCCCGGTGATGAATCCCGCCGATATTCACGCGCCTGACCCGATGGCAATGCTCGGTCAGCGAGGCGAGCGTTGCGACGTCGGGCGTGAGCACGATCCCCGCTCGCGGGTCCTGATCCCAGACCTCGAGGCGCGCCGCCGCCTCGGAGATCGATGCGAAGATCACTTCGATCTCGGGCGGTACGCCCATGCGATACAGATCCTGCTCCCACGGGCTGGCGCGCACCGCATCGTCGACCAGCACGATGAACCCGACGTTCAACGGCTGTCCCCAGCCTACGACCACCTGCCCGTGAATGAGCCGGTCGTCGATCCGGACCAGCTTGATCATGCCGCGGGCGTGCGGATCGCCCGGGTACCCGCCGAGGCCGCGCGCGCGGCGGCGGCGTCGGGTGTCACGTCCCGATGAAACACGAAGTCGAGCAGCATCGCGAGGTTCACGCCCGTCACTACGGCCAGGTCGGAGCGGCCGCGGGCGTAGGAGACCGCGCCCGTCAGACAGGAGCCACCGGGAAGGTCGATGAACAAGACGGCGGGGCCCGATCCGACCGCGGTGGTGAGATTGTTGAAGAGCGCCTGCCGGTCGCAGCCCTCGTTCGAGACCGGTACGAGCGCGTCCGTCACACCCGTGATCGTCTCGACCGCGCCGATCATCGCCTGCGCCAGTCCGGCATGAGAGACGATCACGCCCCGCAGCGGTTCACTCATAGTCCTCTTCGAGGTATTCCTGCAGCTCGCGCCGCTCGGCCATGCGCTGGATCAGCCGTTCGTTGAATCGCTTGGCCGAATCCACGCCCGAGTAGCGCAGCAGGTGGCTCATGGCGACCACTTCGCAGATCACCGTAAGGTTCTTGCCTGGATTCAGCGGCACGGTGACGATCGGCACGGCAACCTCGAGAATGTCCGTTTTTTCCTGGTCCAACCCAGTGCGGTCGTACTCCCGTGACGCATCCCAGTCCGCGAGCTGGACCACGACCTCGATGCGCTTCTGCTGTCGCACGGCGCGCACGCCGAACATCGCCTGGATGTCGATCAGTCCGATCCCGCGAATCTCCATGTAGTGCCGCGCCAGCTCGTGCCCGCGGCCGATCAGGACGTCGTTGCCGCGGCGGCTGATGTGGACCACGTCATCCGCGACGAGCCGATGGCCCCGCTCCACCAGATCGAGCACACACTCGCTCTTCCCGATGCCGGAACGCCCTACGAACAGCAGCCCGACGCCGAAGACGTCGGCCAGCGAGCCGTGGAACGTCGTGGTGGGAGCGAACGACTCATCGAGAAACGGTTTCAGCCGCCGGAAAAATTCCGATGTCTTGAGCTTCGTGCGGATGACGGCCACGCCTTTCTGGCGGGCGAGTTCGAGCAGCTCGGCGGGGGCGTCCTGCCCTTTCGTGATGACGACACACGGGATGTCGAAGCTGAAGAACTTCTCCAATGAGTGCCGCCGCGCCGCCGGATCGAGTGACGCGAGGTAGGTGATCTCCGTCTGTCCCAGCACGTGGATGCGCGCCTGCGCGAATCGCGCCGTGTAGCCGGCCAGCACGAGACCCGGGCTCGAGGCTTCGGGCGTGGTCATGACGCGGTCCAGCCCGCTATCGCCCGTCAGGGCCTCGAGCTGGAGCAGATCGCCCTTGCGCTCGAGCAGCTCGCGAACTTTCGGGGGCATCAAGCCTCTTTTCGGACCGCCGTACGCGAGCGGCGCAGCGGGACTTTGTCGAGTTGCCGCCGCAGCTTTGCGAACGCGCGATCGAGCGCGGTGCGATGATCCGGGGCGCTGCCGACGGCCGAGTGCAGCCGCCGCCCGCCGCGGTGCAACCGGATTTCCACGGTCAAAGCGCCATCCTCCACGTCGAAAATCACGCGCGCGTCTTCCGACCGCCTCGCGACCCGCTCGAGCCGATCGATCAACGCCTGGGCACGCTCCCGAAGCTCGTCGGGGATTTCACAGTGACGGGCAGCAATGATGGTACGCACCTTCAACCCTTCCCTTCCGCAATGACACGTTCCAGATGGGCCTCGGTGGCGCGCGCGGCGCGCTCCCATGAGAGGGAGACGGCAAACGCGCGCGCCGCGCTTCCGAGGCGGGCTACAAGACCGGGATCACGCGCCAGCTCGACCATGCGGGCCGCCAGCGCGCGGATATCGCCGTGCGGGACGAGGAAGCCGGTCTCGCGGTCGTGCACCGATTCCCTGAGCCCGGGACTGTTCGAGGCCAGCGCCGGGGTCCCGCAGGCCGCGGCTTCCACGTTGGTGATGCCCCACCCCTCCTTGGGGCTCGCCAGCACCACGGCCCAGGCGCGCCGCAACAGGCGCCGCTTCTCCTCTGCCGAGACGAACCCCAGGAAGCGGACCGCGTCCGCGATTCCCAGGGTTGTGGCCAGTCGCTCGAGCCGCGACCGGTCGTCGCCCTGACCCGCGATCTCGAGCGTCACGCCCGGCTCCGCGGCTCGAGCCGCCGCGAGCCCCCGCAACGCGATCTCTACTCCTTTATAACGCTTGAGGCGGCCCAGGTACAGGAATGTGGGGCGCGCGGCCCGCGGGGTCCCGGGATCCGGCGCATACCAATCCGCGTCGACCCCAGGATAAATCACCACGATCCGATCGGCCCGCACACCACGGCGGATCAGATCGTCGCGGGTACTCTCCGAAATGGCGTGAAACGCCGCGCGGCGATACATCCGCGCGAGCGGCAGCTCCGCCGCCCAGACGGCGCCCGCGACACACCAGTTGGCCTCGACGAACGCCGTGGTTCCGAACAGATGGGGAACGATGGCGCAGAAGGGCAATGACGTAAGGTTCGCGAGGAACAGGGGAAGCTTGTTGATGTCTTCCACGACGACGTCATACGCGCGCGTCGTGAGCAGGCGCCGCACGGCTCCACGGGCCGAAAGCGCAAAGCCGTAGCGCGTGCCGAAACGGTGCACCCGCATGCCGTCCTCCACCGTTTCGCGCGGCGCACCGCGCCACCCGCTCGCCACGAGGTCGATGTCATGTCCCCAGGACGCCAGGCGTCCGAAGATCTCATGCAGATGAATTTCGGCGCCGCCCGCCTGTGGGTTCTGCCGGTCGTTCCAGTTGACGAGCAGAATCCTCACAGGAGCCCGAGCTCGCGAGCGATGGAGTCGAGCACGCCGTTCACGAACGCCGGCGCCTTGGGTCCCGCGAACCATTGCGCGAGCTTCACGGCTTCGTCGATCACCACGCGGGGAGGCGTGACGCCCTGCGCGAGCTCCGCCAGGGCGAGGCGCAGGAGGTTCCGCTCCACGATACCGACGCGCTCGAAGCGCCAGTTCTGCGCCGCGCGAGTCACCCGCTGATCGAACTCGGGCGCGCGGGTGATCGCGTGCTCCGCCAGCTCCGCTCCCCGATCCGGTTGGGGCGGCGGTCCCGCAAGGACCGCCACCTGCGCCACGACGGCCTTGAGCGACGGCCTGCCGGTCATGTCCCACGCGTATAACAGCTGGAGCGCGCGCGCCCGCGCCTTAGTCTCGGGGCGCAGCACGGCCCAGCTGCGCCAGCACCGAGGCGGTGCTGAGCGCGGCCTCGGTGGCCTCGTATCCCTTGTTGCCGGCCGGACCGCCCGCGCGGTCCAGCGCCTGCTCGAGGGATTCCGTGGTCAGCACGCCGAAGCCCACCGGCACCTGGTGAGCGATGGCGACATTCGCGAGGCCGCGAGATGCTTCACCCGCCACGTAGTCGAAATGCGCCGTCTCTCCGCGGATCACGCACCCCAGCGCCACAATCGCCGCGTAGCGCCCACTCGCCGCCGCGGCCTCGGCAACCACAGGCAGCTCGAACGCGCCCGGCACCCACAGGACGTCGACGCGCGCGTCCGGAACCCCGTGCTCGTCCAGGCACTGGCGCGCGCCTTCGAGCAGCCGGCTCGTGATGCGCTCATTGTACCGGCTCACCACGACCGCGATGCGGCCGGTCCGCGGAGCGCTCGGAGTGGCTGCGAATTCGGGTGGGGGGGGGACCACGCGCCTCAGTGCGGCAGCAGGTGGCCCAGCTTGTCCCGCTTCACATCCAGGTAGGAGCGGTTTTCAGTCGAGGGGGGAGGAACGATGGGGAGACGCTCGATGATCTCGAGCCCATATCCCTCGAGACCGACGAGCTTCATCGGATTGTTCGTCAGCACGCGGATGGACGAGAGACCGAGATCGAGGAGAATCTGCGCGCCGATGCCGTAGTTCCGCAAATCGGCCTTGAAGCCGAGCTTCTCGTTCGCCGTCACCGTGTCGTGCCCCGCGTCCTGCAGCTCGTACGCCTTGAGCTTGTTCAGGAGACCGATGCCGCGGCCCTCCTGATCGAGATACACGATCACACCGCGGCCCGCCTCGGCGATCATGCGCATGGCGTTGTGCAGCTGCCAGCCGCAGTCGCACCGCGCCGACGCGAAGACGTCACCCGTGAGACACTTGGAGTGCATCCGAACGAGCACGTCGCGCTCGCCGCGCACATTGCCGTAGACGAGCGCGACGTGCTCGGCGGAATCGACGTCGTTCTGGTACGCGTTGATCCGGAACTCCCCGAACGGGGTCGGCAGCCGCGCATCGGCCACGCGATGCACCAGCCGCTCCGTCGCGAGCCGGTACGCCACCACCTGCGCGACGGTAATGAACGTGAGATCGTGTCGCTCGGAGAATCGCTCGAGCTCGTGTCGCCGCGCCATGGTGCCGTCGGAATTCAGGATCTCGCAGATCACACCCGCGGGATACAGTCCGGCGAGCCGGGCCAAATCGACGCTCGCTTCGGTCTGGCCCACGCGCTGCAGCACGCCGCCCGGACGCGCGCGCAGCGGAAACACGTGACCCGGACGGCGCAGGTCCGCGGGAACCGTGGCAGGATCGATCGCCACCCGGATCGTCGCCGCGCGATCCTTTGCCGAGATCCCGGTGGTGACGCCAAACCGCGCGGCGGCATCGACACTGACGGTGAACGCCGTCTCGTGGGCCTCGGTGTTTTGCTCGGCCATCGGCGTCAGACCGAGCGCCTGGCAGCGCTCCGGCATGAGCGTCATGCAGATCAGCCCCCGGCCGTGCGTCGCCATGAAATTGATCATCTCGGGCGTGATCCGTTCGGCCGCGCCAACCAGGTCGCCCTCGTTCTCGCGGTCCTCGTCGTCCGCGACGATGACGAGCTTCCCCGCGCGAATATCCGCGATCGCCTGCTCTACGTTTCCGAACGGCATAGTTGCCTCACGTACTTGGCCAGCACATCGGCTTCGACATGAACACGGTCGCCGACCCCGAGCGTTCCGAGGGTCGTGTGCTTCGCGGTGAATGGGATCACCGAGATCTGCACCCGGTCCGTCCCGGGCAGCGCGTTCACGGTCATGCTGACGCCGTCGACCGTGATCGAGCCATGGAGCACCGAGTGATGGCGGACGTCCGCCGGAACCAGGAGGTCGTACGTCAGGGCGTCGTCCGTCTTGCGCACCGCGGCGACGCGTGCCACGCCATCCACGTGGCCCTGAACCAAATGCCCCCCGAGTCGATCCTCGAGCCGGGCCGCCCGCTCCAGATTCACCCGGCGGCCAGGCGCATATTCGCCGAGCAGCGTCCGGGAAACTGTGCTCGGGACCACATGGACCGTGAAACCGCCCGTGACCACCCGCTCGACCGTAAGGCATGCGCCGCTGACGGCAACGCTCTCGCCGCGCTTTAACTTCTTGTAGGGAGCGCGGATAGTCATAGTCAGCCCGCCGTTGTCGGAGACTCGAGCGACCCGGCCAATAGCGGTCACGATCCCGGTAAACATGGCTCCTTATCGAGTACGAGTAATGTATCAGGGCCGAGAGTGCGGCGCTCCACGGGCACCCAGCGTGGCGCGGCGGCCAGGGCTGGGGGGGCGCTCGGGAAGCCTGGAAATGCCGGAACGGCGGCTTCTCCCAGCCACACCGGTGATTGAACCCAATACAGCCGGTCGACTGCACCGTCCGCCAGCAGTCGCGCGCCCAAGGCCCCGCCGCCTTCGCATAACAGCGACTCGATGCCGGCCGCTCGCAGCTCGTGCAGCCCATCGGCAAGCGATTTCGGCCGGAGGACCCGCACCCCGCTCTGCTCGAGCGCGGTTACGCTCGGCACCGGAGCCTCGAGCGACGCCACAACCCATGTTGGAACTTCGCGCGCCGTACGGACCAGATCGACGCCGGGGTTGAGCATCGCGCGGCGATCGAACACGATGCGAATCGGAGGACGGCGGGGTACGATGGAGCCACGAACCGTCAGCCGCGGATTGTCCCGCAACGCCGTCGTCCCGCCAACCCCGATCGCGTCGAAGCCGGCCCGGAGCCAGTGGACGTAGTCGCGTGCCGCCTCGCCGGAAACCCACTGCGATTGACCGTGCGCGTCGGCGATGCGTCCATCAATCGAGGTCGCGAGCTTGAGCGCGACGAATGGCCGCGCGGGACGGAGCCTGGCGCAGAGAAACGAGGCATTGAGTGCCGCGGCCTCCGGCTCCATGAGTCCCAGCGAAACGTCCACGCCGGCGGCGCGGAGGCGCTCGACTCCGCCCCGCGCGACGGGGTCCGGGTCGCGCACGGCTGCCACGACACGTCGAATGCCGCTCGCGAGGATTGCGTCCGTACAGGGCGGGGTTTTGCCGTGGTGCGTGCAGGGCTCGAGCGACACGACCAGCGTGGCGCCACGCGCTTCGGGCCCCGCGGCGCCGAGGGCCACCGTTTCGGCATGGGGTCCACCGTACTCAGCGTGAAATCCCTCACCGACCGCGCGGTCATGATCCAGAACGACGGCGCCCACCAGTGGGTTCGGCGCGACCCTTCCCCATCCCCGGCGCGCCAGCTCGAGCGCGCGCTGCATCGCCTGCGTTTCAGCGGGCGATACGGCCACGGGAACCACTAGGAGAAGCTAGCGCTCGGCAAAGCGCACTTTCGGGCTGCCTGTGGCGCGCGCGGATTCGACTTCCCCGATCACGTGGCTCGGTACCCCTGCGCGTTCGGCGGTTCGGCTCACCAGCTCGACGTCGCCGCGCGCCAGCACGGCGATCATCCCGATGCCGAGATTGAACACGCGGCGCATTTCCGCGAGCGAGACCCGTCCCGCGCGCATCAGCACCCGGAACTCGGACGGCCACGGCCACGCACTCGCGTCGATCACCGCTTCGCATCCTGGCGGAATCACCCGCGAGAGGTTCCCCGCGATGCCGCCGCCCGTGATGTGGGCCAGGGCATGCACCCGATCGAGCACGGGAGTGAGCGCCGCGGCGTAGCTCTGATGCACGCGCAGGAAGACCTGCGCGACCGTTTCGTGCGATTCCGGAAACGGGCTGTCGGGGGAAAGGCGCATTTCATCGAAAACGATGCGGCGGGCGAGCGTGTAGCCGTTGGTATGCAGGCCATTCGACGCAAGACCGACCAGCACGTCGCCCGCGCGCACCCGATCTCCATGGATGGCGGCGTTCTCCTCCACGATGCCGATGATCGTCCCCGCCAGATCGTAATGGCCCGCCTGATAGAGGTCGGGGAGCTGAGCGGTCTCACCACCAACGAGGGTCATTTCGTGAGCGCGGCAGCCGCGTGCCACCCCGCTCACGACTGCAGTCACGACCTGGGGATCGAGCGTGCCGGTCGCGATGTAATCGAGGAACGCGAGCGGCCTCGCGCCATGAACCAGAATGTCGTTGACACAATGATTCACGAGATCTTCGCCCACCGTATCGTGCACGCCCGTGAGCACGGCTACGAGGAGCTTCGTGCCCACACCATCGGTGGAGGCCACGAGCACGGGGTGCGAGTAGCCCGGCGGGACCCGGATCATGCCGCCGAAGGCGCCGATATTGCCGAGGGCGAGCGCGGTCCGCGTGCCCAGCGCCAATTCTCCGATGCGGCGCTTCGCCTCGTCGGCAATTTCGAGGTGGACCCCCGCGGCGCCGTAGCGGTCGGTCGTCACCGGTGATCCTCGCCGGTCTCGAAGTGCACCAGGTCCTTGAACGCGCGGACGCGCGCGCGCACGTCGGCGGCCGACACGTTTTCGAGCCCGTGAATGCCGAACGCTTCCACGGCGAACGAACCCATCGCCGCGCCATACACCATCGCCCGCCGGAGATTGGGCGTGGACAGATCGTCGGTCGACGCGAGATAGGCCATGAAGCCACCCGCGAACGCGTCACCCGCGCCGGTCGGATCGAACACTTCCTGGAGCGGATACGCCGGCACCTTGAAAGTGGCGTCAGGACTGACGAGGAGCGCGCCATGCTCTCCCTGCTTGATCACGGCCATCCGCGGTCCGCGCTTGAGCACCCAGTGCGCCGCACGGTAGACATTCCAGTCGCCTGACAGCTCGCGGGCCTCGGAATCGTTCACCATCAGGATGTCGATATGGCGCAACAGCTCGAGCACCAGGTCGTTCTTGGATTGAATCCAGTAGTTCATCGTATCGCAGGCGACGAGCGCGGGATGCTTGACCTGGTCCAGCACGCCCAGCTGCAGCTCCGGATCGATGTTGCCGAGAAAGAGGTATTTCGAGTCACGAAACCCCTCGGGAAGCCGCGGCCGGAATTCCGAGAACACCCCGAGCCGCGTCTCCAGCGTCTCACGGCTCGACAGATCGTATGAGTACTTGGCCTTCCACCGGAACGACTCCCCCGGGAGCTGCTCCACGCCCGAGAGATCGACGCCGCGCTTCTCCAGCGCCTTCAGCACCCCCAGCGGGTAATCGCGGCCCACCACGCCGACGACCTGGACCGGGTGGAGGATGGCGCCGGCGGCGCTGAAGAACACCGCCGAGCCACCCGGCGCGTCGGCCGTCTCGCCGAACGGCGTTGCCACCGAGTCGAGTGCGATGGATCCCACGACAAGCAAGCTCATGCGGCTACATCCGGTCCGGAGCGTGAATGCCAAGCACGGTGAGGCCGTTCGCCAGCACCTGACGGACGGCGCGGGCGAGCACGAGCCGGGCGCCTTCTTCGGGCTCGCCGAGCACCCGGTACTTGTGATACCAGGCGTGGACGATGCGCGCGAGACCCTCGAGGTAGCCGGTGACGCGATGCGGCTCGAATGTCTCCGCCGCTCGCGCGACGGTCTTTGGGAATGCGGCCAGCTCGTTCAAGAGGTCCGTCTCCTCGGGTGCGGAGAGCACGCTCAGGTCCACGCCGCCGGCCGGGACCTGCTCCACGTCGCGCGCGGCGACGCGAAAGATACCGCTCATTCGCGCGTGAGCCATTTGGACGTAAAAGACCGGGTTTTCCTCGGTGCGGCTCTTGGCCAGATCCACGTCGAACACGAATTGCGAGTCTCCCCGGCGCATGAGAAAGAAATAGCGCGCCGCATCCACGCCGGTCTCCTCGAACAGCTCGCGCAGGGTCACGATGTCGCCGGTGCGCTTGGAAAAGCGCACCTCTTCGCCGCCGCGCATGACGCGCACGAGCTGCACCAGCTCGGCGTGGAAGAAGTCGTCGGGGTAGCCCAGCGCGCGCATCGCGGCGCGCATCCGGGCGACATAGCCATGATGATCCGCTCCCCAGATATCGATCGCGCGAACGAACCCGCGCTCGTGCTTGTGCCGATGGTACGCGATGTCGGGCAGCAGATAGGTGTACGTTCCATCGGATTTCCGGAGCACCCGGTCCTTGTCGTCGCCCAGGGCGCTCGCGCGAAGCCACTGCGCGCCGTCCTGCTCGAAGAGCTGGCCGCGCTGCTCGAGATCGCGCAGCGTGCGATCGATCCATCCTTCCCGATACATCTCCGTTTCCGAGGTCACACAGTCGAACGTGACGCCGAACGCGCGCAGGTCGCGGTCCTGTTCGGCGCGCTCCGCTTCGATGGCCAGACTGCGGCAGCGGGCGATTCCCGCGTCACTCGACAGATCGGCGAACGCCCGTCCTTCGCGCTCGAGAACGGCGCGGGCGAGATCGACCACATACTCGCCCTGGTATCCGCCCTCGGGAATCGCGGCGCTCCGCCCCACCTGCTCCTGAATCCGGGCCCAGAGCGAGCGCGCGAGCTTGTCGATCTGGGTGCCGGCGTCGTTGACGTAGAACTCGCGAGTGACCGCGTGCCCGGTCCACTCGAGCAGCGCGGCGATGGCATCGCCCAGCGCGGCGCCGCGCCCATGCCCCACGTGCAGCGGGCCGGTAGGATTGGCGGACACGAACTCGACATTGACGCGTCGACCCTGGCCCGTGTCGCTGCGACCATAGCGCGCTCCCGTCGCCAGAATGTCATGCAGAACCTGCGTGAGCGCGGTGTCGGCGATCCAGAAATTGATGAACCCGGGGCCGGCGATCTCCGCCTTCTTGATGTGACCGGGGGGAAGCTCCAGTGCTTCGATCAGCAGCTCGGCGGCGCGACGGGGAGGAAGCTTGAGCGGCTTGGCGATGAGCAGCGCGAGGTTCGTCGCCCGGTCGCCATGAGCGGGGTCACGCGGCGTTTCGACCTTGAACTCAGGGACCTGGGACACGCCGATCTTCCGCGCCGCACGGGTCAGCGCGTCAGGAAGCGGATCGTGCGGCGTCACTTGTCGCTGGAGTCTTTTTTCTTCGACGCGGGCTTGGCATCGCCCGGGGACTTCGCGTCGCCGCCCGTCCCTTCTTTCTTGCCCGATTCGCCCTGGCCCGAGTCGCCGTCGGCCTTGCTGCGCTTGTAGTCGGTGATGTAGAAGCCCGAGCCCTTGAAGACGAGGCCCGCCCCACCCGAGATCTGGCGTTCGGCCATTTTCCCGCAGGTCGGGCAGCGCAGCCGGCGCCGGTCATTCACTTGGGGATAGAATTTTTCGAACACGTGCCCGTTGGGGCATTTGTACTCGTAGGTCGGCATCGCACAACAACTTAAGCAGCTTACGCTGGCCGGGTCAATCGCACCCCGAAATCAGGGACGCACGAGCACCGTATCCGGCCCGGACAGCTTGGCCACGTGGCAGCGATCGGGGGCGCCGAACACGTAATCGGCGCTGAACCTGCCGGCAGCACCCGCACCACTCACACGCACCGAATCGCCACCCGGCAGGATTTTCTTCAACTGATTGTCGTCGAATATGGCATAGCTGCCGCCGGTCCCGATGCCCGAATAATCCTGCGACATGACGATCGCTTGCCCGGTGCGTCGAATCGTATCGACGATCTCCAGGGGGCCTTGCACCGGGTGCCCTGCGGTGTCGTGCGCGGCCACCGTAATCGTCGCGAATAATGCCGTGCAGACTGCTTCGTTCGTGCTCGAGCAGGCGCCGAGGAGAGTGACGCTCAGGACAAGAATCGGCGCGGGTGCTCTCAAGTTTTCGCGAACCGACGCGCCCTGAGCCAGAATCCCAATACGACCGCCCACGGTCCTGCCGTAATGGTGCTGGCGACGATCGCGAGCACGCGTGTGGTTGTGGTTCCATTCACGAAGAAGACCGCTCCCGCGGTCGATCCGAGCAGCGCGCACGCGAGGCTGCCGACCACGAGCACGGAGAGGCGTGCCGCCTGGGAAGCGACGAGCACCCACGCAGCCCCCGCGAGCGCGGCGAGGCACACGGGCGGCGCGGAAACCATCCAGCCCATGGCGACCATGGCAAAGAGGCCCACCGCGAGCGCGCGGACGGCCCGGTAGGTAAACACGCGCGCCGCCGGATCGGGCGGCGAAGGATTCGTCACCGCAGGTCGATCGTGTTACGCCGCAAGATCCGCGGTGCAATGCGCGCATTTCCTTGCACCGACGGGAATAGTAGAAAGGCAAAACGGGCACTGCTTCATGGCCGGAGCGGCGGGCGCCGCTTTCTTCCGCTGCAAGCCCGAGAGGCCTCGCACGAGAAAGAACACGGAGCTCGCCACGATGAGAAACGTGAGGATCCGGCTCAGAAACAGGCCGTAGTTCAGCGTCACGGCGCCCGCGGCTTTCGCTTCGGCGAGCGTGGCGTACGGGCCCGCCGCCTTCGTGCCCTCCTTGAGCACGATGAACAAGTTCGAGAAATCGACCCGTCCAAGCAGCAGGCCGATCGGCGGCATGATGAGGTCATCGGCAAGCGAATTCACGATCGCGGTGAACGCCGCGCCGACGACGACCGCGACGGCGAGGTCCACCACGTTCCCCCGCATCAGGAAATCATGGAAATCCTTCGCGAGCGAGGGGCGCTTCGCTTGCGCTGGGGCAGTCATAGCCTGTACCTCCGTTCCTCGACCGGCACGGCACCGGTCTGGGGTTCCAATGTAAATGCCGGGCGAAACGTCGGTCGCATCGAAGGAATCGTCCGCAACATAATGCCACCGGGGCGCGCGCGAGCACGCACCGCGCTCATCAGGGCACGCCGACCGGAGAGCGCTTCGCCTTCGCGGCTGCTTCGGAAACGAGCGCGGCGCGAATTGCCGGTACGTCGAGAATGCGTGCGGTTCCCGCGGGAGGGGGTTGCTCGACCGCGGCGACGAGCGCCCGGACCATCTGAGAGAGAGTTACAAGGCCGAGCCGCTCCGCTCCGGTCCAAAACGGCGGCAGGAGCCTGGCGATCCCGTACAGGGGAAGCAACGCCGCCGGCCACCAGTGGCCCGGACCGAGCACGTACCACGGCCGCAGGATGGTCCGGGTAAGCCCGGCGCTGGCGAGCCGCTGTTCACCCTTCTCCCGGACGGCGATGTATGCGCGCATGGTCGGGGCCGGATGGGCCACGCTCACATAGACGAAATGCAGGACCCCGGCTCTTTCCGCCGCGCTCGACGCCGCGACCACGGACGCGAGGTCGACGCGCTCGAACTCGGCCGCCTTCGCGGGCGAGGGATGCGGCGTGCCGACCAGGTGCACGACGGTTTCCCCCGGCCGCACGGCCGATGCGAACGTGCTCTCCCGCAGTGCATCGCCGACGACCGGCACGGCTCCGGCCGGCACGCGATGGAGCGAGGTCTGCCGTGCGAGCACGCGGACCCGGTGACCACGGGCCAGCAGGGCGGGAACGAGCCGCTGCCCGATGTATCCCGTGCCACCCGTGACGAAGACGTTCATCAGGTTCTCCGCCGTAGGGCGTAGTGCGCGAACTCGCGCCAATCGCCATCCGGACCGCGGTCCTGCATCAGTACGCTCCACGTGCTCAGGTCTTTCCCCAGCGTGAACGTGGTATGGAATGGACCGTCCGGATAATCGAAGACGAACGTCATGGCGGTGCGCTCGGCGCTTCCGCTCGGATGTCGAGCATAGCCGAGCGTCTCGGACCACCAGCCGCCGAAGTTGTCGAGCCAGTGCGCGACGAAGCGTTTCCCCACGGGGTCATCGCCGATGTACACGTTCGCTTCATACGCCGGAGGCGTCCCCGTGTCCGTCATGAGGAGCCGGAGCCAATGATGCTGCAGGACCCAGTCGGCATCGAGGTTCATGATGACGGGTTTTCCGCGAACGGCGCCCGACATCGTCCACCGCCCGGCCAGCCGGTTGAGCAGCGAATCCTGGAGGGCCGCTTGAGGACCGGTGAGCGTCGCCGGCGCCGTGCGCTCCTGGCCCGGCAATGCGCCGGCGCACACCACGAGCAGCAGGAGACCCCATCTCATGGCGCACTCCCCGTCGGCGCGATGTAATCCTGCGCGGCTACGATTTGCCATCGGTTGTTGCGTCGCACCCACGTGTCGGTGAAGCGGTAATGCCGATCGAACCGCCCGCTCGGATTATGCCCGCGTACGATCAACCATCCCGTGACGACCGCCGTCGTGCCGAACGGGTGGACGATCATCCCCTCGTTGTGCGCGGCTTCCGCGGTATCGGCGCCGGAAACAATGTCCCGAAGCACCGCGTCGCGTGTGCTCAGCTGCTCGTTTTCGGTATACACGAACCCCGGCGCCAGGAGACGGTCGAAGGTCGCTCCGTCGCGTCGCACGAGCGCCGCGGCCCATTCGTCTTCGAGGGCGAGGAGCGATCGTGCATCCGACGCGTCTCCGCTCGGGGCTCGTACCGGAGTCTGTGCGGCGAGCGACGCGGCCGCGCAACAGAGGAGCCAACCCAATGTCATCATGCCTCCTGTGTCTTCGTGACGCGGTTCCAGAAGCCCGAGGGCCGTGAATCAAGACGCTCTCACGAACCCTTTAACAATTCCTCAAGGCCCGTCCGGTAGCATACCAGACGAGTGCAGGGAGGTCCATGATGCCGCCGGTCGCGGTGCTCACGTTGAATCCGAGTCTCGACGTCAGCTACGAGGTGTCACGACTCGTACCCGACGAAAAGTCCCGCGCCACGCATACGCGGTATGATCCGGGCGGCAACGGCGTGAATGTCGGGCGCACGCTCAAGATCTTGGAGGTCCCGGCCAAGAGCTTCACTCTAGTCGCGGGGGAAATTGGTCTCTTCCTCGAACATGCGCTGGAACGCGAGGTCGATGCGTCCCACTGCATCCACATTCCGGGAGAGACCCGGGTCAACTGCACGCTCATTCAGGTCGATCCGCGCCTCCAGTACGAGGTGACGGCAAGCGGACCCGAGGTCCCCGCTGCGGCGCTCGAACGGATCCGGACGGAGTTCGTGGAAGCGGCCGGTGACGGATTCGGCGTGCTCACGGGATCGCTGCCACCCGGTGTGCCGCCGGAGACCTACGCCACATGGGTGGAGCAGCTCCGGGCGCGCGGCGCGCGAGCCGTTGTCGACGCGCAGCCCGCATACCTTGGCCGGGCTCTCGCCGCCGAGCCGTTTCTGATCAAACCCAACCGCCACGAGCTCGAGATGCTCTGCGGTACCAGCCTCACCACCCCCGATGCGGTGCTCCGAACGGCCCGCCACGTGCAGCAGCGGGGGGTCACGTGGGTGTGCGTGTCGCTCGGCGCCGAGGGGGCCATCCTCGTCGGGCCCCGGGCGGCGTTTCTCGCCACCGCACCGCGGATCACGGTGCGCTCGACGGTCGGCGCAGGCGACGCGATGCTCGCGGGGCTCGTCGCGGGGTTCGTCACTTCCGGCGACCCGGTGACGGCGCTCCGCACGGGGGTGGCGTGCGGTAGCGGCTCGGCCACGCACCCAGGCACGATGCTCTGCACCCGGGCAGACGTGGAGCGGCTGCAGGCGCTCGTTGAGGTGCGCGGCATCGCCGACTGACCCGCCGCCCCGTTACGCTTCCTTTCGCACTCCCCACACCGCGCGCAACACGTCGCTGATTTCACCGACCGTTCCGCGAACACGCACCGCGTCGAGAATAGGTGGAAGCAGAGCTGCCGTCGGATGCTGCGCGGCGTGCCGCAGCTGCTCGAGCGCGCGCGCGACCGCCGCCGCATCGCGTTTGCGGCGCGCTTCGCCGACGCGCGCGATTTGAAGCGTCGCCAGCCTCGAGTAGTCGGGGGTCGGTATCGAAGGAATCGTGGGATCGTCGGCGAAGCGGTTTACACCCACGATCTCCAGCTCCCCGGATTCGACGGCGCGTTGGTGCGCATACGCGTTCCGGGCGATGGCTTCCTGCATGTAGCCGCGCTCGATAGCGCGGGCTGCGCCGCCACCGCCCTCGATCTCTTCGACCAGGGCTCGCGCCTCGCCCTCGAGCGCGTCCGTGAGGGCTTCTACGTACCAGCTCCCGGCCGTGGGGTCGATCGTTTCGGGCACGCCCGTCTCATGGGCCAGAATCTGCTGGGTTCTGAGCGCGAGCGTCGCGCTCTGTTCGGTCGGGAGCGCCAACGCTTCATCGTAGGCGTTGGTGTGCAGCGACTGCGTCCCGCCGAGCACCGCCGCCAGCGCCTGAATCGCCACGCGGACGACGTTGTTCAATGGCTGCTGGGCGGTGAGCGTGGAGCCGCCGGTCTGTGTGTGAAATCGCAGGCGGCAGGCGGCGTCGGAAGCCCCGTACCGCTCTCGCATGAGCCCCGCCCACAACCGGCGCGCCGCCCGGAACTTGGCGATCTCTTCGAACAAGTCGGTGAACGCCGCGAAAAAGAACGTCGCGCGGGGCACGAAGGCGTCCACCGCGAGCCCCACCTGGGCGGCGCGCCGCACGTACTCGAGCGCGTTCGCCAGGGTGAACGCCAGCTCCTGCGCCGCCGTCGCGCCGGCCTCGCGCATGTGATACCCCGAGATCGAGATCGGATTGAACTTCATCTTTTCCCGCGCCACGAACCAGCATACGTCCGCCGTGAGCCGCAGCGACGGCTCGAGCGGGTAGATGTACGTCCCGCGGGCGATGAATTCCTTGAGAATGTCGTTCTGCACGGTGCCGTCGAGCCGCGTGCGGTCGATGTTCCGCTCCTCGCCCACGACGATGTACATGGCGAGTAGAATGGCCGCCGTCGCGTTGATCGTCATCGACGTGGAGACCGCGTCGAGGGGAATGCCATCGAACAGCCGGTGTAAATCGTCGACGGTATCGATCGCGACACCGGCGCGGCCCACTTCGCCCTCCGCCAGCGGATGGTCGGAGTCATACCCCATCTGCGTGGGTAGGTCGAACGCGACGGACAGCCCGGTCTGCCCCGCCTGGAGCAGATGTCGGAAGCGTGCGTTGGTTTCTTCGGCGGTTCCGTAGCCCGCGTACTGGCGCGTGGTCCACAACCGCCCGCGGTACATCGTGGGGTAGGCGCCACGAGTAAACGGGAAGGCGCCGGGTGCGCCCAGCTCGCTCGCGGGACCGCCCGGCCAATCGTCGGGAGAATAGAACGGCTTCCGATCGGTCATGCCGTTCGTACCTCCCCGAGCGCCGCTTGAATCGTGGCAGGGTCCTGCCGGTACAGCGCGGCAAGCTGATCATACAACTCCGGCTCGGAAGCCCGGAGTTCGGCAGCGCGCTCGAAAAAGGCTTCGGTCGCGACCGCGAAGAACTCGGAGAGGTTCGTCGCTCCGTACGGGTCGAGCGCGCTGGGCTCGCGACGCTCGATGCGCGCGCACAGCCGCTCGTATCCCTCGCTGAGCACGCGCGTCCATGTCGTCGGGTCTCGCACGCGCGCGGTGAGTGGCGCGACGCCGCGATACAGTCCCAATTCGACCGCGTCGAGGTGCGGAATCAGGCGAAGCTGGAACGCGAGCGCATGCGCGAACTCATGGTAGACCACATTGTGACCATCGGTCGGCTCGACCGCGCCCGCAAGCGAGGAATCCCACGCCAGCACGATCGTGCCGCTGCTCCACGCTTCGCCCAGCTCCGGTCGCACACGCTCCCGCTCGGGCAACCACTTGGCGAGATCCCGCGATTGGCGCGGAACAAACGTGTGCGGGTACACCAGAATGGTTTTCAGCTCCGGATATGACTCGCCCGGGATCGCGAGCACGAGGCGGCAAGCCTGGACCGCAATGACAAGCTGCATCTCGAGGGTAAGCGTCAGTCCACCGCAGCCCTCCCAGTGCCGGGTCGCGATCAGCTCCCGCGCGCTCTCGAGCAGACGGCGCTGCTGATCCGCGGGCAAGAGGCGCGTCGCCGGCACGAGCCGCAGCATGACCGCCCGCCATTCGTCTGGAACAGGCGCCGGTGGCTCCCGCGCCGCCGCTCGCGCGGCCAGACGAATCAGCAGAGGCCTGAGCGACAGGAAGCCGCCGCACAACAGCGCGGCGGCCCCGACGATCGCGACCCAGGTGCTCATTTCTTCAGCTCGAACGCCGCCTTCAATTTTTTCGGCACAGCCGCGTTCTTGAGTCTTACGTACGCGGGGAGACCGTTCGCGTAGGGCGGGTAGTCCTCGCCCTCGATCAGCGGCGCGAGATAGCGCCGGCACGCCTCCGTGATGTGAAATCCGTCTTCCGTGATGTACTCGCGCGGCATCTTCCGCTCGACATTGGCGACCTTTTCAAGCGGTACGCTGCCCGTGGTCCAGCGGTACGGCGAATCGGACTTCCGCTCGATCGTGGCCATGAGACCGGACTTTCCAGCGACAGCGAGTTCGACCGCCGCCTTCCCCACGGCGTACGACTGTTCGACGTCGGTCTTCGAGGCGATGTGGCGCGCAGCACGCATGAGATAGTCGGCAATCGCATAATGATACTTGTACTTGAGGTTGTCGCCGATCATCTTGCCCAGCACCGGCGCTACCCCGCCGAGCTGCACGTGTCCAAACGCATCGCGCGCGCCGACCGCCGAAAGAAACTCCCCGGAGTCGAGCCGGATCCCCTCATTCGCCACGATCACACAGTATCCGTGACGCCGCACGGAGCTCTCCACCGCGTCGAGGAAGCGCTTCTCGTCAAACACGATCTCGGGAAACAGCAGGACGTGCGGCGCTTCTCCAGGGCGTTCGGCCGCGAGGCCCCCAGCGGCTGCGGTCCAGCCCGCGTGACGACCCAGCACCTCGAGGACGAAGACCTTGGTGGACGTCTTGGCCATGGACGCCGTATCGAACCCCGCCTCGCGGATCGAGACCGCGGTGTATTTCGCGACCGAGCCGAACCCGGGGCAGGTATCGGTGAGCGGCAGATCGTTATCCATCGTCTTGGGCACATGGATCGCCTGGATCGGAAGCCCGCGCTCAGCCGCGAGCTGCGCAACCTTGTGGCACGTATCGGCCGAATCCCCACCACCGTTATAGAAGAAATAGCCGATTTCGTGTGCCTCGAATACTTCGATCAACCGCTCGTACTCCGACGGGTCTTTCTCGAGACTCTTGAGCTTGTGACGGCACGATCCGAAGGCCCCGCTCGGCGTGTACCGAAGTCCGGCAATTGTGGCATCCGAATCCTGCGACGTGTCGATCAAGTCCTCCGTCAACGCCCCGATGATGCCGTTCCGGCCCGCCAGCACTTTTCCAATTTTGTCCGGGTGCCGCCGGGCCGTCTCGATCACCCCCTGGGCCGACGCGTTGATCACCGCCGTGACGCCACCCGACTGCGCGTAGAAGGCGTTACGCGGCATGAGTCATGTCCTCAATGAAGACGGGCAAAGACATCGTGTGCACGAGCTCCATCCGTAGAAAAAGTTATAGTGCCGTCGCGATCCGTTCGCATGACGGTGATTCCGTGCTGCGCGAGCCGGGCCACCACCTCGGGGGCGGGGTGGCCGTAGTGATTGTGCCGTCCCACACTGATCACCGCGTCGTGCGGCGCCAGCTCCGTGAGCCATGCATCGGAGGTTGCGCTGTGCGACCCGTGATGCCCCACCTTCAGGAGCTCCACACTGCCGACGCGTCCCGCGAGGTGTGCCTCCACCGGAAGACCCGCGTCCGCCTGGAATAACAGGCGCACCGAGCCGTACGTCACGCGGAGCACGACGCCGTGTTCGTTGACGTCGAGCGGCCGTGCGATCCAGGCCGAATCCGGACTCAGCACGTCGAGCGTAACACCGTCGAGCGCGATGCGATCGCCGCTGCGCGCCGCGCGGTAGCGGGCGCCCGTGGCCTCGACTGCGGCCAGGAACTCGAGGTACAGCGGTCTGCCCAGCGGCTCGCCAGGCTCGAGCACGAGGCGCGGCGGAAATGTCTGGATCACGGCGGGGAGACCCCCGAGATGATCCGCGTCGCCGTGCGTCGCAACCACGATCGATACGCCGCCCGCCCGCGCACGCCGCAGGAACGGAATCACGGTGCGACGCCCGGCGTCGGCGTCCGGGGTGCGCGGACCGCCGTCGATCACGATCCAGTGATTCTCCGGTGTCCGCAAGAGGGCCGCATCGCCCTGACCCACGTCGAGAAAGAATACTTGAAGACAACGGCATACGTCGAGGCGAAAGACGTCGAGCGATAAGGCGTCGAGCAGCGACGTCGAGATCGCAACCGTAAACGCGAATGCCAGGCGGGCGGCCAGGAGCCAGGGCCGGCGGGGGCAATTCCACAGCCACCACGCGACCACGACCACCCCCGTCCACACGGCGGCCGGCTGCCACCCGGCGATTGAGACCACATGCCCGAACGGGACCCAGGCGGCGCCGCGGGCAATCAGATCAAGCAAGGCCAGGCCGGCGCCCGAGCCCGCCGCGAAGAGCTGTGCGAGCGGCACGTTGAGCCAGGACAGGGCCAGGGACGTCACGAGCCCCGGGACCACGACTCCCGCCACGGGCAGCGCGAGGAGATTCGAGACCGCGCCGATCGGCGCTACGGTTCCAAACGCCAGCGCGCTTACCGGCGCGGTGAGCAGTGTCGCCGCCAGTGCGGGAGCGCCGAGTCGTAGCAGGCGCGGCCAGTGTCGCGAAATTCGCCCCGCCCAAATGACGGCCCCTACGGCTGTGAAGGACAGCCAGGCGCCCGCCGAAAGCAGCGCGAACGGCTCGAACACGAGCAGCAGCAAGGCGCACAGCCCCAACAATCCAGCGGGCGCGAGCACGCGCTGACGCACCCGCGCGACGGCGCGCACACCGAACATCAATCCGGCGCGCGCCGCGGGCGCGGGAAAACCGAGCATCCAGATGTAGCCGGCGAGGGCGAGCAGCGTCAGCGCGGCTCGCGCTCGCGGCCCGACCCGAATGAGCTCGAGCAGCAACCCAACCCAGACCGCGAAGAACCCGATATGCAGTCCGGCGATCGCGAGCAGGTGCGCGAGGCCGGCTCGGACATACTGCTCACGGATGGCCGGATCCAGATCAGAACGGCGGCCGATGACGAGCGCCTGGACCATGGGCGCGCGTGCGCCGAACAGGCGATCCGCACGCGAGGCCAGCGCGTCGCGGACCGCGCCGCGGCCGCGCGGCATGCCCTCGATCAGGTGCGCGGTGCGGGCGACCAACACCCCGCGATCGGCGTCTCCCGACCACCGTCCCACGACGACCCAGGTCGTTCCGCCGCGCGCCGGTTTTCCCCCCGGCCAGCGAACCCGCAGTGATCCACCGCATTCGGCGCCGGCCACCACGTCGGCCTGTGTGACGCCCCCAGAGTCGGACACGGGATCGGACAACGTGAGGAACGCCGAATGGGTGTGCCCTTCTCCCTTCCCAGTTCCCCATTCCCCACTCCACATGCCGGCACACGTGGCACTCCGTTCGCGCGCCGCCGCGCCACCCCACAGCATCCCGGCCGCGGCGAACAGGGCGAGCGCGGCGCCCAGCGGCGCGCGCCGCCAGAGTGGCACCGCGACCGCGCCCAGGAAACCGATTACGAAGCGTGCGCCGGGTGTGGATTGGGGCCCCATGAAAAGCAAAACGCCGACCGCGAGGCCGGCAGCGAACGCGGCGGCGATCCAGGCGATCGGCGGCCGCGGCATGACGAATCAGCGTGCTACATGAGCTGCACCGCCCGGGCGCCGCACCGCGGAGCGAGCGCAACTTTCCGGAAGGCTTCGAGCAGCACAACGTCGAGCTTGGCCTTCTCCTGGTCGCTCCCCAGCGACAGCTCGGTGAGCACTTCGCCTTCCCGGGTCGAGACGTAATGCGGCGCCAACCGGTTCAGCGCGTACACGACCACGTCGCCCCGGCATGTATCGCAGCCGCAAAACAAGGGAAGCTGTGGACGCAGCTTCGCGTATTCGCGCTGCGCGACTTCGAGCGTGACGTTCGTTACCCCACGACGGCGAGCGCCCCGTAGCGCGATTCCGGCACGGCGGTGAAGGTCGATCCCGTGGTTCCCGTGAACCGCACCCGCCGGTAGGTGCCGATCCACTCGTCGGGCCCCTGCATGAGGGCCACCTTATTGGTCCGAGTGCGTCCCTGCAATAAGCCGCCGCGCTTGGCGTGTGCCTCGACCAGGACCTCGTGCGTGGTCCCGACGAGCCCAGCATTGCGCCGCGCCGCCACCTGCCGGACGCGCGCGATGAGCCGTTCGAGCCGCGCGGCCGCCACCGCCTCGGGAACGGGGTCCTTGATGCGCGTAGCCGGCGTCCCCTCGCGGGGCGAAAACCGGAATGTGTAGGCGTCGTCGAAATCGACTTCCTGAACCAGCGAAACCGTTTGCTCGAAATCGCTATCGGTTTCGCCCGGGAAGCCCACGATGAGATCGGTGCTGAGCGCGATGGTCGGGATCGCCTGCCGCAGCGCCCGTACGACGTCCAAGTACCGCGCCCGGTCGTAACGCCGCAGCATGCGCTTGAGGGTGCGATCGCTGCCGCTCTGCGCCGGCAAGTGGACGTGCTCGCACACAGCAGGCGTCTCCGCCATCGCGGCCACCACGCGCTCGGTGAAATCGGTGGGATAGGGCGAGGTGAAGCGGACCCGCCGAATGCCGGGCACGGCGCCGACGGCGCGCAGCAGGTCGGCAAAATCGTGCGTCCCGTCGTGATAGCTGTTGACCGTCTGCCCAAGGAGCGTGACCTCCGTGGTGCCGCGCTCCACGAGCGCGTGGATTTCGCGCACCACGTCGGATAACATGCGACTTCGCTCCGGTCCCCGCGTCATCGGAACGACGCAGAACGTGCACCGATAATCGCAGCCCCGCTGCACCGTCACGAACGCGGAGACAGGATCGGCGCGCACGGCCGGGACATCTTCGTAGTGCTCCCATGCGCGGAATTCCACTTCCGCCGCCCGATCACCGCGGCGCGCACGCTCGATCAGCTCGGGAAGCGTGCGGTAGCCGTCGGGCCCGACGACCAGATCGACCCGCGGGACGCGCTCGAGCAGCCGCGTGCCGAGCCGCTGGGCCATGCATCCCACCACGCCGAGCACACCCCCCGGCCGCTTGTGGCGCTGCAAATCCCCCACGCGGCCCAGCACACGCTGCTCGGCATGCTCGCGAACCGCGCAGGTGTTGACCAGCATCACGTCGGCCTGACCGGGATCATCGGTGCGCGAATATCCCACCCGCTCGAGAATTCCGAACATCAGCTCGGAATCCGAGACGTTCATCTGGCAGCCGTACGTTTCGATATACAGGCTTGGCATCGGTCAGAGGATCGTCACGGGAAATCGCCGCTTGCCGTCCCACGCGTCGAGCGGGACCGGCACCGAAAGATAATCCTCGGTGAGCGCCTCGACGCACCCGCCGCCATGGCCGCCGGCCACACCATCCGCTACCCGGCCCCGCTGCGCGAGGCGATAGGCATGCGCGCGCGCTTCTCCCAGCTCCCGCAGCTCCGCGGCGCGCTCACGCACGACCGCGGGCGGAAGTGCGTCCCCCAAACGCGTGGCGGGAGCATCGGGCCGGGCGCTGAAGGGAAAGACGTGGAGATATGTGAAGGGCAGCGTCCGGACGATCTCGACCGTGGCGCGATGATCGTCCTCGGATTCCCCGGGAAACCCCGCGATAATGTCGGCGCCCAGCCCGAACACGGGCATCCACTCGGCCAGGAACTCGATCCGTGCGCGATAGGAGCCCGCCGAATACCAGTGCCGTCCCATGCGCCGCAACACGGGATCCGATCCGGATTGCAGCGGTGCGTGCACATGCGGCGCGAGATGACCGGGCGTCTCGATCATCATCCGCGCGAGCCGGTCATCGATCTCCGTCGCTTCGATCGACGACAGCCGAAAGCGGACCGAGGGGACCGCATTGACCAGTGCTTCGACGAGCGCGCCGATACCCCCTTCCCCCTCCCCCCTTCCCTCTTCCCGGTCTCTTCCATACGTGCCGATATGCACACCCGTGAGGACGATCTCGGCATGATGTTCGCCGAGGGCGCGCGCCTCCCGGATCAGATCCGCGACTGGTCGGGAGCGATTGGCGCCGCGCGCCAGCGTGGTCGCGCAGAACGTACAGTGCTCATCACAGCCGTCCTGGATCTTGAGCCACGCCCGGGCGTGCGTCACGAAGCGGCGTAGCACCGGCGAAACGCGCGCGCCTTCGAGCCCGGCCGCGTCGAGCACCGCAGCAGGATCGGCACCGCGTACGACGCGGGTGACTGACGGCAATCCGGCGATGCTGCCGTCATCCAGCGCGGCGGCGCACCCCATGACGACCGTGGCGAGATTCCCGCGGCCCGCACGTGCCAGGCGGCGGATATAGCGCCGCATTTTGGCTTCGCTCTCTTCCGTGACGGTGCACGAATTCACGACGGCGATGTCGGCGGAATCGGGTGTCGCGACGATCGTCGCGCCCTGATCGACGAACGCCTGGCGCACAACTTCGGTGTCGTACTGATTCGCACGGCAGCCGAAGGTGTGGAGAAACACGTTCACGGCCGGACGCTCAACCCGAAGAACACCGACCAGACCTGTTCGGTGAGCCCTTCCCCGGTGCGTTCGAGCCGCTCGACGCCGAGATCCAGCGCCCCGTGCCCGTGGGCGAACTGCCGTCCCGTGCCGAGCGAGGCGCCCCACTCGGTGGGCGTCGTCCCGTTCGGCCCGAACGGCAGCTGCCCGCCTCGCACACCCAATCGCACCGGCGAGGTCCTGCCGATCTCGAGGCCCGCCGACCAATTCACCGTGTTGCTCGCCGTGCTGAATGCTTCGGACCAGGTGCTCAGTGTCGCCGAGCCCGCGAGCCGGAACTTCCCGCTGGGGCGCCACATGAGCGCGGCGCCGACCGTCTTCGGGAGCTCGGTCGTGTTGGTGAGCGTGTCACCCACGTACTGGTTCAGGTGCGAATCGTCGCGACCGTACACGGAAATTGAAAGCGCCCGTCCCAGGTTGAGCAGCGCGCTCGCCTGGAGCCCGTACCCCTCATAGCGCACTTGAGCGATCTGATGCACCGCCGAATACGTGGCCGAGTCGTCGAACAGGCGCGTCGCGCTCTCCTTGGTCGATCCGGGCAGCAGGTGGACGCCGAAGCCGATCGACAGGGCGCGACCCAATCGGAAGCCCGCGCCCAGGTGGACGTCCGAGACGCCGCCGTCGCTCGTAATCTGGTCATAGTACGGCTGCATCGTCCCCCGGAGAATCATGCTGTCCCGGGTGACCACGCTATACGTCCGGTCGAGATAGTTCGAGAACCCGCCGCCGAGAAATACCCCCGCCACCGGGCCCGCCAGGGTGAACGAGGGAAACCGCGTAGTCCTGAGCCAGGTGTTGAAGGCCGGATACTCGAGGTCGCGATTCGACGTGTTGATGGAAGCCGTCGCGGTCAATGAGCCGATGTTCACGAGCGACGCCTCGGTCAAGAACGACAGGGAATCGAATTGCGCGAACGCGCCACCCGTGCTCCGGGCCCGCACACTCTCGGTTCGCCCGGGGGTGCCGAGCCCGGTGATGCCGAACTGCGACTCCTGCGCGTATGCCACGCCGGGAGTGACCCCGGCCAGGACGCCCAGGACGGCCAGCGTGAGTCCGATGCGGACGCGTCTCGTCATGGCTTCCCGAATGGGAACGGGTTGCTGTACGTGAGTCGCAGCAGCGGCCGGTGCGCCGGATCGCGCGACGAGTAGAACCGGATTTCGGCGAAATTCCCGCCTTCGCCGGTCTGGCGCAATACCATTGTGTTTGGCGCCAGCGAGTCACCGATCCAGAATCGCATGAGTCGCGTCACCTCGACCTTGACCGTATCCGTCATGCCGATTTGCACGCCGGTCGTGTCGACGTGGTTCAGATCGATCGGCGACTTGGCGCCGAAGTCCGTGACTGTCGCATGCGCCGCGATCCCGAACGAATCGGCCTTGATTCCCTGGGGAGCAACCGCCGGCACCAGCTCGAGCGTCGCCCGGATCAGGCGCGACGAATCCGAGATGATCCGCGGGAACACGACTCGCAGAATCGAGCGTGCCGAGGGCACGCCGCCAACCGTGAGATTGCCGTCGAGCGCCGGAGCGGGCGGATCGTACACGAAACCATCGAAGGCGGGCGACCGCGTTTGCAGGCGGTGCGCGGTGGCGCGTCCGAGCGAATCGACGCGCAGGTACCAGGAAAGCAACGGACCCGTGCCTACGTTCTCCGAAGAACCGATCGCGATGCTCGCCAGCGTGTCGGCGGCCACGCGAATGCCGAGCGCGACAGCGCCGGAATCCGGGGTGTCAATCGGCAGATCGGCGGAGTCGAGTCGCATGAGCAGGATGATGCGCTGATTCAGCGAGTCGACGAGCACGCTGTCGCCCGTCGCGTTGCGCCGGCCCGGGAGCGCGATCAGGCTGTCGACATTGACGCTCCTGATCAGCGAATCCGTAAACGGGCCTACCAGCTGAGCGAACGTCGTGTTGGAGTCGATCGATAGCGGCATCTTGTAGAGCGAGATCGCGAGATGATGCGCGGCCGTATCGCGGCGCAGAATGGCCAGGCGGAGATAGATCGAGTCGATCCCAATGACGGGGCTCGTCGTGGTATCAGTCGACAGCGGCAGCCGCAACAGCAGCTTTGTCGTGCGGAAGATCGGTCGACTGTCGCGGAGCCCGGGCAGCGCCTCGGCGAGCAGCGTGAGCGAGTTGAAGGGATTGACATATCCGATCGGCCGTCCGAAGGCGGAATCGTTGTAGACCGCCATCGGCAGCACGGTATCGACCACGCTGAGCGTTCCACTGGGGCAGAACGCGGGGCAGTCCCCGGGAGCGGCGATTTTGTCGGTGCACGCCGCAAACGCGAGCGCCGCGAGCCAGGGCAGCGCTCGTCCCATGCCGCGGCCCCTCACTTCAGCGACTCGCCGGTGAAGGCGTCGGGAAGCAGGGCGCGCAGCGTCCACCGGCGCTGGCTCTCAGGACCCGCTGCCACGATCTCCATGTCGAGTCCGAACTCGGCGAGGAGCTGGCGGCACGCACCGCAGGGCGCGGCGGGAGGCTCGACCTCCGTGGCCACCGCGACGCGCCGCAGGTCCCGTTGGCCGCCCGCGACCGCCGCGCCGAGCGCCATGCGCTCAGCGCATATCGTCAGGCCATAGGACGCGCTCTCGACGTTGGTGCCGAGGAATACGCTGCCGTCCCGGGTCTCTATGGCCGCCCCCACCCTGAACCGACTGTAGGGCGCGTAGGCTCGCTGCATCACCGTCCGGGCCTGCTGCACCAGGTCGACGCTCAGTTCCAGATCTCCTGTAAGAATGACCGGCCGGCCGCAAGCGGCTCGGCCTCGAAATACTCCGCCAGCGTGGCGCCGATATCGGCAAACGTCCCTCGTTCGCCCAGCGGCGCCGGACGTGTCCCGAGCCCGAACGCCAGAATGGGAACCGCCTCCCGTGAATGATCGGTCGACGGCGACGTCGGATCATTCCCATGGTCGGCGGTGACGATCACGAGATCGCCACGGCGGACACGCTGAACGAGCCGGGGCAGCCACGCATCGAGGGCTTTGAGCCCCTCATGAAACCCCGATACGTCGTTTCGGTGCCCCCACGCCTGATCGAACTCGATCACGTTCACGAACAAGAGCCCTGAATCCATCCCGTCGAGCGCGCCCTCGATGAGATCATAGGCGGCCTGATTGGTCGGAGTATGGCGGCTCGTGATGTTTCGCCCCGCGAACAGATCGTCGACTTTTCCCACGCCGACCCGCGTCACGCCCCGCGCCGCAAGCCGGTCGAGCAACGTGTCCGCCACCGGCGCCACGGAAAAGTCCCGGCGATTTGCCGTGCGCTGATACGCTCCCGGTGTGCCCCGGAATGGCCGGGCGATCACGCGGCCCACGCGGTGGGGCCCGTCGAGGAGCGCCCGTGCGATTTCAGCTCCCCGGTACAGCTCGGCCAGCGGAACGGTTTCCTCATGCGCCGCGATCTGAAAGACCGAATCGGCGGACGTGTAGATGATCCAGCTTCCGGTGCGCTGATGCAACGCGCCCAGCTCGGCGATGATCGCCGTCCCGGAGGCCGGGCGATTGCCCAGCACGCCACGGCCGGTCCGCCGGGTGAACTCGGCGAGCAGGTCGTCCGGAAACCCCTCCGGGTAGGTCGGAAATGGTCGCTCGAGAATGAGCCCGCAAATTTCCCAGTGCCCCGTCGTGCTGTCCTTTCCGGGAGAGCGTGGCAGCGCGACTCCATGCGCCGCGGCCGGGGCGCGACACGACATTCCCGCCAGCGGACGGCAGCACCCCAGTCCCAGCCGCTCGAGGTTCGGCAGCCGGAATCCGCCCACCGCTCGCGCCACGTTGCCGAGTGTGTCGCTCCCCGCATCGCCGTACGCCGCGGCGTCGGGGGCCGCGCCGATTCCCAATCCATCGATGACGATCAGCGCCGCGCGCTTCAATCGTACACGCGTGGCAATCTGGCCCCGAGCGAGGTGAGCGCTTCCCGCTGTAGCACGTCGGCCGCGCTGGCGTATTCATCGAGCGTGATCGGGCGCGCCGCATGAGGCTCGTCTCCCTGCCCGATCAACGTGACCGTGTCACCGACTGCAACCGGGAGATCGCCGATATCCACCATCGTCATATCCATCGTGACCGCGCCGACAAACGGGCAGCGCCGCCCGGCCACGAGCGCGATTCCCCGGCCCGACAAGGAGCGCCGCACCCCGTCCGCGTAGCCGATTCCGAGCGTCGCGACGCGGGTGGGCACGCGCGCCGTCCAGAGTGCTCCATAACTGACGCTTTCCCCGACGCTAAGGTCGCGGAGGGCCACGATCCGCGCCCGCAGCCGCAGCACGGGCCGGGGCATTTCGAGCCCGGGCCCCGGAGAGCCGCCGTAGAGAAACACGCCGGGTCGGATCAAGTCGAGCGCATAGCGGCGGCCGCGGAGCGCGGCGGCGCTGTTCGCGACGTGCAACAGCGACGGACGCCGCGGCAGCGTTCCGACGCTCTGCAGGAACCGCTCGAGCTGCAAATCGATCGTGCTGTCGGCGCGGTCGGCGGAATAGAACTGCGTGTAGCACCCCTCGAGTGCCGGTGTCTCGAGCACAGCCCGAGCCCGCCCGATCTCATCCCACCGCAGCCCCGACCGCCCCATCCCCGTATCGATTTCGAGGTGAAAGGGCTTCGTGCCGCGGTCGGTCCAGGCGCGAATCGCCGCCACGTCGCCCAACACGGGGGTGAGACGAAACCGATCGAAATCGTCGAATTGGGCCGGCTGCACCGGCATGAACACGACGACGGAGCGGCTGATCCCTGAGGCCCGGAGCTCGGCGCCCTCTTCGGCCGTCGCCACGCCGTAGCCCCATGGCTCGATCGACTCCAAGGCCCTAGATACAGCGACGGCTCCGACCCCGTAGGCATTAGCCTTCACCATCGGGAGGAGCCGCGTGCCGGCGATCCGTGCGGCAGTGCGGGCATTTTCCACCAGGGCGGCGAGATCGATTTCGATCCACGCGCGGCTGTACCGCCCGCTCAAGGACACGTTCACAGGCGCGGGTATGATACCCGGCCCGGAGGCTAAATGCAAGGCGATTCAGCGCTTGGACGCGCACTCGGCGTCGTGCGCGACCTGCGCGCCCGCTGCCCGTGGGATCGAGTCCAGACCCGAGCGAGCTTGCGACCCTATCTCGTGGAAGAAGCGCTCGAGCTCGACCAGGCGCTCAGGCGCAATGACCCTGCCGAGCTGAAAGACGAATTGGGCGACCTGCTGCTGCACCTGGCATTTCAAATCGTAATCGCCGAAGAGCGCCACGACTTCGATGCCGAAGCGGTGACTCGCTCGCTCGAAGCCAAAATGCGGCGCCGCCATCCGCACCTGTACGGCGAAGGAGAAAAACCCCAGTCGTGGGAATTGGGGAAGCGGGAAGGCGGAAGCGGGAAGGGTAAGACCCTGCGTGGACTACCCCCGACCATGCCGCCGTTACTGATGGCCTACCGGCTTCAGGAACGGGCGGCCGGAGTGGGGTTCGACTGGCCCGACGCGCAGGGACCCATGGCGAAGGTAAAGGAAGAGATCGAAGAGATTGAACGGGAAACGGGAAGCGCGAAGCGCGAGCGGCTGGAAGACGAGATCGGCGATCTGTTGTTCTCGGTCGTAAACCTCGCGCGTAAGCTCTCGATCGATCCCCGCGCCGCGCTCGAGCGTGCCAATGACAAATTCGTGCGCCGGTTCGGCGCGGTGGAGGAGCTGGCGGAGGCCCGGGGGATACAAATGGGACGGGCGAGCCTGGATGTGCTCGATGGCCTGTGGGACGAGGTTAAGAAAGGCGGTAACGAGCGGGACTAAGCAGTGCCTGCTACCGCTCAGTTCCGCTCACGACCGCCCTCTTAAGGCCACAGCTTGTACAGCGTCCGCGGAAACGCGATCGCCTCGCGGACATGGGGAATGCCGCAGATCCACGCGACCGTGCGTTCGACCCCGAGTCCGAAACCCGCGTGGACGAACGTGCCGTACTTTCTGAGATCGAGATACCAGCTGTAGGACTCCACCGGCAGGCCTTCGCCCTGAATCCGTGCCAGCAGTTTGTCGTAGTCGTCTTCGCGCTGGCTCCCGCCGATGATTTCGCCGTACCCCTCCGGCGCCAGCATGTCGTTGTTCAAGACCGTCCGCGGATCGTCCGGATTCTCCTTCATGTAGAACGCTTTGACGTGCTTGGGATAGTTATAGACGATGACGGGACGGTCGTATTGCTGCGCCAGCAGCGTTTCGTCGTCGCCGCCCAGGTCCTCGCCCCATTGCATGTCGCTGCCCAGGGCTCTCACCCGCTCCACCGCCTCCGTATAGGAGATCCGGGGGAAGGGGGGCGTGACACGCTCGAGCGGTCCGGGATCTCGCTCGAGCTCCGCGAGCTCGGCCTTCCGCCGCTCGAGACTGCGCCCGACGATATAGCTCACAAACTCCTCTTGCAGCTTCTGATTCGCGGCGGAATCGTTCCAGGCAACTTCGGGTTCCACCATCCAGAATTCCGTAAGGTGCCGCCGGGTTTTCGATTTCTCGGCCCGGAACGTGGGACCGAAACAATAGACCTTTCCCAGGGCGGCGGCGGCCGCCTCGACATAGAGCTGCCCGGTTTGGGCCAGATACGCGGTGCCCAGATCGAAGTACTCGGTCGCGAACAGATTTCCCGCGGCTTCGCCGATCGAACCGGTCAGAATGGGCGTGTCGACGAGCACGAAATTGCGCTCGTAAAAAAAGTCGCGAATCGCCTGGATCACTTCACTTCGCACGCGGGCGATCGCCACCTGACGCCGGCTGCGCAGCCAGAGATGCCGGTGCTCGAAGAGAAACGCGGTGCCGTGTTCCTTCGGTGAAATCGGGAACTCGGGACTCGCCCCGAGTATCTTGAAATCGGCCGCTTGCAGCTCGACCCCTCCGGGCGCGCGCGCATCGGCGCGGACGGTGCCCGTGACTGCGATCGACGTCTCCTGGGTCACGCGCTCGAACGCGTCCCAGGCGGCTGGCGGCAGGTCTTTCTTGGAGAGTACTGCTTGCAGGTATCCGGTTCCGTCCCGGAGCGTCACGAACGCGATCTTGCCGCTCGACCGGGTGGTCATCACCCAGGCGCGAAGCGTGATCGTTTCGCCGACGTGCTGAGGCAACGCCTCGATGCGCAGCGCCTCGGACATAGGGGCGGCATACTAGCGGCCGTCATTTGCAGTGTCAACGCGATGGCGTGCAGCGCGTATGTGCCGCCACAGACGCGGGCGCTGCGCAACTCCACCGCCCGCCAGGAAACCCACTGGCTCGTGTACCTCGGTTCGCCGCAGCACGATCCATCGGCGGCCGAGTCGCTCTCCGCCGATCCCCGCCCCGCCTGGCAGGTCAGCGTGGGCCGCGCCGTTCGCGGAGCGCCGGCCATCACCGAAACGGTCGTCGCGGTCGGCACGGCCGATCGGCAGGTCACGCTGCTCGACCGCGCCACGGGACAGATGCTGTGGCACACTCGGCTCAACGGCACGATCCACGGCGGCCCCCTGATCGATGGCGATCGCGTGTATGTGGCGAGCGAAGCGTCACCCAGCGGGCGCGTTTACGCGCTCGCGCTCAAGGATGGTCGGATATTGTGGAACACCGAGACGGGAGGGATCGAGGCGGGCCTCGCGATCGAGGGCGATTCGCTCTACGCCGGGACCGAATCGGGACGCATGCTGCGCCTCGACACCCAGGAGGGCAAGGTCCAGTGGCAGCGCCAGCTCACCGGATCGATTCGGACGGACCCGGTTCCGGGACCGGCGGGCTTGGCCGTGATCACCACCGCCGATACGCTCTACCTGCTGGACGCGGCCACCGGCAGTGTGCGCCGGCGCGTGGGGCTGCCGGGAACGGTGCTCGCTCCACCCGCGCTGAGCCAGACCGGAATTCATTTGTTTGCGGGTACGACGGCCGGGCACATCCTCGCGATCAACCTGATCGATGGGGCGTTCACCTGGGACCTGAAGGCCGGCGATGCGGTGCTGTCCGCGCCGACCCTGGTGCGTGACACGGTGTTCTGTGTCACGCGCGACGGCCATCTCTGGCTCATCCCGCGCGACCACCCGGATTCCGCGCGTGCCCTACCGCTCGGGATCGTAACGACCGCCGGCCCTACGCCGCTCGGCGAAGGGCACGGGATTCTGGTCGCGAGCATTACTGGCGAAGTGCTGCTCGTCGAGTCGCAGCACGGGGACATTCTCTGGCGGGCGGAGCTCGACGGTCCCATCGAGCAGCCTCCCCTGGTCCGGAGCCGGGAACTGGTCGTGGTCGCGGGGCGGGGCGATATTCACGCGTACCGATGACCATGCGCGCGTTCGCAGTGCTGGCGGGAGTGTTGTGGTGTACGGCGCTCCGCGCCCAGCAGCCCGGGCTCTCCGCCGAAATCAGCCATGAGCACAAAGGCGGCTGGATCACGCATTACGGCAAATGGGTCGCGTTCGCGTTTGCGGGGACCTTCACCGCACTCGGCGCCCATGAGCACGAGAACTCGAATCGGGTCTACGATCAGCTGGTCGACGTCTGCCGCGCGGACAACAGCGCGTGCGCAGTTGGACCCAATGGCGCCTACGTGAACCCCCTGACGGAACAGATGTACCAGGTGTCGCTGCATTACGACTCGCGCGCGCGGCTCCGGCTCATCGCCGGCCAGGCGGGTTTGTTGCTCGCGGGAGCGCTGTTCCTGGCTGATCTGCATCACGGAGACGACCCGGAGAACATCCCATTCCATCCCGCGGAAATATTGGTGGAGCCAAGGCCGGACGGCGCCAGACTGGGGCTGCGGATCGCCCTATAACGCGGAACTCGGAAGTTGAATGGCGGAGCAGATGTTCCTGCTCGTTCACCCCACCCTGAACAGCTCCAACCCTCGCTCATATCGCGCGAGGATTCGTTCGCGGAACCGGGCATGCTCGGCCCGCTCGAGGGCCGGATCGCGCGCGATGATGTCGGCCGCGGCGCGCCGCGCCGCTTCGACCAGCGGGAGGTCGGTCTCAAAATTGGCATACTTGAGCTCGGCGCTCCCTGACTGCCGCGCGCCCGCCAGCTCGCCCATGCCCCGCTCCTTCAAATCGAGCTCCGCGATGGCAAACCCATCGGTCGTCCTGGCGAAGTCTGTGAGCCGCGCGGTCGCCTCCGGCGCGTTGGAGAGCAGGATGCAATGGCTCTGCGCTTCACCGCGCCCGACGCGCCCGCGCAGCTGATGAAGCTGGGCGAGGCCGAAGCGCTCGGCGTGCTCGATCAGCATGACGGACGCGTTCGGGACATCGATGCCGACCTCGATGACCGTGGTGGCCACGAGAATCTGGATCTGGTTGTCGCGGAACTCGCGCATCACCCGGTCGCGATCGTCGGGGGGGACACGGCCGTGCACGAGCCCGACCCTGAGCTCGGGAAACGTGCGCGCGAGCCGCGCGGCCATCGTGGTCGCGGCCTTCAGGTCGGCGTTCTCGGATTCGTCGATCACCGGATAAATGACGTACGCCTGCCGCCCGGCACGGGCCTCGCTCCGGAGGAATTCGTAGATCTTCGCGCGAGCCGCGTCGTTTCGCAGCGCGGTCTTGACTGAGCCCCGGCCCGGAGGCCGTTCACGGATCTGGGTGACGTCGAGGTCGCCGTACAACGTCAGGGCCAGTGAGCGCGGGATTGGCGTCGCCGTGAGCAGCAGGACATCCGGTGCATCGCCCTTTTCGACGAGGGCGGCGCGCTGCTCGACGCCAAACCGGTGCTGCTCGTCCACGACCGCCAGCCCGAGCCGCTCGAACGCCACCTCTTCCTGAATCAGCGCGTGGGTCCCGACGACGATCCGCGCATCGCCGCGCGACAGCCGGTCGCGGGCCGCGATTTTGGCGCCGGCCGGAAGCCGGCCGATCAGGAGATCGGGGATCAGCGCGAGCGGCGCGAGCAGCCGGCTCAGCGTGGCATGGTGCTGCTCCGCCAGCAACTCGGTTGGCGCCATGAGCGCCGCCTGGTACCCGTTTTCGAGTGCCAGGAGCATGGCAAACAGGGCGACGACGGTTTTGCCGGTTCCCACGTCGCCCATTAACAAGCGGTGCATGCGGTCGGAGGCGGTCATGTCCGCCATGATCTCATCGATCGCTCGTCGCTGATCGCCGGTGAGCGCGAACGGCAAACCGCGGGCGAGACGATCCGTCAGATCGTGGTGGCGGACGAACTGGATACCTGAGCGGCCGCGCTTCGCCAGAAAGCGGGCGCGCGCCTGCACGAGCTGTTGATCGAACAATTCGTCGTACGCGAGGCGGCGGCGCCCTGCCTCCGCGGCTTCGAGACTGCCGGGCCGATGCATCGCGTCGAGCGCGCGAGCGAGCGGCGGCAAGCCGAGCCCTTCCAGACGCTCGCGCGGATGCGGATCCTGCGCGAGCCGCAGCAGGTCGTCCAGGTGCTGGTGTACGAGCGCGCGGATCTGCCGGTGTGTGAGACCTTCGGTGGCGGGGTAGATCGGCAGGACGAGCCCGCGCTCGGGCTCCTCGCCGTTGTCCGATAACACGAGGAACTCTCGCGGCACGATTTGCCGTCCGTGGTAGTAGCGGACGGGACCGGTGACGAGCAACAGCTGCCCGGCAACGATCTGGCGCTCGAGAAACGGTTGTCCCGGCCAGGCGCACTCGAGCACGCCGCTCGCGTCGCGCAGGACGGCGTGGAACACCCGCAGGCCGCGCCGGGTCGGCAGGACCCCGGTCGAGACGACCCGCCCGACACTGGTCACCTCGTGGCCTACGGTCGCCCGCGCCAACGGCGTCAGCGCGGTGGCGTCGAGATAGCGATGGGGCGTGTGATACAGCAGATCGCCCACGGACCGGATGCCGAGTCGGGCGAGTGCCTCCGCGCGTTTCGGCCCCACCCCTTTCAGAAACTTGACGGGTGTCGTGATCTCGAGCGGCATCAGGTACTCACGACGCGACGCGCATAGAGCTCGGGGTTGAATGGCTCCAAGTCGTCCAGCCCTTCCCCGGTGCCGATGAACCGTACCGGCACTCGCACCTCCCGCCGCAAGGCGATCACACTGCCGCCCTTCGCCGTGCCGTCGAGCTTCGTCACGATGAGCCCGGTGAGGGGAATGGCGGCGGCAAACGTTTTGCCTTGTTGGACGGCATTCTGTCCGGTCGCGCCGTCCAGCACCAGCAGCGATTCGTGCGGCGCCCCGCTCGAGGGATGCGCTTTGGCCGCGACCCGAACCACCTTCTTCAGTTCTTCCACCAGCCGCTCATCTGTGTGGAGCCGTCCGGCCGTATCCACGAGCACCGTGTCCACCCCGCGCGCCCGAGCCGCGCTGATCGCGTCGAACGCGACGGCGGCCGGATCGGACCGTTCGCCTCCGCTCACGCATGGTACGCCAAGCCGGTCAGCCCAGATGCGCAGCTGATCGACCGCGCCCGGGCGAAACGTATCGGCGGCCGCGAGCAGCGGGGCGCGCCCCTGTTGCATGAGTCTGCGGGCCAGCTTCGCCACGGTCGTCGTTTTGCCGACGCCGTTGACGCCGAATACCAGAACGACTGTGGGCGCGCGCTCGGCATGCGCGATGTCGCCCGGCGCAGGCCCCGTCTGGCCATCCGTGACAAGCTCCGCGATGGTGCGCTCGAGCGTTTCCTGAAATTCGCTGTCCTTGACGCCCGACAGCCGGGCCAGGATCTCGGCGGTGGCCGCCACTCCGAAGTCGGCTTCGAGCAGCAGGCGCTCGGCGGCGTCGCGTTCCGCCGGGCTCGCGCGGCCGAACACGCGGCGAATGCGATCCCACAGCGACATCAGGGCATTCCCTGGCGCCGCCGCCACGCCCATTCGCCCGTGAACGCGGCAAGCGCGAGCGCGAACAGCCACCACCGATCGCGCGCGGCCAGCCCCATGACCTCCGCGTCGCTTGCGCCTGGTTGGGCACGCAGCACCGGCTCGGCCGGACGCCATTCATCCGAATACGTGTCCACGGCGACCATGCCATGCTCCGAGCCCCCGGCCAGCTGGTACCGATAGGTGCCGGGGGGAAGCACCAGCATGCTCTCGCCTGCCGCGTTCCACCGCAGGGTGTCTCGCCTCGCCGTGCTGCCGTTGCTGAAGGTCGCGACGAGATCATCCGGCGTGCCGGAGCCGATCCAGCGCCACGACAGCGGCGTGCCATTCGTGACGACGAGCGCTTCGGGAATGGCACGGATTTCGGCGCCCGTGCGATGCTCGGCCAGGAGCCAGTCCGCGAGCGCGGCAACGAGCGAACGATAGGCTTCGGCGCTTCTGCCGCCGCGAAACACCCAACGATACAACCCGGCGGCGCCGATTTCCGCCC
>DATIWU010000011.1:0-28755 GCA_035519195.1 Gemmatimonadales bacterium
CGTACAGCCAACCCGCGCCGAAGTCCTCGAGCACCGTATCGCTCTCCTGCAACAGGAAATGGTCCTGCGGACTCAGCAGGTAGATGTACCCGTTGAACAAATCCCCGATCACGTAGTTGAAAAATGTGTTCGAGTCAGGCAGGAACGTGCGACCGCCGACTTCCTCGGCATACGACGCCAGCGCCTCATCCAGCCAGAGGTCTTCCTGTGGTCCCCCGCGGACCAGGACGTGCTGATTGAAAATGATGACGTGTTCCAGCTCGTGCAGGAACGTCGTCGGTAGCACATCGGCCAGATCGCTCACCGCGTGCGCGCAGCTCAACGTCCCGTTCGGATCCGCGACGACCGTGTAGAAAATCTCGCCCTTGTTGGTGCGCGCCGCGGTGGTATCGAGATCGTCAGGAAGGAAAAAGCCGGCCACATAGCCGCCCGCCTGGCATTGTGCCGACGAGACGAGACTATTCACGACGCCGGTCATGAGCGTCAACACGACGCCGTTGGTGTCGATATCCGATATCCCGCCGAACGTCGTGGTGTCGACGGCATACAGGCCGTCAAAGACACGGCGCAGCGAGTCAACCTGCATCGCGGTGAGGCCGTTCACCGGCGCGGCATTGTCGACATAGACCACGACGTGCGCGCCCACCGACTGCACGGTCGCCGTGACATTCCTGAACGTATTGCAGAAATAATCGGCGCACACCGCAAAGGTGCGCTGGCTGCCCATCGCCGGTTTCGTGACCATGGCGGGAGCGGCTCGTTGGACGCGCGGCGCGAGCCCGGCGCGGACCCGCTGGCTGAGTGCGACACGGCGCTCGTGGAGCTGTCGGGAGAACGTGTTCGGCACCGCGCCCCGCTGCCGCAGCCGGGCCCACATCGAGCGCGGTCGCGTGACCGCCTGCGACAGGCCTGGCGCTCCGCCCTGCGCGACGAGGGCCGCGAGTCCGCCGCTTTGCAGCGAGAACGCCGCGCTGTCGCCGGGGACGCCGCCGGCCGACTGCGCGATGATCAGATAGGTCGCCGAGTCACCCGAAGTGTTGGCCGCGATTTCCACGCAGCCCGAATTGCTGAGCGGATTGATGAGCTGTGCGACCCCGACGGCGGGCGTGAGCGGAGCGGCCGTCGATTGACAGGCCGCCGCTGTCGGACCCGCCGAGTCGCTGCTGCACGCGGCCACCAGGGCGGCGATCGCGACGCAGCACCACCGATCACGCATCACAGGAGATACGTACTACACCGGTCGCGCGTGAAAAGGCGTCAGGGGGCGTGGGAGCGGCGCCGCACGTCCACTCGGCCATCCGGGTACCCCACGAGCACCCGCTCGGCGGTGCCCAGAAACAGCCCCGTGTCCACCACGCCCGCGAGTCCCAGCAGTTTCGCTTCGAGCTCGCGCGCGGCACGCCCATCGGCGAGCGGTGCCGCCGGGGCGCAGTCCAGAATGAGATTGCCGTTTTCCGTCACCAGATCGCGCGACCCGTCCTGGCGGACGGTGGGAACGAGCGCGAGCGCCTTGATCTCCCGCGTCACGGGTCCGCGGGCCAGCGGGATGATCTCGACGGGAATGCGGCCGCGCTGCCCCAGTCCCTGGACCAGCTTGTCGGGCCCGACGAGGATCACCTGCCGGCGCGACGCCGCGGCGACGATGCGTTCACGCACGAGCGCCGCGCCCCAGCCCTTCACGAGATCGAGGTTCGGCGCGACTTCATCGGCGCCGTCCACGGTCACGTCGAGGATCACATCTTCGCCGAGCTCGATGAACGGCATCCCGAATTCGCGGGCCCGCTGAGCCGTTGCCTCGGATGTGGCGACCACGCTCACGCGGAGCCCGTCCTTCCCCCGGACGCGCGCGCCCAGGGCGCTGACGAACGCGAGCGCGGCGCGCCCCGACCCGAGGCCCACGCGGTCGCCATCGTTGACGAGCGCCGCGGCCTCACGCGCCACGGCTTCCACGGCGGGATCAACGGGAGCGGCGGCGGGGGGAGGCACGGCTCGAACATAATCGCTCACTGCGCCTTGCGCAGCGCGCGGGCAACGAGGTCCTGCGCCTCGGAGAGAATGCGCGCGAGATGCTCCGGGCCCTCGAAGCTCTCGGCGTACAGCTTGTAGACGTCCTCCGTGCCCGAGGGTCGCGCGGCGAACCAACCCGCGTTGGTGATCACCTTCACCCCGCCGATCGGCGCGTTGTTGCCGGGCGCCCGCGTGAGCACCCCCGTGATGGGCGCACCGGCCAGCTCCGTATTTCCCACGTCCTGCGCCGAGAGGCGGAGCAGCACTTCCTTCTCGCGCGGTGTGGCCGGGGCGTCGATGCGCTGATACACGGGCTCCCCCAGATCGCGAACGAGATCGTGATATCGCGCGCCTGGATCGCGCCCCGTGACGGCGGTCATCTCCGCCGCGAGCAGGCCCAGCAGGATGCCGTCCTTGTCCGTCGTCCACACGCGCCCGTTGTGCCGCAGGTATGAGGCTCCCGCGCTTTCTTCCCCGGCGAACCCGAGGGTGCCGCGCTCGAGCCCCTCGACGAACCACTTGAATCCCACGGGCGTCTCGAACAGCCGGCGTTTGAGCCGGGCCGCGACCCGATCGAGCAGGCTGCTCGTCACGACCGTCTTGCCCACCGCCGCGTCGCCGGGCCACTCGCGGCGGTGCGCGAACAGATAGTCGATCGCGACCGCGAGATACGCATTCGGACTGAGCAAACCGTCCGCTCGCGTGACGATGCCGTGGCGGTCATGATCGGTGTCGCACGCCCACGCCACATCGTAGTGCTGCCGCACGGCAATGAGGCGCTGCATCGCGTACGGCGACGAGCAATCCATTCGGATCTTGCCGTCCCAATCGAGGGTCATGAACCGGAAGGTGGGGTCCGTTTCCGTACTGACGATCGACAGCGGGACGCGCGCGCGCTCGGCGAGCGCCTGCCAGTAGCGCACACCGGCGCCTCCCAGGGGATCGACGCAGAGCGTGAACCGCGCACCGCGCACGGCGTCCAGATCGATGATGTTCGCGAGGTCGTCCACGTAACAGCCGACGTAATCGTGTTTTTGTACCGTGGGGGCGCGGCGGGCTCGCTCGAGCGGCCAGCGGCGCACGTCCGCGATCTTTCCGAGCAGCTCGTTGGCGCGTGACTCGATCCACGTCGTCACGCCGGAAGCCGCGGGCCCGCCACTCGGCGGGTTGTATTTGAACCCCCCTTCGTCGGGCGGGTTATGGGACGGGGTGACCACGATCCCGTCCGCCAGTCCGCTGGCCCTCCCGTCGTTGTACCTGAGAATCGCGTGGGAAATCGCGGGCGTCGGGGTGTAGCCGCCCTCCGCGTCGATGCAGACCTGCACGGCATTGGCCGCGAGGACTTCAAGCGCACTCGTCATCGCGGGCTCGGAGAGCGCGTGCGTATCGGCGCCGAGGAACAACGGCCCGTCGACCCCATGGGCCTGGCGATGCAGACAGATCGCCTGGGTGATCGCGAGGATATGCGCTTCGTTGAACGAGTGGTGGAGCGACGATCCCCGGTGCCCGGACGTACCGAACCGCACGCGCTGTTCGGGAATCACGGGGTCGGGTGTTTCCGCGTAGTAGGCCGTGACCAGACGTGGAACGTTCACGAGGTCTTCGAAGCGCGCGGGTTGTCCGGCGCGCGGATTGATGTTCATCGCGTGCGTCACTCCTCCGGCTTACAGCCCGTTCCAACCTCAGACCGATACGATCCGCCTGCCGCGCCGTCTAGGTTCCCACCAGTGCCACAAGGGGCCGTTCTCGCGTCTTCCGGAGGAGCTGTGAACATCCATCGATTCCATCTGCTCGCGCTGGCGGCGGTCCTGTTGGCCGGCTGCGCGCGCTCCATCAAGGCGTATTCGGAAGCCCCGACGCCTATCAGCCGCTCAAGGTAGGATCGGATGGTAAAGTTAGTGTCACAACGACCATCCCGATGCAGGCTCCAACGCGCCCGTGACCGCCTCTGAACGCCCTCGTCCGCTGACCGCCCGTTCGCTCACTGCGCTGTCGCAGACCATCATTGGCTGCCGACTCTGTCCCCGCCTCCGCACGCATTGCCGTAGGGTCGCGACCGTCAAGAAACGCGAATTCCAGGACTTCGAGTACTGGGGGAAACCGGTTCCGGGGTTCGGGGATCGCGACGCGCGCCTCTTGATCGTGGGTCTGGCCCCGGCGGCGCACGGCGGCAACCGCACGGGGCGGGTGTTCACGGGGGACTCGAGCGGGCGCTGGTTGTACGAGGCGTTGCATGCGGCGGGATTTTCGAGCCGGCCGGAATCGGTTGCGCCGGATGACGGTCTCGAGCTGCGCGACTGCTATATCACCGCGGCCGCGCGGTGCGCTCCTCCGGGCAATCGTCCCTTGCCACTCGAGCTGGCGCGCTGCCGCCGCTATCTCTCAGCCGAGATTGCGCTGCTCGATCGCGTGCGCGTGGTCGTCACGCTGGGCCGTATCGCGCACGACGCGTGGCTCAAGGCATCGGGCTGGTGGGAGCAGCTGAAACCGTCCGAGCGGCCGCCGTTCGGTCACGGCGTGGAAAGCCGATTGCCTGATGGAACAACTCTGCTCGCCTCGTATCATCCGAGCCGGCAGAATACCCATACTGGAAAGCTGACACACGAGATGTGGCTGGCGATCTGGGCGCGAGCGGGGGAGCTAGTACAACACCCCCTTACCGATTCATCGCACGGATTCTCGCCCGCTCGAGTGAGTCGTTGACCGCAATCGCGTGCTTGGGATCCCACTTGTAGTACAGCATCAGGCAGTTGCTGGGATTGGCGTTCCCCTGCTTCCGGCAGGCTGCTACCTCCTGCTGGTGCTTCCGGCCATCCAAATGCCACACCGAATCGAACGCCGCGGTCGCGCGCGCCGGCTCCCACGCGTAGTTGTCGGTGAGGCAGCGCGAGACGTCGCCGGCGCGTGACAGGCAGCTCGAGAGATCGCGGCGGTGCTGGGCGCTCGTCACGGTCCAGAGCGAATCCCGCTGATGCGCCGCGACGCTGTCCAGCTCGTGCTGGCGCGTCTTCGCGGCCGCACCGGCGGCGTCCGGCTTCCAACGATACTGGGCAATGAGACAGTTGGAGATGCCGGCGGCGTCGAGGGTGATGGCGCTGCAGCTCTCGATCTCGGCCCGCCGCTTTGCCTCGGACTTGCCGCAAGCGCACACCAGACTCGTGGCCACGCCGATCACCGCCAGGCGGGTGAGTTTCACGGCTGCCGGTGCTCGAGCCGGTCGAGGGCGAAACGGAGGCGGAAAATGGCGGAGTCCAGATCGCGCTGCAGCTCCTCTTCCAGCCCTGCGCCGTCCGACACCTGACCGAGCAGCGCGAGCGCGTTGCGAATGTGGTCTTCGGGCGATATCGGCCGGCGCCGGTCCGCGACGATCCGTCGATCGCCCTTGCGACGCTCTACGGGCACGAGAACTAGCCCGACCGGGTTGGTGCTCCTCCGGTCGGCGCCGCTGCGGCGGTCTGAGTTCTCCCGCCGATCCTGCGCGGAGCGGCGGGGGTTGGTCGGTTGCATGCGCCTCCAATGTGTTTGCGGAGACGGACTTTAACAACGGTCCTGCCGGGGGATTCGGGTTTCGTTCGCCATCTTGTGCTGCGGCGAACTGGAGCCGCGCACCGCGGGACGGCGCGTACGTGACGAACGTGGTCAAGCATTTCAAGTGGACTTAGACGGGCGAAAGGGAAGCGCCGCATTCACAAGAAGCCGTCGCCACCAAGACAACGCGCCCCGAGCTAGGGGCTCGGGGCGCGTTCTACCACCCGTTATCGGGGCTGGGCGTTATGCCTTACTTCCCGCCGCCCTTCCGCATCGCGGTTTGCTGCGCGAGGTAATTGATCAGCGCGTCAGCATCCGCATCCGACAGACCCAGCTTCGGCATCTGGGAGTTGAACTGCTTCTTCAGCGCCATGGCGGTCGAATCCTCTGAGGCCATGGTGATCGGATCCTTGAGCCACTTGTGGATCCACTCCGCGCTCCGGCGGTCCGTGACCCCAATGAGATCCGGGCCCGTCGACTGGGAACGACCGAGCTCATGGCAGCCGCTGCACTGCTTGGAATTCCAGATCTTCTTGCCCCGGTCTGCAGCCTGGGCGTCGACCTTCGCCTGAGCCTGTGCCGTGCGCGCCATCCCGAGCGCCGCCGCGATCACGAGAGCCGAGGTAATCAGCGAACCAGAACGCATTGAGCATGCCCCTTTCAGGTGGAGGTTCTTTCTGCGGTTCGGCGATCTGCTCATTACAAGACTCCGCACCGCTCGCACCTGTCACAGCCCCTGACGACTGGTATGCTGTGCGGGTCGAGCGCGAGCAGTGCCGGTGTCCGACACCGTTCTGCCCGTCCATACCCCGCACCATATAGCGGTGCGGAATTGCACGGTGAAAATGTAGGGGGAACGCTCCGTTCGCTAGGGTGCCCGGTCCGGTCATTTAGGTACCCAGTTCGCGGGCACCCGGTTCCTGAATAGAACGAACCGCCCCGGAACCGGGGCGCCATTCGGGAACTCGGGAACCCTCCGACCAGTACTAAGGAATCCCGATGGGCCACCCAAAACATCGCGGCTCGCATATCTTTCGGGACGGTGGCATCATTACCCAGCGGATAGGGACGCGGACGTACCATACAGAGGAGCATTCGTGCAGACTCTCGATAAGTCGATTCGGTTCGTCGGGATTGCCCTGACGTTGGGCGTGCTCGGCGGCTGTCATACGATGCGGCCGCTCGACAAGGAACAGCTCAGCGCCACGCCGGATCTCGCCCAGGTATGGGTAACGCGTCGCGACCGCTCGACGGTGATCGTGGAGAAGCCTGAGGTCGTCGGGGACACGCTGGACGGCCTGGTCCAGGGGCGCGAGGAGCGCATCCCGCTTGACGACGTCGCCAAGATGCAAACCCGGGTGTCCGATCCGGGACGCACCCGCAATCTGGCGCTGGGAATCGCCGCCGTCGGCGCGATCGGGGTAGTGGCCCTGCTCAACAGCAACAACGCGAACAAGCCGCAACAGGGTCTGTGCTATGTCGCGGCCGATCAGCCGCCCATCAACTGCTGTCTCGTAGACGTTTCGAACGGACAGAACCCGCCCAACTGCTGAGCCGACCGGCCCTTGGTAATTCGCGACGACCGGCGCCTGCGCCGGTCGTTCGTGTTTCCACCCACAACGTTGGAGGGGCCGCGCCCGTAGGTCCGGGGTATGTGTCACGTACGGAGGAATGTATGGCTACCCGGAAGCTCGCCTGGTTCTGCTGCTGGTTGTTGTGTCTCGCCCCGCCGTTCGCCGCGCACGCCCAGACAACGGAGAGCGGCGACCCCCCGGGCCGCGCCGCCCGGCTGAGCCTTGTCGACGGACGAGTGTCGTTCCAGGCGGCGGGTGATACGGTGTGGGGCGATGCGCGGCGTAATTACACGATGACCTCGGGTGATCGGCTCTACACCGACAGCGACGCGCGGGCCGAGCTCGAAGTCGGCTCCCTGGCAGTCCGCCTCGCTGGTAATACTGACCTGACCGTCACGAATCTCACGGATCAATTCGCACAGCTCGGCCTGAGTGCGGGCACGGCGCGCATCAGCGTGTATGAGCTGAACGGCGGCGATACCCTGGAGGTGGACACGCCGAACGGCGCGTTTGTCGTGGTCGAACCGGGAGAGTATCGGTTCGATGTATCACCCGAAGACAGCACCACGCGCATCGCCGTGGACCGCGGCCGCGTGAGCATGGGACGCACCGGCGACAACGGCGCCCCCCAGGGGGTAGGGAACGGCCAGGCCGTCGAGCTCCAGGGTTCGGACCCGATTCATCTCACCTGGATTACAAAACCGCCGGCCGACGAATTCGATACGTGGAGCAGCGCGCGGGACGCGCGCGTCACCCAGTCGCCGTCCACACGATACGTCGGGCGCGATATTCCGGGATACGAAGATTTGGACGACGCGGGACGGTGGGAGGTGACGGCCGCGTACGGACCGGTGTGGTATCCCCACGCGGTCGCGGCCGACTGGGTCCCGTATCGCTACGGGCGATGGATGTGGGTCGAGCCCTGGGGATGGACGTGGGTGGAGGAGGAGCCCTGGGGATTCGCGCCGTTTCACTACGGTCGCTGGGTGCTCGTGAGCAATGCCTGGGGCTGGGTCCCGGGGCCGGTCGTGCCGCGGCATTGCTACGGACCGGCGTTCGTGGTCTTCATGGACGGGGCGGGATTCACGGCCACGGTCGGCGGCCCGGTGGAGGGATGGTTCCCGCTTGGTCCCGGCGAACCCTTCATCCCCTGGTATCACTATGGTGACCGCTATCTGAATTACGTGAACGTGACCAATTTCCGCGGCCACTTCGACGTCTCGGTCGTGAGCGGATACGCGAACTTGCGGTTCGTCAACCGGCGCGCGGCGACGGTGGTTTCGGCCGAAGTGCTGCGCAGCGGCGAGCCGATCCGCGGGCGCGTGCTCCCCATGAGTCAAACACTGATCGAGCGCGTGTCGATTGCGCCTCACCCGCGCGTACTGCCCACCGAGACCGCCGTGTTCGGTGTGCGTCGTTGGGCGCCGCCACCCCCGGCGGTGCGGCGACCCCCGATGATCATGCGCAGCGCACCGCCCCGGGTGGTAGTGAGCCATGCGCCGGCCGCTCGTGTGCCGCCAGTTCGTGTCGAAGCGCATCCGGTCCCGTCCCGCCCGATCATCACGCGACGGGCCCCGCCCGCGCAGAACGTGCCGTTCTCTCACCGCGTCCCGGCCATGCAGCAGCATCCGGGGCGGCCTCTCGAGCCGCAGCAACAGGAGAATCTCCGCCGCGGACGGGCAGCGGGGCCGCCACGCGACCGCGAGCGCGTGCCGGACCCGAAAGCGCAGCGGCACTGATCACGCGTTGGTGTCGCGTCGAGCGGACGCGAGGTGGAAGCGCTCCAGGACATAGTGCAGCACCGGCGCAAGCATCACGCCGGTCAGGACCAGAAAGACGAGCCCGGCGAACAATGCGTACAGCCCGGCCAGCCACTTGCCGGGCGTGGTGCGCAGGGGATCGACCGGTCCCATACCCCCGAGCAGCATGGCGGAGTTGAGGAACGCATCCGGCCATGGCAGGCCTTCCACCCAGTGATAGATCGACATGCCGATCAGGAGCGTGCCGATGGTGAGCGGCAGCAACAGTACGCTGCGCGACACCATCCGCCGCGCGAGACGCCAATGCGGAATTCCGGACGCGCGATCGGTGTTCACGGAGCGTAGACCTCCACGACGTCGCTTGCCGTGATGCCCGCGGCCGTCCCGCCGCCGATCACGTAGATCTTGCCTTCGAGTGCGGCGACCGCCATGCCGTGGCGCGGCGTTGGGAGCGGGGCGGCCTCGGTCCAGAGATCCTTTTCGGGGTCGTAGACTTCGTGCGCTGCAAAGACCTTGGACTCGGTCTCCCCGCCGAACGTGTGAATCTTCCCCGCGAGCACCGCCGAGCCGAGCGCGCTGCGCGCGGTGGGCATCGGCGATTTTCGCAGCCAGCGGCCATTCAGATACTTGGTGGGGTCGTAGATTTCGACCGCGTCGTAATTGCGGGCCGGCGACATGAGCCGTCCGCCGATCACATACACCAGGCCCGTGACCGTCTCAGCCGTGAGGTGGTCGCGGGGCGTGGGCATGGGCCAGACCTCGAGCCACGAATTGAACCCCGGGTCGTAGATCACCGGGTCGGCGATGAGCCCTCCGTCCGTGAACCTCGAGTACCCGCCCAGGACGACGAGCTTGCCGCCGACCGCAACGGCCACTGACGCGCCGCGGGGCCCGGGCATTCCGGCACGCGAGTCCCATTCATCCTTGTCAGGACGATAGGCCCACAACGTGCGCTCGGCTTTGAAACTCGAGCCCGAGAGACCGCCCGCCGCGTACAGGGTGTCACGGACCACCGCGAGCGGCATGTTGTGCCGCGGCGCCGGCAGATCCCTGAGACGGGTCCACTCATCCGCCTTCGGATCGTAGCGGTACACGTGAGCCGTGGGCTGTCCGTGCGCATCGAGCCCTCCCGCGACATAGATGCGCCCGCCGAGCACGGCGGCGTGGCAATCGAGCAGGGCCTCGGGCAGCGGCTTGGCCGTCTGCCAGTGGCCGGAGTCAGCCACCGCTTGCGGCGTTTGGTGCAGGGCAGCGCCAAGCGAGACGAACAGGGCGAGCGTAAGCATGTGCAATGATAACACCTCATAGATTCCTGCCATGATCAATGTCAGGAATCTGACGCGCCGGTTCGACGATTTCGTGGCCGTCAACGATATCTCGTTCGACGTGCGCGCCGGGGAGATCTTCGCGTTCCTCGGCCCGAACGGCGCCGGGAAGACGACCACGATCAAGATGCTTACGACGCTGCTCAGGCCCACCACCGGTACGATTGCGCTCGATGGTCTCGATCCCACCGCGCATCCCAACGAGGCCCGGCGCCGCTTCGGAATCGTGTTCCAGGACCCGAGCCTGGACGATGAGCTGACGGCGGCCGAGAACCTCGAGCTGCACTGCGCGCTCTACCGCGTGCCGCGATCGGTGCGGCAGGAGCGCATCCGGTATCTGCTCGGCCTGTTCGAGCTGTGGGACCGGCGTGACGATCGGGTGAAGACGTTCTCGGGCGGCATGCGGCGGCGGCTCGAGATCGCGCGCGGCCTCCTGCACACCCCCAAGATTTTGTTTCTGGACGAGCCCACCATCGGCCTCGATCCGCAGACGCGCAACCAGCTGTGGACGCAAGTCGGCATCCTGAACCAGGAGCAGGGCGTGACCGTATTTCTGACGACCCACTACATGGAAGAGGCCGATCGCGTGGCGCATCGTATCGCCGTGATCGATCATGGCCGGATCGTCGCGCAGGGAAGCCCGGCGGATCTGAAGGCGCAGACCGGAGCCGACACCCTCGAGGCCGCGTTTCTCGCGCTCACCGGCTCCGCCATTCGCGACGAAGAGGCCGGCTCGATCGATCAGATGCGGAACATGGCGCGGATGTGGCGGAGGCAGCGGTAGGCATGGACATCGTCTACATGCTGTGGCTGCGCCAGCTCAAGCGGTACGTCCGGTCACGCGCCCGGATCATCGGTTCGCTCGGACAGCCCCTGTTGTTCCTCGTCGCGCTCGGGTTCGGGTTCGGTCCGATCTTCCGGCGCGCGGGGCAGGGCGACTACATCCAGTTCCTCGCGCCCGGGGTAATCAGCATGACCGTGTTGTTCAGCGCCATTTTCTCCGGCATCGAGCTGATCTGGGATCGCCAGTTCGGCTTTCTCAAGGAAACGCTCGTCGCACCGGTGCCGCGACTCCTGATCATGATTGGGCGGACGGCGGGGGGCGCCACGGTCGCGGTGCTCCAGGGTTTCATCGTGCTCGCGATTTGTCTGGTCGCGGGGTTCCGGATCGAGAGCGTCGCCGCATTCCCGGCGGTGTGTCTCTACATGGCGTTGATCGCATTGATGTTCACGGCGCTCGGGACGGCGATCGCCTCCGTCCTCGCCGACTTTCAGGGCTTTCAGCTCGTCATGAATTTCCTCGTCATGCCGATCTTCTTTCTCTCGGGAGCCCTCTTTCCCCTGGGCGATGCACCGCCGGTGTTGCGCGCGATCGCCACGTTCGATCCGTTATCGTATGGCGTGGACGGCTTGCGCGCCGCCGCTCATGGCGCGGGGCACTTCGGGGCCGCGACGGACCTCGCGGTCCTCCTGGCGTTGAGCGCGATGCTCTTAGTGATAGGGAGCGTGCTGTTTGCGAGGATAGAGCTGTAGCCCGCGATCGACTTCTTCCAGGGTGCATTGACTCCGGCGTCGCCCCGGGGTCAACCGACCCAGTGGTTTGAGGCACGTGGCCAGCCGCAACGTGATGTCCGTCCCAGTCTCTCCGGGCGTGTTCTCGTAACTTCGCGCCATATCTGACCCTCCAGGGGACAACCGATGCGTATCAGCCGCCGAGTGGCGCCGGCCGCGGCCGCGCTTTCTCTCTCCGCGTTTTGCCTTCTAGGATGCAATGCCGGCGCTTCCGCGCGGGCCAAGGCCGCGAGCGACAGCCTTGCGCAGGTGACGATGGACAACGCCAGGCTCATGCAGGCCGTCGCCGAAAACTCACGGCTCATGACCGACATCAGCCGCGATCTCGCCCGCGTGCACGTCCCCGCGCGTCACATCAAGGTGAACGCGGAATCGCCGATGCAGGCATCGCGTGACAGCCTGCTGCAGCGGGTGCACTACGTCACGACCCGACTCGCGGAAATCGAGCCCAAGCTCAAGGAAAACGAGCAGCGCATCCAGGCGCTGACGGCCCTCTCGGACAGTCTGCGCAGCGAGCTCGCGACGACCACCCAGAGCATGCAGAGCGTGATCGACAATCAGAAGGAGACGATCGCGGGACTGATGCAGCAGGTCGATAGCCTGACCGCCCAGAACGCGGCGCTCAAGGACACGATCAACAACATGGCGACGATCTCGAACACGGTGTACTACGTGGTCGGCACGCGCGACGAGCTCGAGCACAAGGGCATCGTCCGGGAGGTGGGAGGCGCGCGGTTCCTCTTCGTGCTGTGGAAGAGCGGCAAGACATTGGTTCCCGCCCGTGAGCTCGATCCCAAGCTGTTCAACACCGCGGATCGCCGCGTGCTCGAAACCCTCGAGCTGCCCGCCGGGAGTCACGAATATCGCATCGTGTCGCGCCAGGACGTGTCCGCCCTGGCGACGCCACCGACCGACAACGGCACGGTCTCGGGTCAGCTCAAGATCGCGGACTCGGCGAAGTTCTGGGCCAACTCGAAGTTCTTGATAATCGTGGAGAGCTGAACTTCAGAAAGGGCTGAGCGGCGAGGCCCCGGGGCGCCGCCCCGGGGTCAGCCGACCTGATGTGGTTCCGAGCGGCTAACCCCGGGGCCGGTGGCCCGGGGTCAAGGGATGCCGTCCCGTCTGCTTCTGGTCCTTCGCGTTCGTTCCCGTATTTCCGTCCCCCGGCCTCTCGGGTCCGCCCGTACGGTCGTGATAGCCATCGCCGGGCAGCATCGGGTCCACGGGCGGAGTGTACGGTCCGCCGTGACCGCTACAGGCGCCAAGCGCGAGACACCCAAACACAACCAGCAGAGACGTGCGAAGCATGTGAGCTCCTTCTCCGTTAGCAGGCCACGGTGGTCTTGCCGGCGCAGCAGGGAATGACCGAGCCGTCGCGCGGCGTATAGCAGGTGGCGCCGTCGCCGACGTAGGTCCGGTTCGCCATGTAGATCATTCCCGCCAGGAGCGCCGCCCCGCTCACGGCACCGAGGACCGCCGTGCGGGTGGGGTCGGACCGGCGTGCCTCGAGCTGCGACGTCTCGGACAACATCATTTCGCGGTATTGGCCGCCTTCCAGGAATCCGGCCAGCGTGTCGCCGGTGACGTGCGGCGCGTACAGCTCGAATCTCGATAAGTCGGCACGCGTCACCCAGATCCGATCGATATTGGTCGAGCTGAGCTGGCTCGCCTCGATCGGCCGCAGCGAGTGGCACGCGGCAGCCAAGCCAAATGCTATCATTCCGACAGCAGCTCGGGTCCCCAGACGGTATAGAGTCATACCCCCAAAATCATCTCGACCCGGGAGAACGACAAGACCTTTCCAGCCGTTTGCTCTACTCTCGTGCGGCCGCCACCCTCTCGATGCCTTGCTCCAGCTCACGCTCGTTCCCGGCCTGAGCTCCGCTCTTGCCCGGCACGATGGTGAAACGCGTCAGTGTTCCGGTGAACGGGAACGGCATCTGGTTGACATAGTCCTCGACCACAGGCGTGCCTGTGTCCTCACCAAAGTCCATCGTTTCGTCCAACGAAAACCGCGCCCGAATGGTGTGATCGATCCGTCCCTGCGCCACCCGCTTGCCATCCACGGTCAGCGTGCCCGTGCCACCTTTGCCGAGACCGCCGCCGTCATACGCAAGGTCGAAAACGATCTTGTGCTTGCCCGGACTGAGCGCTTCGGAGGAGATGATCTTGTACTTGTGTTGCGGCTGGTTCGAGTACGCGTACACGAACTCCGGCTTGCCGCCCACCACGATGAGCCCCCAGCCGCCAAACCGTCCCCCCATCGTTCCCAGGACTCCGTTCGCCGCGCTGTCCGGGACGTCCACCTCGGCTGTCAGCGTGAACGACCGGTTCTTGAGATCAGGGGAGCTTCCCTCGGGAATCCGAATCATCCCCTGGTAATACGTGAACTCGGTCCGTCCCCGCGTGAGGCTCGGGCGCGTGGCGGGATCGGCCCGCTCCGCGAACGATGCATCGAGCGGATACACGTTGTACTTCCATGCCTCGCGATCGAAGACCTGCTTCAACTGCCGCAACTTGGCCGTATCACGGGCGGCCAGGTTGTTCGCCTCCGAGAAGTCCACCGCCACGTTGTACAGCTCCCACTTGAAGTCGTCCGGGCTCGGGCTCGCGCCGAACGTGATCCACGGCAGCCGCAGCGGCGTCGTCGCCGCCACCCAGCCATGATCGTAGATGGCGCGATTCGCCATCATCTCGAAGTACTGCGTGGGGTGACGCGTCGGCGCCTTGGCGCTGTCGAACGAGTACACGAGACTCACGCCCTCGAGCGGCTTCTGCTTGAACCCGTTGAGCACCGTCGGAAACTTGACGCCGGTTACCTGGAGAATCGTGGGCGTGATGTCCGTGACGTGGCAGAATTGGCTGCGGAGCCCGCCCACGTGCTTGATGCGCTTCGGATACGAGATGACCATCCCGTTTCGGGTGCCGCCAAAATGCGACGCGACCTGCTTGGTCCACTGGAACGGCGTGTCCATCGCGTGGGCCCAGCCGACGGGATAATGGTTGTATGTGGTGGGGCCGCCCAACTCGTCCATCATCGAGACCAGATACTCGGTCGTTTCCTCGACTCCGTTCGCCGCCTCACCGACTTCGTTGGTCGTTCCCTGCAGCGTGCCCTCGGCGCTCGCGCCGTTGTCGCCCATGATGTAGATGATGAGCGTGTTGTCGAGCTCGCCGAGATCGGCTACCGCGTCGATCACACGGCCGATCTCATGATCGGCATGCGACAGGGCGCCGGCGTACACCTCCATCATCCGCGCGTACACTTTCTTCTGATCCGCCGAAAGGGAATCCCAGGCAGGTATTTCCTTGGGACGCGCCGTGAGCCGCGTGTTCGCCGGCACGACGCCGAGCTTGATCTGGCGCGCCAGCGTCTCCTCGCGCACCTTGTCCCACCCCTGATCGAACTGCCCGCGGAATTTGGCGATCCAGTCCTTCGGGGCGTGGTGCGGTGCGTGTGCCGTGCCTGTGGCGTAGTACACGAAGAACGGCTTCTGCGGTGCCAGGGAATGCTGCAGCCGGATCCATCCGATCGCCTTGTCGGCCATGATCTCGTCGAAATGCTTGGGATTGGGACCCAACTGCTCCGGGGCTTCGTACGGCAGCGTGTTCTCGAACAGTGCCGAGTGCCACTCGTCCGTGTCGCCGCCGATAAAGCCGAAGAAATAGTCGAAGCCCAGCCCCGTCGGCCACAGATCGAACGGCCCGGCCTGACTCGAATGCCAGTCGGGCACGTTGTGATTCTTGCCGAACCACGCCGTGGTGTAGCCGTTGTACTTGAGCATCTCGCCCACGGTGCCGACGCTGCGCGACATCAGTGAGTTGTAGCCCGGGTAGCCGCTCGCGAACTCCATGATGTTGCCGGTGGCGGCCGAGTGATGGTTGCGTCCCGTGATCAGCGCCGCGCGGGTGGGCGAGCACAACGCCGTCGTGTGGAACTCGTTGTAGCGCAGCCCGTTCGTGGCCAGCCGGTCGAACGTCGGCGTGGGAATAGGGCCGCCAAACGTGCTCGACGCGCCGTAGCCGATATCGTCGGTCAGAATGAGGAGAACGTTGGGCGCGCCCGCCGGCGCCTGGACTTCCTTGGGGAAATCCGGCTTCGAAGTCTTGAGGGTGCGTCCGATCTTGCCGTTGAACCCCGGCTCAGCGTGCGGCAGGACCTCGGCTGGTTTTTTCGCTTGAGGTGCTTGAGCGTGCGCGGGCTGCCAGACAAACGACAGGCCGGCGGCGAGTATGGCGATCGGGGGGACGATTCTAAATCGCGAAGGCATGGGCGGACTCTCCTCGGTGTGCGCGTGACGGCAGGCTGTTTGCCGATGGCTCTCAAGACGCTCCTTCCATTCTCTACGGCTGCTCCACCAGCACGTCGACGCTGCCGGTCGCAGCGAGGAACTGGAACTGAATGGTCCAGTTCCCCGGCGCTCCCTTGGCTGAGAGGGAATCGGCTTCGTACACGAACGGGCTCGTCGCCACGAGCACCCCGTGCGCGTCGAACACATTGACGTGCCCACCGCCGTGCACCACGAGACTGTTATGGACGATCTTCGCCTGGCTGTCGGGCGACACCCACGTGAAGCTCGTGTCGTCGATCACGTTGTCCAGCCAGTGGATCGTGATGTGGAAGTGGCCGGGCTGATTGCTCACCGTGATCCCCTGCTCAGCGGCGTTCAGCACGGCAGCGGGATCCTCACACCCGGCGGCGAGCCCGATCGCGAGCCATACGAGCAACGATCTCATGCTCCGGCGCGCGCGCATCGTTAGCGGGCGAGCCGCGGCATCGCCGCGCTCACGAACAGGTTCAACATCGGGCTGACCTGCGTGACTTCCGGATAGGCGTCATACGTGCTCCTGCGGTGGTAGTTCTGGTAGCTCGCGCCGAGGCCCAACTTGGGCGTAATGAAGTAGCGAAACTCGCCCACGCCGCCGCCCTGGTAATGCGCCCCCGGCGTCCCGTTCATGGTGTGCAGCCAGCGTCCGCCCCACCCGAGCCGCGCCAGCGCTCGGCCCGGCTTGATGAACGTGGCCACGAGTCTCGTCCCGAGGCCGATGCCGTAATCGTAGTTCCGCCCTTCGCCCGCGTAGTAGTGATCTGAGCGGGTTGCGCCAATGATGATGAATTGGCCGAGCAGCTCGGTCATGGTGCGAATGCTCTTGTCGTTGGCGCGGTGGAATTCCGAGATCAGGCCGCCGTACACGCTCTGACCGCCGTACTCGTACGCGGGGTTGTTGTAGTACTCGTACACCAGGAGAGCGCCGAGCGTGTGCTTGGCCTTCGCCCCGTCCGAGAGCGTGATCCCGCCCAGAGTGCCCCGCGCGGTGAGCAGCGACAGCCGGCCACCCGCGCCGTTGGCCGCCTGGGTCGAGAGCTCGCCGCTGAACTCGAAATGCGAAAACGGGGACCGCTTGATGTCCTTCACGAGATCGCCGTAGCTCAGACGGAAGCCGGCGACGCCCTGGTCGGCGGCCGTCGCACTGCCGAGCGACGTGCTTCCGCTAATGCGCCGGTAGCCCAGATCCACCACCCCTTGCACGCCGTTGGGAGGACGCCAGTCGGGCGGGTTCGGGCCCACGCGCGACACTTCGCCATCCAGCAAACGATTGAACTCTTGCACCGGGTTGATGAACGCGCCCGCGATCTCGCGCCACACTCGCTCGGAGCCCCTGGCCCGGTTATCGAGCACGAGGTGGGAGAGGCGGTACAGCGATTCCCCCAGCGTGATGCCGCCCGTGCCGGTGTTGAGCAGATCGTTGGCGGACGGTGCAAACTGCTCGCCGAACTCCTCCCACATGATGCTGCCGCCGTAGGCCCAGGGCACCGAGCCCCAGAAGCTGTACCCGTTGGTCCGCGCGGTATTGAAATACAGGCTGCCGTGATACGGGTGGCCGAACTGATTCGCGACGAAGTGGTCGTTGTCCCACTGCCACGGATTCTCGAGATTCTCTTCCCACGTCTGGGGACTCACGTGGGCCCACTGCTTGTCGCGCACCACCGCGTTGATCGTCCATGGGATTAATTGCACGATCAACAACTCGCCCACCGCTCGTATCGGGCGGTGGTAGGGATGGCAGCTGAAGCAGTGCGTCGTGTCCTTCTGGTCGCTCGCGGCGAACGTCGCCTCGGACGGGTCGAATGGCGTGAATGACAGCGGCGCGAGCTGTTGTGCGCTCGCGCTTCGCGCCATGCAGATGAGCGCCACTCCGGCAAGGACGGGGACCCGCATGCCCGATGGTCGCGGAAACGGCCTTGCCGGACTATTGCACCAAGGGCGCATTGGCCCTAGGGGCAATAGTCGCGTTTGGTTTGGGGGCTACAACCCTCTCACCGCCATGCTCCGACCTGTCACGCTGCTCGGGCTCTGCGCCGGCCTTGCCGCCGCACTTGCTACTGCGGCTCCCGCGCACGCCCAGAAAGTCGATGCGGTCGTGCTGCGGAACGGCGACCACATGACGGGGGAGATCAAGAAGCTCGATCGCGCGTCGTTGACCTATTCCACCGACGACATGGGCACTCTGGCGATCGAATGGGACAAGATCGTCCAGATCACGAGCCCGCGGTATTTCGAGGTGGAAGACGTGGACGGCGCGCGCTATTACGGGACGCTCGGTCAAGGCAGTGACACGGGGCAGGTGGTCGTGGCGGTGGCATCATTCAGCGACACGCTCGCGCTGGCGAAGATCGTTCGCGTGTCGCCGATCGGGCGCAGCTTTTTTGCGCGCCTGGACGGCTACATCAACGTGGGATTCACGCTGCAGCGCGCCAACGATCTGCGCCAGCTTTCCGTCGCGACGTCCGTGCAACATCGTTCGCGCCAGGCCCGCACCGAGCTGCAATCGAGCACCTACTTCCAGGATCAGTCCGGGATCGCCAGCACGACCCGGAATTCGCTCTCGCTCACCCAACAGCGACCGCTCAAGCAGCGCTGGCTCGTGCTCGGCGCGGGGCAGCTGGAACAGAACGACGAGCTCGATCTCGACCTGCGCGGCCTGCTCACGGCGGGCGGCGGGCGCTACCTGGTGCAAAACAATCGCGCGCAGGTCCTGCTGGGCGGGGGACTGACCTACACCAACGAACGCTTCGTCGGGAGCAGCGCGACGTCGAATCTCGAAGCGTTGGTCACGTTCAGCGGCGAGTACTTCCGGCTCGATTCCCCCAAATCGGATTTGCAAGCGACCTTGTCGCTGTATCCGAGCCTCACCGACCCGGGCCGCGTCCGCGCGGACTTTGATGCGCGGCTGTCGCACGAGGTTCTGAAGGATTTCACCCTCGGGCTCACAGTGTTCGACCGGTTCGACAGCCGGCCGCCCGTGACCGCGTCCAAGAACGACTTCGGCGTGACGTTCACGGCGGGGTGGACGTTCTAGCGAAACGATTATTTGGCAGCGGGTGGCGGATCGAGCGCTGCGTTGAGCAGTGCCGCGAGCCGGTATCCCGCGAGCGCGCCCTGCCGCTCCGCGACGTCGAATGCGGTCCGATCGTAGGCGGGGGGCGGCGCGGCCCCCTGGGTGAGCCCCGCATACACCACCGTTTGGGCAAGCGCGAGCCCTTCCCGCTGCCACTGCGCGACGTCGCTCGTAGCTCCCGCGCCATCGAACGACGCCTGCGTATAGCGCCGCTCGACCTCGCGCGCCGCGCGCGTCGCGTAGGCGAACGAATCCTCGCCCGCGCCCGGCGCGATTGCGCGGTCGATCATCTCGTCCCAATACGCGTGCAGCCGGACGCTGTCCGACAGGTAGAACAGGTTGCCGCCCTGGTCCCCCCGTGGTAGCGGGTGTTCGGGCGTGACCCGGGAGCTGCAATGGAGCGGTTGGTGGATGTCGCCGACGAGATGCAGTAGCCAGGCGAGCGCGATCGCCTTCGTCGTGTCGGCTGAGTTCGGATCGACGAGCGTAGCGCGGAACGCCGCGATGCGCTCCCCCGCGTTCACGGGACCGGGGCCCGCGCCGGGCAAATCGTGCGGCCGTCCGTCGACGACGTCCCAATAGAAATCCGCATAGTGCCAGGTGGGCTGGTTGTACACATGCCAGGCTCGGGCGCGATTGCGGACGAGATCGGCCCATGTCGCGGCGTTCAGGAACAGCGCGCGATCGCGCTCCGCGTCGCTCCCTCCCTCAGGGCCCGGCCGCAGGGAAGCGAGGCTCGCGACGGGCGGCCCGTGCAGGATCAACGCGATCGCTCGCGTCCGGGCCCGCGCCGTCATGTGATCCCAGGCGATCTCGGCTATGATGCGGTGGCCCGGAGGGTCCCACGTGCTTGCCAGCGTCGACAACACGACGAGACCCGCGCTGATCAGTGAGCGTAGCGGTTTCACTCTCTTCCTTTCTTTATTGGAGCACCTAAGGACCTGCGTGTTGCGTGCGCACCGGCCTAGAATGTTCGATCCGAGGCGGGCGTGTGTCATCATTTGCTTGCCGCCTTGTGCTTTTTTTCACGTTCCCTCGAGCCTGATCCGATCCGGGAACCCTACTCATCCGCATGGGTTTCAGAAATACATGTCCTGCCGTCGTACTCGTCGCATCGGAGTGCTACCATGCGTGTCCAAGATCTGCTCGAGCGCAAGCCATCTACCCTGATCACCATCGATGTTGACGGTAGCGTCGAACAAGCGGTTCATCTGTTGATGTTGCACAATATCGGCGGCCTTCCCGTCGTCGTGAACGGCGGCCGCCTCGTGGGCTTCGTGGCCGAGCGCGATATTGTGCGCGCGGTCGGGCGCCGGTCGTGGAACGCGCTCGATGTACGCATGCGCGAGATCATGCGGCCCGCCGCCACGTGCCAGGTGGATGAGAGTCTGTACGACGTGATGCGCCGCATGACCAGCGAGCGCCAGCGCCACCTGGTCGTCGAAGAGGATGGCCGGCCGATCGGCGTGATCTCGGTCGGGGATATCGTAAAACAGGTGCTGGAGCAGCTCGAGACCGAAGCCGGGGTCCTGCGGGACTATGTCGCGGCGCACCGCGCGGGGCGAGGCTGAGACAGCCTGCGCTCACGTAGCGCCGAACTGTCGCTCCAGCTCGTCTCGGCTCGGCCGCTTCATCGCGTGCTCGTAGACGTGGATCTCAAACCGGCTGCCTCGCGGCAGCGGCATGGGCCGCCCGTCGAGAAACCGAAAGTCGGAGAGCTGGCAGCCATCCCACGTCGCAGTACCTTCCACGGCCAGACAGGTAGGATCGATTCGCGTTACGGATACGCGGTATGCCATGCAGGGATTCCGCTGGAGACTGTCACAACCAAACGCGCCACTCCCACGCGCGCCATAAGACGGATGTAACGAACGTATCAAGAACGTGTGAAGAGTCGGTGAACTGCACCATTCGCACGGCCACCGCCGCCGATCTCCCGGCGGTTGGCCGCCTTGCGGTCCTCCTGGTTCGCCTGCATCACGACCTCGATGCTGCGCGCTTCATTGCCCCCACGTCGAGCACGGAGTCCGCCTACAGCGCGTTTCTCGGCTCCCAACTCGACACGCCTCGGATCGTGGTGCTCGTGGCCCTCGAGGACGATCACGTGGTCGGCTACACCTATGCCGGCGTGGAGGGGACGGACTACATGTCGCTGCGCGGGCCGGCCGGAGTCCTGTATGACATTGTGGTCGATCCCGCGAGCCGCCGTCACGGCATCGGACGCGCGTTACTCGACGCCACCATCGCCGCGCTGGCCTCGCGGGGTGCACGCCAGGTTGTGCTCTCGACGGCCGTGGGGAATGAATCTGCGGAACGGTTGTTCAGTCGCGCCGGGTTCCGGCGCACCATGACTGAAATGACTCGCGAGCTCGATGACGTAATACCCTAGTCACCCCCGGGGCTTTCCGTGTGGTTGCCGGGTTGCGCCCTACCGGTAGGTTTGGCGGCCCGTGTTGCCAGATGCAACTGCTCGGACTGCGCGAGCTGCTCCGAATTACGAAGTTCTGACCACGTCCAGGTCCGCCCCGGCGTGGCGGCAGAGTCTCGTGCGTCCCGAGACGTCACGCCGGGCGCTCTCCCTGTGGATCACGACCGCACGCGCGCTGGCGGCGCTCGTCGGGATCGCGGTGCCGCTCCTGCTCGTGCGCGTGTTCGACCAGACCACGTTCGGCTACTACAAGGAATTGTTTCTGATTGCGGGCACGGCGGTGCCGCTCTTGTGCCTCGGAGTGCCGGCCAGCGTGTTCTATCTCGGTCCGCGCCACACCGCTCAGGGTCCGCGTCTCCTCGTGCAATCGGCGGCGTTGCTCGGTCTTTCAGGGATAAGCGGCGCGGGGGCGCTGCTCCTGTTTGCCGGCGGGCTCCAGCATTTTTTCCACGCGCCGCTCGCGCGCTACGTCCCGTGGCTCGCCGCCTTCGTGGCGCTCGCGGTCCCGGCCGCGCTCTTACCGGTGGCGGCCATCGTGGATCGACGGTCGCGTCTCGCGGCGCTCATCGTGACCGGATCAGGCCTGCTGTACGCCGCGGCACTGATGCTCGCCGCCTGGTTGACCGCGGACCTGGGCGCGGTCATGACCGCGGCGTGCGGCGTGATGCTGCTCGAGGTCGTGGCGCTCGTGGCCTATCTCGTGTGGCGCGCGAGCTCGAGCCGTGGCGCTCCCGTCGTGCCGCTCGTGCGCGCGCAGCTCGCCTACGCGCTGCCGTTTGCCGCGGCCGCGCTCGTGGGGTTGCTGCGCGACCGGCTGCACGCGTTCTACGTCGGCTCCACGATGACCGCGGGGCAGTTCGCCGTGTACGCCGTGGGTCTGATCCAGATCCCGGTGCTCGACCACGTGACCCAGACCGTCGGCGAAGTCGTAGTGCTCGAGAACACGGGCCACTACTCCGCCGGGCACGTTGCCGAGGCGCGTGCGACCTGGCAGCGCGCCGCGGTCGCACTGGCCACGCTGATCTTCCCGGTGTTCGCAATCGGTGAAGTGTTTGCGCCCGAGGCGATCGCGGTCCTGTTTGGACCGGCGTACGGCGGGGCGGTGCCCGTGCTCCGGATCAATCTGCTGCTCCTGCCGCTCGAGGTGCTGCTCGCGTCGCCGCTGTTGCGCGCGACCGCCGACGTGCGAATGATGGTCGGCGCCGACCTCGCTTCGCTTGCGGTGGCGATGATCACGCTGGTCCCGTTGGCGCATGCGTTCGGCCCCGCCGGCGCGGTGGCCAGCCTGGTTGCCGGATTCGCGACGTTCTCGCTCGTCGCCTCGCTCCGCAATGCGGCTCGTCTCGAGCTGCGCCTGGTGCGATTCCTTCCCTGGGGCGAGCTCGCGAAGCTGCTCGCCGTCGCCGCCGGCACCGTGTGCATCGCTCGGCTTATGGTGTCCGCGGCTGCCCCGGTGTGGCGCGTCGTGGCGGGTCCCGCCATCGTGCTCGCGCTCTACGGCATAATCGTGTGGCGCTCTGGTTTGCTGCCCGCGGCGGATCGCACCTGGGTGCGCGAGCTGCTGCGCCGTGTGAGGTCGCGTTATGCACGCGGCTAATCCTGTCCTACTCGCGGTCGCGACCGTTCCCCCCTGGCCGCTCATCAACGGCTACGCCATCCGGGTATTTCATCTTTTGCGGGAGCTCTCGGAGCATTGGCGCATCGTGCTCATCGCTCCGTCTTCGGCAACCGCGCTGCCCGAGGCGCTCCGGTCCCGCCTGCAAGCCTACGTCCAGGTCGCGATGGGCGCGCGCTGGACTTCGCTCCCTTCGCAATTCGAGACGGTGCCGCTCGAGCGCGCCACCGCGGCATCGGTCGAGGAATGGAAGCCGCGGGCCGTGTTGCTGTGGCATGGCGCCGAGTTTCTGGGCTTCACGCGCCGCTTTCCACCGGCCGTCGCGGATCGCATCGATTGCCTGGCGCTGGCGGCGTGGCGCAGCCGGCACCACGCGCGGACCAAGCGGGAATGGTTCTCGGCGCTGAACACCCTGCGAGCCCATGCGTTCTACGAACGCCGGGTGGTGCGAGGGCTGTCGGCGACGGTCGTAGTGGGCGAGGACGACGCCCGCGCGCTGCGGCGCATCGCGCATCGCCAAACCATTCACACGATCCCGAATGGCGTTGCGGCGCCGTTGGAACTGATGGAGAGTGAAGAGTGGGGCGGGGAGGGTTCGACGCCCACCGTGGCCTTCACAGGGGTGCTCGATTATCCACCCAACGTGGATGCCGGCTGCGAATTTGCGGGCAGCGTCTGGCCCGACATCCGCGCCGCGGTGCCGGGGGCGCGCTTCGTGATCGCCGGACGACAACCGCTCGAGCGCGTGCGTGCCCTCGCCGCTCAGGACGGCGTCGAAGTGCGCGCCGACGTGCCGGACATGTATCGCGTGTTACGCGAGGCCTGGGTGGTGGTGGCCCCGATGGTGTGTGGGTCCGGGATCAAGAACAAGGTGCTCGAGGCGTGGGCCGCTGCCCGCCCCGTGGCCATGACTTCGCTCGCCACGAACGGCCTCACGCTGCCCCCCGATGCGCGGGACCTGGTGGCCAGCGACATCCAGCGGCTGGGCGGTGTGGTCGTCGATCTGTTGCGGCACGCCGAGCGGCGGCGGCGGCTCGGTCTGGCGATGCGCGAGCAGGTGTTGCGCTCGCACCAGTGGGGGAACGCCGCGGCCAACCTATCGGCGCTGCTGCACACGGTCTCGACGTAGCAAGAGTTGATCACAGCCTCCCTCCTCCACCGGTCGGTCTGCGGTGTAGTGAGAAGGAACCATCAGAGGCGAGTTGCTATTGCTGCAAGGCCCGCGAACCCTCCCTATCCCAAGCGCACATCTGGCTGCATACTCTTGCGCAACCAGCGAGTGGAGTAGCGTTGTGGGTTCAGGGAATGTCAGCCGCAGCAGTGAATCCCTTTACACGAAGCGACGCGATCACGTGATCCGTTCGTCTCGCGGACGATGCGCGCTCATCGTTGCCGCGCTGCTCGTCCTGGCGAGCCCGCTGCGTGCGCAACACGGGCTGGACTCATTGGATCGCGCGGATAGCATCGCGGATGACTCGCTGTGGAATTCGGTATTGCACAAGGTATACGGGCCGGCGGCCGACACCATGAGGCCGGCGCGCGCGCCGGTTCCCGCTCCCGCTCCCGCTGCCGTCGCTCCGGCCAAGCCCGCCGCCGCGCCGGCTGCTGCAGCGGCCGCCGGCGCAGCAGCTGGCGCCGCAGCCGCCTCCGCCAGCCATCCTGCCGCGCTGGATTCAGTCACCGCGGCCCAGTGGGGCCAGCAGACGTGGAAGAGCCGGCAATGCGGCGGCTGCCACCAGCTCGGCCGCTACCAAGCGACCGGTCCCAATCTCATCGGCGTCACCAACCGGCGCACGACTCAGTGGTTGCAAAACTGGCTCAAGAACCCGGTCAGAATGGCTCGAGACGACCCGACCGGGGCGGACCTGAAGAGGCAGTATGGCTCGCAGATGCCCAACCTGGGGCTGAATGATCAGGACATCGAGGGACTGATCATTTTCCTCGATCGCGAGTCGAAGGCACGGGCGCAGAAGCACAAGCCTGCTCCGGCGGCGCCAGCGGTGGCCGCAACGGCCGCGGCGGCGACTGCCGCATCGGGTAAGTCCGCCCCCGCGGCACCCCCAGCGGCCGCCCCGGTAGCGGCAGCCCCCGCACCCGCCGCACCGGCCAAGCCCGCACCCGCACCGGCAGCACCAGCCGCGGCCACTGCCGCTCCGGCTGCCGCCGCAGCAGCCGCTGCTGCTCCAGCTCCTGCTCCTGCTCCTGCTCCTGCTCCTGCTCCTGCTGCTGTGCCCGCTCCCGTCTCTCATCGCGCCGCCGATACGGCGGCGAGCTATGCCGCCTCGCTCGATTCGGCGAATGAGGCCCATTGGGGCCAGCGGGCGTGGAACAGCCGGCAGTGCTCCGGCTGCCACGAGCTGGGCCGCGATCAATCGAGCGGGCCCAATCTCATTGGGGTCACCCAACGGCGCACAACCGAATGGTTGCGGAAGTGGCTCAAAAACCCCGTGACAATGGCACAGGACGACCCCATCGCGATGGACCTGAAGAAGAAGTACGGCTCGCAGATGCCGAACCTGCAGCTGACTGATCAGGACATCGAAGGCTTGATCATTTTTCTGGATCGCGAGACGAAAGCGCGGGGGAAGAAATGAAATGCGCGGTTACGATCGCCGCGTGGGGTAACGACGATCGCGCTTACCCAGGGTTTGCTTTCGCCAGCTCCTGAATCCTGAGACGCTGTGTGTCGCTCACCATATCACGATTCACGACATCCGCGAAAATTCGCGCGACGAACGCGTAGCCGAGCACATCCGCCGTGATCCACTGCTTCCATTCAAGATCGTCGAGCGCGGCGAGGACTCTGTCGCGGGCGAGCTCGGCGGCACGCTCGAGGACGGAGAGGGGAACGCGTTTTCCTGTCACGGCCAGCACGGTGAGCACCTTCTGCGCGTCCGGGTTGGCACGTCCGAACATGATGCGAATCGCGCCCACGACGTTGTCAGGAAGGTCGCCGGGGAAAGTCTCATCGAGCGTTTGCCCCGGGCGGGGCCAGCCGTCCCGTACGCCTTCCAGCTCGAGGCCCGAAGCGATGGCATCGAGCAAGGCGACGGCGAGCAGCGGAATTCCCGCCGAATCCGCCGCCACCCGGCGTGCAATCCGATCGCGCCGCTCGGCATCACGGGCGGTCTCGCTCAATGAGAGAGTCCATTGCGTCATACGGCGGATCGCATCCAGCGAGAGCGGGCCCAGGCGCACGGTGGCGCCTGCCACCTCGCGGCCGAGGCGCGCTCGCAACTCCTCGAGCTCTGGTCGCGGTGGTGGCTGCCGTGTCGTCGTGACGACGAGCGCGATCCGTGCCGGCCAGGGATTGCGTAATGTCGCGACGATGGCGAGCAGCGATTCCCGATCGAGCCACTGCGCGTCGTCGAGCACCATCACCAGCGGTTGCTCCTCGGCGATTGCCTGTACGATCTCGTCGAGCGCGGGGGAGAGCCGGTCAGGACGCGTGGCCGCGTCACGCAACACGGCGAGCGCCGCGGGCGCGGCGCCGGCGACACCGGGCGCCGTGAGGAGGCCATCGCGACACAGTCCGAGCAGCCCGCTGAATGGACTGCCGAGGTCAGCCTCGACGGCTCGAATTTGGACAACTACCGCACCATCGACCCGTGCCCGAGCGGCCAACTCGGCGACAAGGCGAGTCTTTCCCATCCCGGGGTCGCCTTCGACGATCAAGATGCTGCGGCATGAGTGCCTCACGCAGGCCCGCCACCCGCCGACGAGCCGCTCCAGTGCCTCTACGCGATCCTCGAGCGGCGCCCGGCGCGCGGGCTCGGTTCCCGGTCGAGCGGCCGTCGGTGATTCCCTTTCCCTGCTTCCCCACCCCCGCTTGATTCGGTTCGCCAGGGCGACAGTTTCGGCACTGGGTGCCGCTCCGAGCTGGTCCGCGAGCTTTGCCTCGAATTGCTCGTAGACATGGAGCGCTCGGGCGCGGTGATCGCACATTGCGTACACGCTCATCGCGGTGCGGACCGCCGGCTCGTACAGCGCATCGACCTGTAACGACTGATCGCTGACCGGCTCGGCTTCATGCGACCGGCCCAGGTCGAACAGCTCGCTCGCCCGCCGCGTGAGGACGTCCACGACGCGACGCGCGACCGCGGCACGTTCCGCGGCGAGCCAGTCTTCGAATTCTGGCGCGTCCTTGAGATACAGCCCGGCAAGGAATACACATTCGCCCTGTTGCGCGATCAGTTCGGTTGCTTGCTTCCAATCCCCGATGCCCGCCAGACACTCGAGCCGCTCGATGTCGAGCTCGATAGCTCCCGAAGCGAGCACCAGGCGCTCCCCGTCAGTGGTGAGACCCTTCTCGTCCAGTGGCAGCTTTCGGCGCAGCGTCTTGAGCGCCTCGTTAAGCGAGCCTTTCGCCTTGTGCTCAGGCTTGTCGGCCCAGAGCATTCCGATGACGTGATCGCGCGTCCGTGTGCGTCTTGGCGAGCGCGCCAGGTAGACGAGCAACGCGAAATTCTTTTTCCATGTGAGCTCGGTATCAGGGTCCCTGCCGTCGATCCTGAGCCCCCACGTGCCGATGGTGCGACACTCGATCATGCGGCGAGCCGCCTCATGGAATTCCCGAGGCGGCCCATGATACAGGCGGGTGAACATCGCGAAGGGGTGATCACTCTTTCCGACCGGTGCAGTGAAGAGTCGTGACGCGCTCGCGCGCCACGCCTACACGCTCGCGATAGGGACTCGGTGCCGCTGCCCAGTTGCGGATTACGGCCTCGTACGCGCGGCACTGCTCCAGTGGTTCCGATCGCGCAGAGCCCAAACCAGCCAACTGCCAGCGAGCTAACGTCCCGAACGCCCAATCGACCTCGGCGGCTTGCGGCAAACCGGCAGGAACGCCAACGAGATCGTCGTGTTGATACCAGCGGAGCTCCCTGCGCGCCCCGATGGTATCCCCCAGCGCGATGCGCCAGCGTGCCCGCCGCAGCCGCACCACGGCGCGAAAGAATGGATCCATTCCACTGCGGGCGACTGAATCCACCAGAATCCCGTCGGTGAGCGCCAGCGCCTCCAGACTGCGACCCTGCCCCGCCAGCGAATCGGCTTGAACGACGAGCGCGAGCGGGGGAGACGCGAGGCCGTGCCAATCCGAACGCTCGCCCGACGAGGACAGCATGTGCCCCAACATGGCACGCATCCACATGGCGCGCTGCCGAAGCTGCTCGGGTGCGGCATCGCGCATCGTATACGGATGCAGTTGCCGGGCTGCAGCGGCCGGCGAGATCGCGCCCGAATCCACCAACGCGAGCGCGCCATCGAGTTCGATGGCGAACAGCGCGATCCCGGGGTCGGGGGACGCTTCCACCAGACGGGCTGCGGTCTCGCGCGCCCCCTCCACTTCTCCCGTCGCGACGAGGCCCAGCACTTCCGCGATCAGCCCCGAACGGTTGAGGTCACCCGAAGAGTCTGCGGCCATTGCCCGGCCCAACGCGATAGCGCCGCGCGGGGCATCGAAGCTGGGAAGGAGGCGCGGACCAGCGCCGAAATCGCGGTAATCGCGAATCGTAGGGTCCGCAAACAACCGAGCATTACGTCG
>DATIWU010000012.1:0-16787 GCA_035519195.1 Gemmatimonadales bacterium
CGCTCGCGAGGCTCGTGACCGCGCCCTGTACAGCAAGGTCGACGACATCGAGAAGGACTTCGAGCATTCGGCATGCCCACGCCCATGATCCCGCGCTCACTCGTACTGTTCAGCTTGACACTCGTGCCTCGGGTGCTCGCAGCCCAGGGAGCCGAGCCGCTCCGCAAGACCGACGTGGTCCGCCTGCTCTCGAATCCGGTGATTCCGAAAACGGAAGTCGCCGATCTGATCCGGCGCAATTGCCTCGCGTTCCAGCCGAGCGAGCGTGACTGGGCCGATCTGCGCGCGCTGGGTGCGTCCGCCGACGTGCTGGCGAGCATCGGCGGGTGCAAGGAACGCCATGCGCCGCCTGCCGCCGCCGCGACCGCGCCGCTCGTCGCGTCCGCACTCACAACGCAAGTGGACGCGCCAGCAGGTGGCGAAGCCAACGTCGCGATTCTCTTCAAGCGCGCCGGGCTGGTGCGTGCCGGCATCGACGTGTTGCTCCGAGGCCAGGGATTCGAATCCGGCGCGACGACCGACGAAAACGGCATCGCCCGGTTCCATTTCCTGGTGGGCCGCCGCGCCGGCACGTTCACCTTGAGTGCCGCGCTTCCCGCGGGAGCAGCGATCACCAATGCGCGACCCATCACGCTCGTGGTTCATCCCGGGCCTCCGGCGGTCGCGACGGTTCAGCCCGTGCAACTCGATCTCATCACTTCGCCGAGCGACGGTCCGCTGACCGTCACGGCCGTCGTGGCGGACACGTTCGGGAACACCTTTGCTCGTGAAGCGGTGCAATTACGCGGCGACCCACTGGGCTCGCATCCCATCTCCCAGGCGACCGATTCATCCGGCGCCGTCGTCTTCTCGATTCCGCGCTCGGCGATCCGACGGGCCGGCACGCTCGCGGTGGTGATTCGCGGCGACCGGCTGGCGCAGCTTCCCGTGATCTACTCCGATGAAGTATCCGACACCCGCTCCGGTTTTCAGAACAGCACTGTGCTCGACGGCATCGTGCGCAAACGGTTGAGCGAGCCGTTGGTCTTCGAGGTTCGCAGCATGACTGGGCGGCCGCTCTCCGGCCGACTGGTGGCGTTTCGGGGCGACAACGCCGACGTCACGCCCGATAGCGCGCTCACGGATTCCGCGGGACGCGCCCGTGTGACCGTGACCCTGGGAATGCTGGCCGGAACGGCGAGCGTGACCGGCATCGTCGATTCCGTGCGGAAGAGTGTCTCGCTGCGCGTGGAGCCGAGCGCGGACGCCGTAGTGATGATCGAGCAGAACGGGATTCGAGTGGACGGCGGGAACATCGTGGTACCCGTGGACACGCCATTCGCGTTGCGAGTATCGGCCCGCGACGCGTACGGCAACCCGCTCACGCTGGGGAGCCTGGTGCGCGGGCTCGAGCAGATGCGCCAGCAATTCAATGTCGATCCGCGCCTGCTGCGGATCGTGCGCGTCGACTCGAGCGCCACCGCGGCCACGTTGACGTTCTTCCCGGCGGGAATCGGAAAGGCTACTCTGAAGATCGCGGATGCCAGCGTGTCCGTCGCGGTAGTCCGCGCCAGAACCGCGACGCACTAGACCTCGCGAGGCTCTCCCCGCCAGACGGGAAGGTCCAGCTCGAACGCGTACCGCTGACCGTCCAGCTTCAGCTCAGACCCCATCCCGTCGATCAAATCGGCGCAGAGCGTAAGCCACAGCTCGCGATGCCCGCGCGGCGCGGGGCGGTAACTGTGCCACGCACGCTCCGTTCCCGTCGCGTCGCCATGCTGCCCAATCGTGAAGCGAATCCGGTCCACCCCCACGTCCTCGGCGGCGAGCAGCGCCCCCCGGTCGTCGCTCGTCTGCACCGCGTGCGCGGTCAGATTCAGCAGAACGCGCGTCAGGCACACGGGATGGCCCACGCGGGTCGACGACGGCAGCGCGAAGCGCAACGTGAGGGGCGTGGCTCCGGTGATCGGCTGCAGGTGGTCGCGAACGGATTCGAGGAGACCGGTGACCGAGAATGGTACGGGATCGTCTTCCGCTCGATCGGCGCCGCGACGGGCGAGATCCACGGCATCGCTCATCACCGATCGCAACGCGAGCGCCGCTCCGTAGATCAGTCCCAGCTGCTTGCGCTGCGTCTCGTTGACCGGTCCGCTCAGCTCCCGTTCGAGCGTCTCGGCAAGGAAGAGAATAGAGTTGAGCGGAGACCTGGCGTTCTGCGCGATCGCCAGAAACAGATCGAGGCTCCCGGATCCGGCCTGAGCATTGAGTGGTGAGCGCGACTCCAGCGGCTCGATGACGCGGCGTAGCCGATCGATGTCGGCCAGCACGCCCAGCACCTCACCGGCGTTCGCGCGGTCCCGCGCTCCGGTGTGAATGACGTCGTCTCGCAGCGCGTCGAGTAGCTCACGGGCGAGCGGAGCACGCAGGCGGCGGTCGAGGCGGGCGCCCGGCGCCGTGCGAACCCAGTGCACGCTCGCCGCGAGCGCTCGCGTCAGCTCGGCCAGCTCCTCCGGAGATGCGAGCCCCCGCTGCTCAGCGTCCAGTGCCACGCGCTCGGCAGCCGCTCGCAGAATCCGCTGAGCCACGACCGGCGATCCGGTCTTCGGCCCCGCGTATCCCGACTGAGCCACAACAGCAGTGTTCGTTCCTCGGAAGGCCGCGCGCTCCTGTGCCATCATTCAGGGGAAAAGGGCAAGGGAATGTATCCCTGCCACGGCATTCCGCTAGGTGTCTTACTAGGCCCTGATTAGGTGCATTTCCTAGGTGTGGCGGGCCCCGTTGCCGTTCCCATAGCGTTCGATACGGCTCGCATTGCGTGCGGCACGTGCCTTCTCGAGCGCCGCGCTCGCGTGCCTGAGGAGGTCGGCGGGCTTGGGAGGAGCGGCGAATTGATCAAGCACTTCGAATCCCGCGTGGATCGAGACGCGCGGCAGTGGAACGGAGGTGAGGAGCGGTGTGGTTTCTACGACCCCGGTCAGCCGCTCGAACAGCTTGACCGCCCCCTCGGCATTGGTCGCCGGAGCGAGCACCGCGAACTCGTTCTCGCCAAACCGGCCGATCGAATCGGAGAGTCGTCCGCGGCTGTGCAGCAATCCCGCCACGTGATCGCCCACCCCCGGAGTGCGTGCGTCCGATGTGCCACTCCCTGCGTCTTCCAGCTGCGGATCCGCGGCCAGCACGACGCACGTGAGAGGAGCGCGCCGCCGCACCGCATCCGCAAGCAGCTCCTCGATGCGGCGTTCGATCCCGCGGCGGCTGTAGAGACCGCTTTTCGGGTCGAGCAGCGCATCGTCACGCGCCTGGTCGAATTCACGCTTCGATAGGACGAAGGACTCGAGCTTGAGGAGCAGCTCTTCCGCGTCGAACGGGAACGGAACGACATCCCACGCCCCAGCCCGCAGCGCGTCGAGCCGCTCGGCCCGTAACAGCGGCGCCGCGCCCATGACGAGGATCGGGGTGCTGCGCGAGACGGCGCGGGAATCGAGCAGCTGACGACAGACATCGGCGGGAGATCCATCGGGAAGTTTGGACCAGATCCAGCACACGTCGGGCGCGAGCCGGCGCGCCGCCATTACCGCCGCCGCGCCGGTGTGCACCAACACCACCTGGTACCCGGCGGGCTGGAGCACGCTATGCAACGCCATCGCGGGCCAGTGATCGGCACACGCCACCAATGCAAGCCGTTCTTGCGTCGGTGCGCTCAGTGATGCCTCGGGTCGAGGGGCAACAGTTGGGTCAGCGCCGCGGAGCACCTGGTCTCCCCCGGAAACCCGTTCCGGGATAAGGGCGACGTTCGTCACAACGTGCTGCCAGGATGCGACAAGAATGGAGCGCGAAACCGGCTGGGGCGATACTGGGCATAACCCCGGGCGCCACTCCCGGGATCACCCGGGGAGAACCTACGCCGAGATCAGGCCCTCCCGAATTGCATATCGCACCAACCCCGCGGTGTTGTGAATCTGCAGCTTCTCCATCACACGCCCGCGGTGGAACTCGGCCGTCTTTACGCTGATGCCCAGCTGTTCCGCGATTTCCTTGTTCGATCGTCCCTCGGCCACGAGCTGCACCACCTCCCGCTCACGCGGTGAGAGGGATTTGCGGCTCTCGGTATCCTCGGTCACGCAGGCTTCCACCATCGCCTTGGAGGCGGTCGGTGTCAGGTACAATCCGCCACGGGAAACCGCGCGGATCGCCTCGAGCAGCTCTTCGTAGCGCTGCATCTTCATGACAAAGCCACGCACTCCGGCGCGCAGCGCCTGGATCGCAAACCGCGTGTCGGTCAGCCCGCTGAGGAGAATGATTGCGGTTCCGGGAGCGGCGGCGGTGATCTTCGCGGCCGCTTCGACCCCGTTCAGCCCGGGCATCGCGAAGTCGAGCACCACGACGTCGAGGGATAGCTCGAGGGCAGCACGGACGGCGTCTTTCCCGTCCGCAGCCTCGGCCACGACGTCGATCCCTTCGCGCTCGAGCAGCGCCTTCAGGCCCTCACGGACCGCCAGATGATCATCCGCCAGCAGTATCCGCAGCCGACCGGTTTCTTGATCGGCCATTGGGTCCGCGGCCGCAATGTTGTTTGGCATAAATCCCCCCCCTGCCTTACGTACGGTATTCGCCGGGGACACTTCCGGCAAGACTGTGGCATGTCGCGGCTTGGGGATTTCCCGGATTCAGGCAGGCACGTGAGCAATCACCGGGTGAGGGTGGTCACCTGGGGAGGCCGGCGCAAGCGCCTTGGCCGCCTCATGGACCGTGCAAAATGCAAGCTCGGCGACGGCACTCATCTGATCGAGAAACGTCTCCACTTTGGCGTAGAGCGCTTCGACGTCCGCGTCGCGCAGTGAAAAGGGAGACAACCCGGGCCGGAGGCTCGGGCTATGCCATGTCACGTGCAGCAGGTCGAGACCCTCCGCGACGATCTGCCGACCGAGGGCCACCATTTCGGCCACCGATTGCAGCTCGGGACTGAGCATGATGCGCTGCACCACTCCCAGTCGCGCCAGCGCTCCGGTGATATGCAAACCCCGCAGCACCGGGCTCCGCACGGCGCGGTCAATCGGAGCCCACAAGGACCACGGACCGCGGCTGAATCCGCACGAGATGGGCACTTCGACGAGCGGACCCGCGGCAGATGGACGCAGCACATCTGTAGTATCGAGCCGGTAAACGGAGTCCGGCGCGGCCAGGAAGGATGGCCCGTCATCGTACTCCTCCCAGCTCACATGGGGCGTGACGCTCGAGTCAACTTCGTACCCGCACCGAACGAGGGCCGCGAGCGTCTCCGGCCCGACCCCGTAGCGGCCCGCGCGGAAGCTCACTGGCGCAGCCCCCAGATTCGCCGTCAACGCGTCAGTAAGGGTCGCAAGTTTCTCCAGCTGCAGCGTGGCCGGAAGATTCTTCGTCATCGTGTTGCGAGGAATGAGCGGCTCTCGAAGCGGCGGAGTGTTCCAGGGGTGGAGATGCCCGCCGACTTCGGCGCGATCCGACGCGGCAAGGCCTGCGAGAAGGTCACGGGCCCACGGCGTCGTCACGACCTGGTAGGTGGTCAGGTACGTGCCACGAATGCCAAGCCGCTCGAAGAACCGGTCGAGCCGCGGTAGCTCGCGGATGTTCTCGACGGTAATGCCAGACCGGGCAGGGTCCCAGTTATCCTCTTCCGTGTCGATCGACACGACGACCGAGAGGCGCCGTGTCATCCTGGGCCGCCACTGCTCACACGTTGCCCTGGGTGACCACGGTATGCCGCAGCGCCGGTCGCGCGGCGACGACGCGCCGCCCGGCAAGCTGCCGATCGACTCCAGCGGCCAGCCGCCGCGCCGCGGCCGGACAGCCGGCCACGAAGCGGTATAGGGGACCGAACGTACGGATCGAGCTGAATCCGATGAAATAGAGACCGGGCACCGTGCTCTCGAACCAGGGCGAAAGCACCGGACTGCCGCGGTAGGTCTGGATCGCGCTGCGCAGCGAGGACGCAAGCCAGCCGAGCCGGTTGACGTCGGGCCGGAATCCGGTGGCTAGCAGCACGTGATCGACGTCGATCACGTCGCCGTTCGAGAGCGTCGCGCGGACCGCACCGAACCCCAGAGGCTCGAAGCGGACCGCCGTACACGCTTCGTGCAGGGTGACGTGCCCGATGACGCGATGGCGGAGCCAATCGCTCGCGCCTGAGAAATACCTGGCGTTGTAGCGGTCCTTGCCCGCCTGGGGCAGCCGGTAGAACAGATAGGGGAAGTGGTCGAGGCCCCAGTTGATCCATCCCGGAGCGATCCCGGCCCTTGGAGCACGCATTCGCTCCCAGGGGCTTCGCTCGAGCACACGATCGGGGTCGAGCCAGGCAATGGGCCGCCGAGCCACGACGTGCGTGTGCGCGCCGGCCTCGTTCAGCAATGCGGCGTACTCGAGGGCGCTCTGGCCGCCGCCCACGACCACGACGCGCTTGCCGTGAAACCGCTCGAATCCAGCGTGCTCGCTCGAATGCGACACCACGTCCGCCGGAAGATCGGCAAACTCCTCGGGTCGATGGGCGTACCGGTTCAGCCCGGTCGCCATCACGACGCTCGATGCTCCGAGCTCGCGGCCGTCCTCGAGCGTGAGATGGAAACTGGCGGCGCGGCGCTCGATGCGGGCGACGAGCGTTTCGTCCACATCCGGCACGACGTTGCGCTGGAACCAGAGCCCGTAGTCGACGAATCCCTGAAGCGGCATGGGATACCCCGCCTTGTACGGGGACACCTCGAAGAACCGCGCGAAGCTGAATCGGCTCGCCGGGTCGGATAGGTTAGTCGCCCACCAGTGCGAGCGCAGCAGCATGCCTTTGGGCATGTGGCTGCGCCAGGAATCGAGCGGCTTTCCAAGAATGGCCACAGAAAGGCCGCGCCCGCGCAGGTGCGCGGCGGAGGATAGCCCATACGGTCCCGCGCCCACGACGATGGCATCGAACATCTGGCTCATGCGAAGCTCTTCCTTACCCTGGTGACCAGGCGATCGAACGCGTACCGGGTGAAGTTCGCGCTCGCGCGGATTGCCGGCCGTGGATCGTGCCGGTCCGCGTAGTCATAACTCATCGGAGTGAGAAAACTGGCGCCGAAATCGAGCAGCGCGCGCAGCGGCGGCGTGATGCCGGGACGGCCGCGCTCGCCGATGGTCTCGATCGTCGTCATGATATCGCCGCCGAGATGCCGCATCCATCGCCCCTCCCTGTAACCGGCGGCGCTCGGAAGCGGGGCGCCCGCGGCCCATTGATAGAGCAGATACGGGAAATCGACCCCGGAGCGTACGGCGATCTCGACTGATGCCGAAAGCCGCGGATTGATTTCCATGAGATGTGGCACGCCCAGCGCATCGCGGCGGAACTCGACCTCGGAGTATCCATCCAATCCGATCGCCTGCACGAGCGATTCGGCAAACCCCCCGATGTCGTCCGGAATCGCGATGCTCTGACGGATGATAGACTCGCCGCCCAGTGGCGGTCGCGTGCGACGGGCCCACTGCGCAAACCGCGCGTGAATCACGCCTTTGGCCAGGAGGAAGCTCACCGCTTCGCGCCGGCCGGTCAGGAACTGCTGATACAGTGCCGTGCCGCCACCGTCAGTCATGCTGGCGGCGATGCGGTGCGCCTCATCGGCGGTGGTCACGAGCCGCGGCCCCATCCACGTGCCACTTGCCCCCCCCGCCGCCGACGGAACCCACGACTCGTCGGGCTTGATCACCGCCGGAAGACCGATTTGACGGAGCGCTGTGACAACGTCTCCGGGTCCCCGAAGCATGGCCGCGCGGGGTACCGGGATGCCCAGTTGCCGCGCGACCGCCAGTGTCCGCTCCTTACTCACGGCGATGGCGAGCGCGGGCTCCGGGGCGAGCGCCAGGGCCGCCAGCGCCTCGAGCCTCGCGCGATGCCGCCGCATTAGCGCGATCGTTCCATCGTGCGAGCTGATCACCACGGGCCGTTCGGTCGAACGCAGCACTTCTTCGAGATGCACGAGGTACGCTTCAGTCCCCTCGGACGCGGGGACGACCAGCGCCTCGCCGCACCAGCGCGACGCGAATGTGGGAACTCGATCCTCGGTATCTACGGCGGCGATGTGGAAGCCACGCCGGCCCAGCGAACGGACGGCCACGAGGGATTGCCTGAGCCGCGCATTCAGGATGAGCGCATCGCAAGTGCGACGCGCCGGTTCTGAACGTCGGGGCACCGGAGCGGGCGACAGGGCGGTAGTGGCCATGTTCACGATCGCCCCGCGCAAGAGGCGGGCTATGCGTCCGCGCGCGATGGCAGCCGGGCTATGTCCATATGACTGAGTAAATTGGAGATGCTTTGGCCAATGGCGAACCAGAGCGCTGTTGCGGGGCCGCTACAGGCTAGTTCGCGGCCGCCCGCAGCAATGAGCGGACTACCGGGACGAGACAACTCGACACAACGGCGTTCCCGCTCGGCGCATAATGCGGATGTCCAGGAATGAACAGCCGTTCACCACCGGCAGCCCGAAGGCAATCGGTCAAGTTCTCGTAGTGGACGCCGCTCCGTTCGAGCCCCGCGAGCAGGCTGTCCTTTTCCGATCGGTCCTGTCCGCTGTAATCGCCGCGCGAGGGAAGGTAGACGATAAGCGGAACCGTCCCCTCACCCGGCGCAGCGTGAGCGAACCCGGCGAACAGGGCAAGGTTCACCCGCAGCTCGGTCTTCCGATCGGCACGGGGGTTATCGGGATAGTACGGAGGGAACCGTGACGCAACGAAGCGCACGAGCTGAGAATGGTCGTACCATCGCCACACCCATTCGGAGGTGTGGAAGGCGGGTTCGAAGTCGAGGTACGGCAAATCGCCCACGGCCCGTTCACGAGCGAGCGATACGAAGCTCGCGAGCGGCACGTTCAAGAGTTCGAGTGTCCCACCCGCGAGCGCGAAGCGAGGCTTGGAAAAGGGAAAACCCCATTCCGGAAACGTGAGGAAATTGTAGACCGACATTGAGCGGTAGAGGTCGTGCTCGATGAAGCTAAAAATGGTCAGGGCCGGGTGCCACGGGCGAACGTCGCGCTGGTAGCGCAGGTACGCCTGATCCACGCCGTACCCATCCACACCAAAGTTCAGAACACGGAACTCCGGGCCGAGCGACTGTTGCAGCCGGGCTCCCCACGTATCGGCAAATGGGACTTCGAGCCCGAAGGCGTACGAGTCCCCGATCACCGCGATCGTGGTCCGGACGTGCTGACTCGCGTACCTTGTTCCCGGCTCGGCGGTCCGAATTCCCTCCGCGCTGCTGGTGTAGATGCCGTCGGTGCTTCGCCGGTCTGGGCCCACAGTCCATCCCAACAGCGTGTCGGCGACGAAGTACGAAATCTTCGCCGGAGCCTTCTCGAGTAAGGCGAGGTTTCGCGCCCGCACCGCGGTCCAGCTCTTCGGCAGGAGCACGACCCCGTTTATCGCGGGCCCGAGCGCGGTACCCGAGGTGAGCAGGCGCGCGCAGAGCTCTCCACCGGAAAGGGCGACGATCATCGGGACAGCGTTCAAAGCCACGGTGACAGCGAGCCTTCGCGCGTCAACGCGCCACTCGCGGAACACGCTTCGTGCAATGTAGACCAATGAAGTTGCCAGAATCGCCGCCGGCACGGCGAGATAGGCACGCTGTCTCGATGTGACAGTGCCGAGGATGAGATGGTAGCGATTCCACGCGAATCCGAGCGCGCCGGCCGCCGCTTCTCCAATGTAGATGGCCAGGAGGAGAGGGCGATGGATCCTCAGCAGCCTGCGCTCCCGTTCAGGGCTCGCTGCTTCAATTCCCTCCACAAATCCATCCTTTCGCGCACGGTCTTCTCGTAACCGGATTCGCCTGGCTCGTACCACGTGCTTCCGCGCAACGCGTCGGGCAGGTACTCCTGCGGCACGTACGCGTTCTCGTATGCGTGGGCGTACTTGTAGCCCTCACCGTAACCCAGTTCCTTCATGAGCGGCGTCGGCGCGTTCCGGATGTGGAGCGGCACGCCTTCAGCGGGATGCTCGCGCGCCGCGTTCATGGCCTGAGTGAAGGCCGCGTACACCTTGTTGGATTTCGGGGCGGTCGCGAGATAGATCGTCGCCTCGGCCAGCGCCAATTCTCCTTCGGGGGTTCCGAGAAAATGGTAGGCATCTTTCGCGGCCAACGCCATCGAGATCGCGCGCGGGTCGGCGAGACCGACCTCTTCCGCGGCCATTCGCACGAGGCGCCGGGCGATGTAGAGCGGGTCCTGCCCACCGACGAGCATCCGTGCGAGCCAGTACAGCGCACCTTCGACGTCGCTTCCCCGCACCGCTTTGTGCAGGGCCGAGATAAGGTTGTAGTGCTCCTCGCCGCTCTTGTCGGATTTCGCGAAACGCTTCTGGAGTGCATCGATGATAACGGGAAGCGTGATGCGGGAAGCGGGAAGCGTTCCCTTTTGGCTGCTGCTTTCTCGCTTCCCGACCAAGTATTCTGCGGCCGCCTCGAGCGCCTGTAACGCCCGTCTCGCGTCGCCATCCACGTCGCGCGCGAGAACCGCGAGCGCATCGTCATCAATCGAGAGATCCAGTGTGCCAAGGCCGCGCTCCCGATCCGCGAGCGCCCGCTCCGAGAGCAGCCGAATGTGCTCTTCCCGCAGTGGCTCGAGCACGAACACCCGGCAGCGCGACAGCAGCGCGCCCGTCAGCTCGAAGCTCGGGTTTTCCGTCGTGGCCCCGATCAGCGTGACGATCCCGTTCTCCACCCAGGGGAGAAAGGCGTCCTGCTGTGCCCGGTTGAATCGGTGTATCTCATCGCAGAACAGAATCGTTCCGCGGCCTTCGAACTTGAGCCGCTGTTCGGCGGCCTTGATGATTTCCCGCACCCGCCCCACCCCTTCGGTGACCGCGGAGAACGGCTCGAAGTGGCGCGCCGTGTAGTGCGCGATGATGCGGGCCAGCGTCGTTTTGCCGGATCCGGGCGGCCCCCAGAAGATGCACGAGCTGATCTCGCCACGGCGAATGAGGTCGCCCAACGCCTTGCCGGGACCGAGGAGGTGCTCCTGGCCGAGAAACTCCTCGAGCGTCCGCGGTCGCATGCGAGCCGCCAGTGGCTCCGCCGAACGCGAGAACAGAGTCGGTTCGTTCACCCTAGTCACTCATCACCGGCCGCTACGGCCCGCCGGAGCAGGTACTCCCTCGTATTGCGGCGAGGGTCCTCCAGGACCTGATCGAGCAGAGTCTGGAGCGTCGCGCCGATCTCCGGACCGGGCCTCACGCCGGCGGCGAGCAGGTCGTTTCCCTTCACCGCGAGATCTCCCAACGTCAGTGGATCCCGCGCCGCCTTGATCGACTCCACGATCTTGCGAAGGGCTGGAGGCGCCATGGGAAGCCGCAACAGGTCGTCCGCGTGCTCGCCGAGACTCGACAACCAGCGTCGCACGCCCGCGAGGTGTTTGGGATCGGGGTACTTGTCCCGCCACGCCCCGATCGCGCGTCCCCGCTCGACCTCGCGGTTCGAGAACTTCAGACGCACGAGGAGCGCGGCGGGGTCCGACGCGAGATGCGACGCGATCAGCACGGGGTCGCGGGGGAGCCGATCCACGTCGCGAATACCATCCAGGCGCTGGCGGATCTCGGGCAACCAGATGCGCGTCGCGCCAACGTCCTCCCACAATCTGACGAGCTTGGAGACTCGCCGGGCCGTCAGGATTCCCTTCACCCATTCGTCTCGGACCCGTTCCGCCGACAACTGCGCCAGCCCGGAGGCGTGCGCTTTGGCCGCTTCGAAGGTGGCGGGGTGGATGCGAAAGTCGAACCGGGCGCTGAACCGCAGTGCCCGCAGAATGCGCAAATAATCTTCCTGGAAGCGCCAGTTCGGGTCCCCGACCGCTCGAATGACGCCCGCCTCGAGGTCCGCCGCGCCCTTGAACGGATCGCGCCATTCATGGCGCAGTGGGTGATACGCGATCGCGTTGATCGTGAAATCCCGGCGCGCCAAATCGTCGTTCAATGACACGCCGAACTCGACGACGGCGTGCCGTCCATCCGTCTTCACATCGCGGCGGAAGGTGGTGACCTCGTGCGGGCGGTTCGCCGCATCGAGCACAGCGACCGTCCCGTGCTCGATCCCAACCGGGATCGAGCGCGGGAACAGCTTTCGGGTCGCATCGGGGGTCGCGGCGGTCGCGAGATCGAAATCATGATTCTCGGCGCCCAGCAGGTTGTCCCGAATCGCCCCGCCCACACACCAGGTCTCGTAGCCGCGCTCTTCGAGCTTCTCGGCGATCGCGAGAACTTCGCGGGGGATGGGAAGAGAGGACGGAAACGACACGCTACCGAGGTCGCTTCACCCGCACAGCACCGAGCCGCCGTTCACGTTCAGCACCTCGCCCGTGATGTGCGTGGCAAGATCAGAGCACAGGAACACGATCGGTCCGGCGATCTCCTCGGCCGTGGCCACTCTGCCGAGCGGGATTCGCGCTTCGATGTCTCGCTTCCCGCTGCCCGCATCCCGCTCGAACGGGACCTCACACATCTCCGTGTCCACCCAGCCCGGGGCCACGCAGTTGACCGCGATCCTCGGCGCGCATTCGACGGCGAGTGACTTGGTGAAGGCGATAATGCCGCCTTTGCTGGCCGCATAGTCGGCGTGAAACGGCTCGCCGCGCTGGCCCGCCGTCGACGCGACGAGCACGATCCGGCCACCCGCGTTCAACCGCGGAAGCGCGGCCCGGCACACGTAGAACGCCGCATCGAGATTGGTGCGGCACGTGGCGCTCCACTGCTCGAGCGGCAGTTCGGCGAGCGGCGCGTCGTCCGGAGGCCAGATGCCGTGATTGACGACCAGAATGTCGAGTCCGCCGAGGACGTGCGCCGCCTCGTGCACCGCACGGGCGGCCTCCCCGGGATCGCCCAAATCCGCCGCGATCGCGATCGCCTGCGACCGCCCTGGACCGCTCGCGACCGCCCGAGTGAGCTCTTCCGCCTCCGCCTTTCTCGTGCGAAACCCCACCGCGACGCTCGCGCCCGCCCGGGCCAGCATCAGTGCGGTCGCGCGGCCGATGCCCCGGCCGCCACCCGTCACGAATGCGCGCTTACCCTCGAGCCTAATCACCCCACCACCCCATTACCGATTCATCTCCTCCTCCACGATCTCGCACACCAGATGCTCGATGGCCAGGTGCATCTCCTGGACTCTGGCCGTGTCGTCGGAGGGAATCACGAGCGCCTGATCGACCGCGTCGCGCAGCGGCCCACCGCCCTTGCCGAGTAGTGCCACTACCATCGCCCCGCGTGCGCGCGCGGCCTGCGCCGCCCGCAGCACGTTCGGGCTCTCCCCACTCGTGGAATGGAGCATGAGCAGGTCGCCGGGTCCGACCAGCGCTTCGACCTGGCGCGCGAATACCTCGTCGAACCCCAAATCGTTTCCGCACGCGGTCAACAGGGAGGTATCCGTGGTGAGAGCGATGGCGGGGAATGCGCGCCGGTTCCGGCGGTAGCGCACGACGTATTCCGTCGCGACATGCTGCGCATCGGCGGCGCTGCCTCCGTTCCCCGCAAAGAACAGGGTGCCGCCACCGCGGAGCGTCCGGACGTAGAGCTCGGACAGGTGCGCGACCGCTTCCGCCTGATCGCTCGCCACCTGGCGCGCCAGGTCGCTGAGCCGGCTCAGGCCCTCGCGCGCCCGCAGGACGGCGCTCACCGCGCTGCGCGCGCCTCCGCGTCCGCAAGCTGAGTCGCGAGCTGGGTGAGTCCGGCCACGTCGAGGATCGCCTGCGCTTCGAACGCGTACGTGACGAACGCATCGGCAGCGAGCAGGTCGAGCGCCAGCTCGCGGCCGCCCTGGCCGCGCGCCACGACCCGCTCGAGCGCGGCACGCCCCAGGCGGGCCAGATGCTCGGGCAGCGGCTCACCACTGTCATCGATGCAGGTATCAAGATGTTGACGCAAGGCGGCGGGAGCGTCGGGCGTCCGCTCATCGAGCCAGGCCTCGATCTCGCCACGAGTCATTTGCCGATCACCCGGCGAACGATGGCTGCGGCCTGCGCGCGCGCTTCGGGAAGCCGGCTCACGTCCCCGGCGCCGGCGGACGCGAACTGCGGACGTCCGCCCCCCTTCCCTCCGCTCACCGCCGCAATGGCGTTCGCGAGCTCGCCCGCTTTCACGCCCTCGCGCACGAGGTCGTCCGTCACCGCCACGTGAATTCCGCCCCGCTCGCCGTTCGTGAACAGCACGGAGATCGCCCGGCGGTGGCCATTCCGGAACGCGTCCATCATCAGCGCGATCTGCCCGCGATCCTCCAGATCCGACTCCGCTACGTGCAGCTCGATGTCGCCAATCTTCTCACCGCTTCCCGTTTCCCGCTTCCCGCTTCCCGTCTTGAGCAGCTCTTCGATCCGCTTCTCGAGCTTGCGATTCTCTTCCACTAATTGCTCGATGCGTTTGACCAGATGGTCCGGCTGAGTCTTCAAGGTGGCGGACGCTTGATCCAGCTGCTCCTCGAGCTTGCGGATCAGCTCATACGCCACCGGGCCGGTCACGGCTTCGATCCGGCGCACCCCCGCCGCGGCGCCGGTCTCGTGCGTGAAGCGGAACAACGCGATTTGCCCGGTGGAGGGCACATGCGTGCCCCCGCACAACTCGAGCGACACGCCGGGGACGTCCACCACACGCACGATGTCGCCGTATTTCTCGGTGAAAAACGCCATCGCGCCGCGGGCCAGCGCATCACGGTAATGCATCTCCTGCGTGGTCACGGGGAGATTTTCCCAGATATGGGCGTTCACTTCTTCTTCCACGCGCGCGAGGGTTGCTTCGTCGAGCGGACCATGATGGGCGAAATCGAACCGTAACCGCTCCGGCGCAACCACCGAGCCCTGCTGGCGGACGTGCGGACCCAGAATCTTCCGCAGCGCGGCGTGTACCAGGTGAGTCGCCGTGTGATTGCGCTCGATGTTGTGCCGTCGCAGCTCATCAACCCGGGCCACCACCGGCGACGGCTCGAACGCCTGCTCGAACCGGCCCACCACGGCCGATCCTCCGTCGGCTTTCTCGACGTCGGTCACCTCGAGCACCCAGTCACTGCCTCTGATCTCGCCGGTGTCGCTTACCTGGCCGCCCGATTCCACGTAGAACGGATTCGACTCGAGCACCACTTCGACCCGGTCGCCCTGCTGACGGAACTTGAGCACATCCGTCTCGGCCTGCGTGGTGTCGTATCCCACCCAGACCTGCTTCCCGGTGGGCTTGACGGTGCGCCATTCCCCCGTACGCGAGACATGCACCGCGGGACCGCCACGGCCTTTGGCGGCCTCCTGCGACCGCGTGCGCTGCGCGTCGAGCTGCCGTTCGAAGCCCGCGAGATCGACGCGCTGCCCGCGCTCGGCGGCAATGAGCTGGGTGAGATCGATCGGAAAGCCGAACGTGTCGTACAGCTTGAACGCATCTTCACCCGAAATCGTCTTCAGGCGCCGCAACTCCTCGAGCCGCGCCAGGCCGCCTTCGATGGTATCGAAGAAGCGTTCCTCTTCCTTGCGCGTCCAATCCTCGATGGTGGCGCGCTTCTGCTCGAGCTCGGGATACACCCCGCCCATGAGACCGATCACCGTCGGGACCAGCTGCACGAGGGTTGGCTCGCGCCGGCCGAGCAGCCACGCGTGCCGCACCGCGCGCCGGAGAATCCGGCGCAGCACGTAGCCGCGTCCGTCGTTCGACGGGTAGAGGCCATCGGCGAGCAGGAAGGTGACCGCACGCGCATGGTCCGCGAGCACGCGGTAGGACGCGCCCGCCGGCCCACGGTCGTAGCGCTGTCCCACGATTTCCACCGCTCGCTCGATGATCGGCACGAACAGATCGGTGTCGAAATTCGACGTGACGCCCTGCATGACCGCGGTAATCCGCTCGAGCCCGGCGCCGGTGTCCACCGACGGAGCGGGCAATGGCAGGCGCGAGCCGTCTTTCTGGAGGTCATACTGCATGAAGACGAGATTCCAGATCTCGAGCAGAATGCCCTGCTCCTGGAGCGCCACGAACTCATCGAGTGTGAGATCGTTTCCCTTCCCCCTGCCCTCGTCCCCCTTCCCCCGCAGATCGACGTAGATCTCCGTGTTGGGACCCGCCGGCCCCGTGTCCGCCATTTGCCAGAAGTTGTCCTTGTCGCCCAGACCGTAAATCCGCTTGTCGGGCACGCATCGCTGCCACAAACGGCGGGCTTCAACGTCCGTGTGATGGACTGTCACGTACAACCGCTCGAGAGGGAGTCCGAGCCATGCCTTGTCGGTCACCCACTCCCACGCGTAGTCGATTGCGTCACGCTTGAAGTAGTCTCCGAACGAGAAGTTGCCCAGCATTTCGAAAAACGTGTGATGCCGCGCGGTATGCCCTACCTCTTCGAGATCGTTATGCTTGCCGCCGGCGCGAACGCACTTCTGACAGGTCACCGCCCGGGTGTAGTCGCGCCGTTCCAACCCTTGGAACACGCGCTTGAACTGCACCATCCCGGCGTTGGTGAACAAGAGGGTGGGATCATCCGCGGGGATGAGGGACGAGCTCGCGACCTTGGTGTGGGAGCGCGGCGCGGCCCTGAAGTACTCCAGGAACTTGCGGCGGATATCGGCGGACTTCATGGCGGAAAATATAGCGCGCGGGCGCTGCCGAGTTGCTCGGCTTCCTCAAAACGGAATTCGTGATCGTGGTGGCGGACGAAGATATGACCGAGGAGAATCTCGGCACGCTGAACGCGATCGCCGGGGTATGTGGCCGCGCAGCTGGCCGCGCGGAACGGAGCAGCTCAAAACTCAGTCATGCATTGAGTCTGATTCCGGTTCTGCCGCTTCCCCCATCAGTTCCTCGACAAGTTCGCG
>DATIWU010000013.1:0-2037 GCA_035519195.1 Gemmatimonadales bacterium
TCCCGATCCATGCCAGCTGCGCGTTGGGTGCGAGCGGCGGCGCTTCGTCGACAGACACCCGGCGCTCGACCTCTGCGAGCGTCCCAGGAAGGATGCCGACCGGGTGCTTCTGCATGCGCGTATCGCCGCTCGCCATGGTCAACCCTTCATGGCTTTCGCCGCATCGAGCGTTGCTTCGAGCACGTGCGGGTAAGTCCCGCACCGGCAGAGATGCCCGCCGATCGCCGCCTTCACGTCCTCGGGAGACGGACTGGGAGTCTTTTCGACGAGCGCCGCGCAACTCATGACGAGTCCCGGCGTGCAGAAGCCGCACTGAATCGCATCGCGGGCGATGAACGCGGACTGGACCGGGTGAAGCGCTTCGCCGCGGGCGAGCCCCTCGATCGTCACGACCTTCCGCGCACCGACATCGACCGCGAGCAGCATGCACGAGAGAACGGGCGCACGGTCGACCCAGACCGTGCAGGCGGAGCAGGCGCCGCGGTCGCAGCCGATCTTCGTGCCTGTGAGATCGAGCGGCCCGCGCAGGACTTCGGCGAGCGTCATCTGCGGTTCGACGGTCACCGCGCGTCCCATGCCGTTAACGTCGAGAACGATCTCGCGCGGGCCGGAGTCCGCACGGTTGTCGTTTGTCGACGCTCCTGAAGCACGTTCCGCGGCCGACAGGCCCGTATCGAGCATCGCGACGCCCGCGATCGCCCCGCCCGTGCCTTTGAGGAATTCCCGTCGAGTGATACCGCCAGCCATTGCGCTCTTTCTGCAATGCAGACAGCTGCGACTTCCGGTCCACAGTAGGCGATCGTCGGCAGCCCAACTTGACCTGGATCAAGCGCCCGGTTTGGCTCGGCACGTGGATTTCCGCGGACAAGGTCGTGCCGAATCCCTCCGCAGACGCCAGCTCTAGTTCTGCAGGGACAGGATCCAGCGCACGACCCGCTCGGCATCTGCTCGACTGATTTCTACCGTGTTGGGCGGCATGGCCACGCCGCTCGCCTCGCGGCTCCAGTGGCGATCGCGCGGGCCGCTGCCGGAGCCTTGCAGAACGATGTTCGTCAGGCGGTCAACCGCATCTTTTTGTCCCCGATATTTGCGCGCGATGTCTTTCCACGACGGACCGATAGGGAGAACCTCATTCGCGGGCGATTTTCTCGGTTCGAGCGTGTGGCACAGGTCGCAGCCGCTCGCCGCGGTCAGCTTCCTGATCTCGCCGTCCGCCCCCCCCGGCGATTGCGCGAACGCGGACGCTGTGAACGCCATTCCCATTACGAGCGCGAGACATCGGGCCATGCGGCCTCCCTTGGCTGTTCCGACTGGTGACATCCTACGTCCCGCCCCTCGTCTGGCTTTGTCGGGATCGCTCCACTCTCGCCACCCGCCACCCATCGCCACGAACAGCTGGGCCGTGTCCAGGTATCGCTGGCCCTTGGCCTTCGCACAGCCGAGGCGGGCCTGCTGATAGAGGCGTTGTGCCTGGAGCAGCTGCAGAAGGTTCGCCTGCCCCTCGGCGAAGCTCTCCTGCGTGAGTTCGAGGGAGGCCTGCGCTGACACTGCACGGGGGGGCCATCCCTGCATGAAGTACCCGAGGTCGTCGATGTCCTACGACGACGGGCCGCTCAGCACGCGCCTGATCGCGTCGGCCACCACTTCGTCGTCCTCCGGCTGGAGCGCCTGTGGATCGACGAGCAGCACGTTTCGGCTCGCGAACCGCTCCGAGAGGTGCACCGGCGGGTCGCCGCGCTGCAGCCGCGCGCTGAGCTCGATCGCGCTCGCGCGCGCCACGGACGGGTCGATCGCGAGCTCGAGCACCGGCACGCGCCCAGCCTCGCGTGCCGTTAGCACCCGCGTACCGATACCCGGTAATGCACCGATCAGGACGGCGATCCGCGCGAGGCGGGCCTCGCGCTGTGCATTCACCGCTTCATCGTCGGTCGCGGCGAAGCGCTCCAGCGCGACGAGCAGGCCCACGATCTCTTCCTTTCCCGCCTTGAAGCCGCGGCCCAAGCCGTGGTGCGGCACGCCCTTGAGGGCATCGCGATC
>DATIWU010000014.1:0-45547 GCA_035519195.1 Gemmatimonadales bacterium
GCTTGCTCTCGCCGTCATCGCGGCCCTCTCCGGAGGGGCGGCGGCGCGCGCGCAGCTGCCTGGGATGCCGGTCTGGAACACCCCCCGCGGAGGCTCCCGCTTCTTCTTCGCCGCTGACGCGGGGTACCCCGATGTGAGCAGCGTCGTCAGCGGCGATGTGTATGCGGCCCGCGCGGCGGCCGGATTCCAGGCGTTCACGGTGAGCGCAACGGTCGGCGTGAGAAGCCAAGCCTCTACCGTCCAAGGATCGAATACCGAGTACGGCGGCGCCGCCGCCTATCGGATCATCGGCGGCTCACTCATCCCGGTTGCGATCAATGTGCAAGGAGGGGCGGCGTTTTGGAGCGAATCGGGCGCTTCGAACCAGCGCTACACCGGAGCGGTGGGAATCTCGGTCGATGTCCCGATCCCGTACGTCACGATGGAGCCGTGGATCGCTCCGGGTATTCGTGTGACTCGATTGGGAACGAACAGCGCGAGCCCCTTTCAAAGCACGGAATTCGGCTGGGCGGCCGGCCTCACGTTTGGCTTCGGCATGTTTGGCGTGCATTTGGCCTACGATTCCGAAAAACAGCCCTCCCCCGCGCCCACTACCGGGACCTTTGGCATTGGGGTACACATCGACATCCGCCCCCCGCTCGGTCTGTGATTCACAAGTACCCGGCGAGCCGCTACCTTTGCTGCGCGCCAACCTTCCTCACGTCCTCTTCTACGGGAGCAGCGTGAATTCTTCTACGGCACGCGTGATCACGTTTGCGCTCATGCTGGCTACGAGCGCCTGCGCGTTGACGTTTGACGCTCACAATCTCGGCGTCGCGGCCACGATGGCGGAGCCCGCGCAGGCACAGCCCTCTGGCGCGCAATTCCACGTCACCAAGCACCCGGTCTACTTTCTCTGGGGGTTGATGACGGTGTCCCAGCCGAGTCTCGAAGACGTGCTCGAAGGACAGGTAGGAAACGCCAACTCGATCGCGAGCCTGCGCATTCATGTGCGCGCGCGCTGGAGCGACTTGTTGATTACGGGGTTGACGCTGGGCTTGATCTCCCCTCGGTCGGTCACTTACGAGGGAATCGTCGTCTCCCGATAATCTTCCATCACGACGCGCTCCACGAGCGCGGTGGTCCGTTCCGCGGCGCCACGCCCCTCCCGCACCATCCGCTTGCCCGCTGATCCGGCTTTTTTCCGTGCATCGGCGTCATGAAACCAGACGAGCCATTGCGAGTGCAGCGGCTGGCGTCCCTCGACCGGAAGCGCGACCCCGCCCCCCTTGTCCTGCAGCACGTGAGCATCGCGGCTCGATTCCCAGTGAGGCCCGAACGTCGTGGGCACGCCGAACACGGCAGGCTCGAGCACGGAATGGAGCCCGGCGCGATGAAATCCTCCCCCCACGAACGCCACGTCCCCCAGCGCGTACAGGTCCGCGAGGACGCCGACCCGGTCCACGACGATGAGCGGCGAGGTGCCCGTATACTCGAGCTGTGACAGGCGGACGGGGCGGGGCAGACCGAGCGACTGCGCACGCTGGGCGATGCCCGCGAGATGATCGGGGTTCGGCTCGTGGGGCGCGAGAATCAGCCGCGCCGCCGGCACCTGGACCAGGAAATCCGCGAATGCCCCCAGCACGACGGCTTCGTCCGCCGGCCAGGTCGACCCGGCGACGATCGTGAACCCACCCGCGGCCGCCATGCCGAGGCGCGCAAACGGCTCCCGGTTCCGGTCAAACCGTTCGGCGCGCTCCGCCACACTGTCATACCGCGTGTCGCCCGTCACCTGAATGGCGTCGTGGCGCGCGCCCAAATGCTCGAGCCGCCCCGCATCGTCCTCACTGATCGCGCCGACTTTGTCGAGTGCGTTGTAGGCGCCGAACGACCATTGGCGCGTGGGCCAGCGGAGCCGCGAGCTGTTGGGGGCGACCGTCGCCGAAATCAGCGCGAGCCGCACGCCGCGACGCGCGGCGTTCAGCGTCAGCTCCGGCCAGACGTCGAGCTTCGAATAGATGAGCGCGGTCGGCTTGAGGGCGTCGAGCACCGCGCGCACGTCACGCGGACGATCGAACGGCAGGTAGTCGGAGAGGTCCACCGGCAGCGTGCGGGCCAGCCGCTCCGCCGAAGGCGAAAAGAACGTGAAGACGAGCTGCCATGAGGGTTGGGTGGCTCGCAGCGTCTCGAGCACCGGCTTGGCCTGGAGGCCCTCCCCCACGGACGGCGCGTGCACCCACACGAGCGGTCGTTTCGGGTCGCGGCTGGCCTGCACCCACCGCTGAAAGCGCTCGGTGAGGCCGCGCCGCGCGTCCAGGCTCTTGGCAAGCTTCTTGTCGAACCGCGCCGCGAACGGCGCCGCGCGCTCCGCGACGGTCACACTGAGCCGGTACAGGATCGAAGGACGCGACATCAGCGCGCGGGATGAGCGGTGGGGCCGATCTTGCTCTGGTACACCGAGTCGAGCACCTGGCGAAACACGGCGGCCGGCGCATCGCCCTCGATCAATCCTCCCTCGATGTAAAAGGTCGGCGTGCTATGCGCACCGGCCCGCTGGGCCGCGGCGACGTCGACTTCGACCGCGTCGCGGCCGCGACCCGAGTCCACGCATTGACGCAGGGCCCCCCCCACGTTCGCGCCGGCGGAATCGGCGAGCGCCAGGAGATACGTGGTGGGGTCTTTCTGCGGCGCCCATTCAGGCTGCCGCGAGAACAGGGCATCGTGGACCGGCCAGAACTTGTTCTCATGCGCCGCGCACAACGCCACCTGAGCGGCGGCCATGGCATTCGCATGGATGTTCTGCATGGGAAAAACGATGAAGACGAGCCGCACCTTCCCGGTCGCGATGTATTCGCGCTCCAACGTAGGGAGCGTGTTCAACGCGAAGTCACGGCAGTAGGGACATTGGAAGTCCGACATCTCGTACATCGTCACCGGGGCGTTGAGGCGGCCCTTGGAGCGCGTGGCCACGCCTTCACCCTGGCCGCGCAGCGCCGTTGCGAGAGCGCATGCCAATGCAACGAGCGCGGTTGCACGCAAGCCTGGCACGACCAGCACGTTCGACTCCCGGTCTCTTGGAAAGGTGGCAGTACCATAGCGAGTGGCGCTCCCAGGCGCCACTGCTCGGGACACCACGTTAGCTTGTTGCCATGCTGCCCGTGTTGTCCGGCGTTGTCATCCTGGCGCAACTCGCGATCCCCGCGCCGGTTGGCTACGTCAACGACTTCGCTCAGGTGGTCGATCCCGCTTCCGTCCAGGCGCTGACGGACCTGATCACTCAGGTTCGGGACGAAACGAAAGGCGAGATCGCGGTCGTCACGCTGCCCGATCTTGGCGGCCGTGAGGCGAGCGACGTGGCGGTGCAGATCGGGCGGCAATGGGGCGTGGGCGCCAAAGGCGACGCGGGGGACCCGACGAAAAATCTCGGGGTCGTGATCCTGCTCGTGCCGCGAAAGAATCATCAGCCGGGAACCGGACGGCTGTTCATCGCGACCGGTAGGGGAGCGGAGGGATTCCTGCCGGACGCCCGCGTCGGACGGATTCGTGACGCGATGGGCGCAGCGCTCGCGCGCGAGGACTATGGGGCGGCGCTGGTCCTTGGCGTGGACTCGATCGCGCAGGCGTATGCGGACGCGTTCGGGGTCACCCTCAATGCAGCGCGGCCCCCGCCCGAGCAGCAGGGCGCCCCTGCTCGTCGCGGTGTACCCTGGGGCTTCCTGCTCTTCTTGCTCGTGATCCTTCTCCTGACGCGCGGCCGTATCCTCTGGCCGTTTCTGTTGGGCAATATGTTTGGAGGAGGGCGCCGGAGTGGTTGGGGCGGAGGAGGTGGGGGCGGATTCGGCGGAGGGTTTGGAGGATTCGGAGGCGGTGGCGGGTTCTCCGGCGGCGGAGCGGGAGGGAAATTCTGATGGCCGATGCGCTCGCGGCGTTCGCGGAACAGATCCAACAGGCCCTCGGCGCGCGTCTGGTTGCGCTGCTCGTCTACGGCTCGGCCGCGCGGACAAGTGCGAGATCGGCCGGCGACGTCAATACGCTGCTCATCTGCGATACGATCGACGAGGCGCTGTATGCGTCACTCGACCAACCGCTCGCCCGCTGGGTGCGACAGGGACACGAGCCGCCGCTGATCTTCACCGAGCAGGAATGGCGCGACTCGAGCGACGTGTTTGCCATCGAATACGACGACCTGCGGGCCGCCCACCGCGTGATCGCCGGCCGCAGTCCGTGGGATGGCGTGGTGGTCCGTCGCGAAGACATTCGCCGTCAGCTCGAGGCCGAGTTGCGGGGCAAGCTCGTCCGGCTGCGGCAATCCGCCGCGGCATTTCGGAATAATGGAAAGCGGCTCACGCAGCTGGTGGTTGGCAGCAGTGCCGGGGTGTTTACGATGTTCCGCACGTTGCTGCGCCTCGTGGGACGCCCCGTCCCCGAGCGCCCCGAGGAGCTGGTGCGCGAGGCCGCCGCGGTCGTGGGCTTCCCGGGCGGGGCACTGGACGACGTCGCGGCCCATGCGTCGGGCGCAAAGCGCCTCGCGCTCGAGCCGCGAGACTCACGGGCGGCGGCCTACCTGGACGCGGTGGCACGGACCACCGCATTTGTCGATCGCCTGACCTAACCGGATCGGAGTGACCGTGAACGCGACGCGACGTTTTCTGCCCGGCCTGGCGCTGGCGCTCGTGACCTCGAGCACCGGGTGCGGCTACAACACGATTCAGACGCTCGATGAGCAGGTGAATGCCGCCGAGGCGCAGATCCGAGTGCAGCTGCAGCGGCGCGCCGACCTCATCCCGAATTTGGTGGAGACCGTGAAGGGATATGCGAAACAGGAGCAGACGATTTTCACGGAGGTAGCGGAAGCGCGCGCCAAGCTGGCCGGCGCCGTGCAATCGGGCGACGTCCAGCAGATGTCACAGGCGAACGCGGCCCTCACCGCGCCGCTCGGGCGCCTGCTGGCGCTGGCCGAGAATTATCCGCAGCTCAAGTCGAACGAGAACTTCCGTGCACTTCAGGATCAGCTCGAGGGGACGGAGAACCGGATCGCGGTCGCGCGGCAGGACTACAACGACGCCGTGAACCGCTACAACGCGTACATCCGGCGATTCCCGCAAGTGTTGACGGCGAAGGTGATCGGCAAGGGCCCGCGTCAGTATTTCGAGCTGCAGACGCCGGGGGCGGCGGAGACGCCGAAGGTGGACTTCTCGAAGTGAGGTGCCTGCCTACTTAATCGACTAACGCGTCCGGCATCACGAATTTTTTCGGATCCACCGGATGCCCGTTCACCCAGACTTCGTAGTGCACGTGCGGGCCGGTGGCGAGGCCGGTCGAGCCCACCAGCGCGATTCTCTGGCCGCGCTTCACGCGCTGGCCGCGCACCACGAGAATCTTCGAACAGTGCGCGTACCGCGTGATGAGCCCGTAACCGTGATCGATCGTGAGAAAGTTTCCGTAGCCGTCCTGCCATTTCACGTCGGCCACGACGCCTGACGCCGGGGCGAGAATCTCGGCCCCCATGGGCGCGGCCACGTCGATGCCTTCATGGGGACGCGCGAGGTGCAGGATCGGATGCTCGCGCTCGGCGGCGAAGGCGCTCGAGAGCCATCCTTTGGTCGGCATGATCGAAGGCGTCGCCGCAAAGCGCTGTTGATGGCTGTGGAGCGAGTCGTACGCTTCGGTTACCGAGCGCACGAGGATGTCGGCGCGCCGCAGCATGGCATCGACATCCATGCGTGTTGCCAGCGCCGCCTCGCCCCTCGGGCCCGCGGCGGCCAGACTGTCGCGCTCCGACCAATGTCCTGACGGCCCACCGATCCCGGCCTGCCGCACGGTCGAATCGAGCGGGGGAAGGCCGGCGAGGAGCCGCATGTCGGCTTCGCGCTGCGCGATGAGCGACAGGGTGTCGTGGAGCGTCGTGAGCCGCTCACGCATGCGCTGGATCTCGTCGGCGAGGATGCGGTTCTCTCGCTCGAGTCCGCGGTTGCGCGTAATGCTCACGCCGCGCACGAGGGCCGCGATGCCGAGCACGATGATCAGCGACACGAACACGCCGCCGGTGCCGAGCAGCATCTTCATGACGGTGTGCGAGACCTCCACCGCGCGGGAAGATCCCGCGCCGTGAGGCACCAGCATGACCGTCCATCGCCGCTCCGCGCGCTTCCGCATCGGGAAGACCTCGCAAAAACTTCGGTGTGCACTACGCGTACTAAAGACCACTGCCGGACTGGGGGCGCGAATCGTCCGGTACCCTCGAGGGAATGGCCATAATACGCCCCGGCTGGAGGGTCGTCAATGCGACGGAAAGTGAGCTACGTCACGATTTTCGGAGGACTTAGCGCGTCCGTGGCGGGCTTCGGGAAGAGGATGGGCGGCCGAGAGATAGCTCGTCCGCTCACGTCGGGAGCCGCGAGTTTCTGCCATCCCGCGAGCGCCAGCGTCTCTCCCGCGGGTGGCGCGAGCAGTGACCAGATGGTCTCGGCGATTTCCGGCAGGAATGGCTGTGCCAGGAGGGCCAGCCGGACAACGGTGCGCGCGAGATTCGCGAGCACAGAGTCGAGCGCGCCATCCTGTTTTTCCTTCGCCAGTTTCCAGGGCGTGGTCTCTTCGACGTAGCGGTTCGCGCGCGCCGCGAGGCCGATCAATTGGGCCGCGCCTTCCTGCAGATCGAACGCGTCCATCGCGCGGGAGTACGTCGCGAGCGCGGCGCGCGCGTCGGTCTCGATCGCGGTATCGAACTGGGCCGGATCGGCCGGCACCGTTCCGCCGCGATACCGCTGGATCATGGCGAGAGAGCGTGACACGAAATTCCCGAAGGTGTCGGCCAGGTCCGCGACGTAGCGCGCATCGAAGCGGTCCCACGTGAAGTCGCCGTCGTTCTCGAACCCGACCTCTCGCAGCAGGAAATAGCGCAGCGCGTCGGGGCCGTGCCGCTCGATGGCGTCGCTCAGGTTCACCGCCGTGCCGGCGGTCTTGCTCATCTTCGTGCCGCCCCATTGCACGTAGCCGTGCGCCCACACCTCACGGGGCAGCGGGAGATCGGCGGCCAGGAGCATGGCGGGCCAGATGACGCAGTGAAACCGCGTAATCCCCTTCCCGACCACGTGCAGGTCGGCGGGCCAGAGCCGCTCGTATCCCGGGTCGGGGAATCCGGTGGCGGACAGATAATTGATGAGCGCGTCGAACCAGACGTAGACGGTCTGCTGCGCATCGCCGGGGAACGGGATGCCCCAGGCCTGGCGCTGGCGCGAGATCGAAATGTCCTCGAGCCCTCGCTCGAGCAGGCGCAGCACCTCGTTGCGGCGGATCTCGGGCTCCACGCGGAAGCTGCCCTGGGCGATGCGCTCGAGCACCTGATCGCGATACGCGCTCAGACGGAAAAACTGATTGCGCTCCTGGGTTGGAACGAGCTCGAGGGTCGGATGCTCGATGCAGTGCCCGTTCGCGATCTGCGTGTCGGTCTTGAACTCCTCGCATCCCGTACAGTACAGTCCTTCGTACTCGGCCACGAAGAGATCGTTCGGCCGGTGCGCCCGGATCCGCTCGAGCAGGCCCACGACTGCGCGGGCGTGACGCGGCTCGGTGGTGCGGATCCAGTCGTCATTCGAGCAATGCAGCCGGCGCCAGTACTCGGCGAACGTGCCGGCCATGCGATCGACCCACGACTGCGGCGTGACCGACGCCCGCGCCGCGGCCTGGATGACGGACTGGCTGTGCTCATCCATGCCCATCAGGAAGTGCACGGCATCGCCGCGCAGCCGTCGATAGCGCGCGATGCAGTCGGCGCCGATTTTCTCGAGCGCGTGCCCCAGGTGCGGCTCGCCGTTCGAGTAGTCGATCGCGGTGGTCAGATAGAATTTCGTCACGAGCGCGTCTCGAGCTCGCGTGCGAGTTGCCCGAGGGGCACGACCCGGGCGTTCCCGTCGCCGGCCCTGAGCGTCACGGCCTCACGGAAGATGTCGACCGCGATCACGCGTTCCGTGCCCATGGCTGTCTCGAGCAGCCTCCCTTCCTTGGGAAACCGCTGCCGCGCCTGCACGTAGAAATCGTGCTCGTACCGCAAGCAGCAGAGCAGGCGTCCGCAGCCGCCGGAAATCTGCGAGGGATTGAGCGAAAGGTGCTGATCTCTGGCCAAAGTGAGGCTCACGGGCCGGAGCTCGGGAAGCCAGCTCGCGCAGCAGAGCCGCCGGCCGCAGCGGCCGATGCCATCCAGGCGCTTGGCCTCGTCACGGGCGCCGATTTGCCGCAGCTCGATTCGGGTGTGGTAGCGTGCCGCGAGATCACGGACCAGGGACCGGAAATCCACCCGCTCCTCGGACGTAAAATAGACCGTCAGCTTCCGCCGATCCCATTGCCACTCCGCGTCCGTGACCTTGATCGAAAGGCCGTGCCGAACGGCCCGTTCCGCCACCGCCTGACGCACCACGTGCTCCTCGACGCGCTGGTCCTCCGCCACGCGAATCTCCGTGGCCGACGCGAGCCGCAGCACGGCCCGCTCGGGGGGCGCCGCATCGGCGCCGCCCGCGCCGATCGCGCACCCCGTGCAGCCACCGCACTTCCGGGCGGCCGTCGGGCCAACGGCGGACACGCTCCCCAGATCTTCGCCGCGATCGACCTGCACGATCACCGCGAGGTCGAGCCGCGGCTCGTCCGCCGCGGGCTCGGGCCAGCGGAAGAACTCCTTGCGATTGCCCTTGAAACGGACTTCGACGACGGATGCCACGAGGATTTATTCGCTCAGCGCGCCCATGGAGAGGTATTTCTCCTCGCGCCGGCGGCGCAGCTTCTCGATGCGGATCCGCCGCAGCTGGCGAACGTGACGGCGCAGCGAATCGCCGAGCAGATCGGCGGCGGCTTCCGGATCGGCGTGCGCTCCGCCCGGCGGCTCGGGCACGATCTCATCGACGACGCCGAGCGTGAGCAGGTCCTCCGCGGTGAGCTTCAACGCTTCCGCGGCGCGCTCCCGCTGGCTCGCGTCCTTCCAGAGTATCGCCGCGCAGCCCTCGGGCGAGATCACGGAGTACACGGAGTTCTCGAGCATGATCACGCGATCGGCGAGCCCCACGGCGAGCGCGCCACCCGAGCCTCCTTCGCCGATCACGGCGGTAACGATCGGCGTCCTGAGCGATGCCATCTCGAGCAGGTTGCGCGCGATCGCCTCGGCCTGGCCGCGCTCTTCCGCACCCAGTCCGGGATAGGCGCCGGGCGTATCGACCAGCGTCACGACCGGCGCGCCGAACTTCTCGGCGAGATGCATCAAGCGGAGCGCCTTGCGATAGCCTTCGGGGTGCGCCATTCCGAAGTTCCGGCGCAGGTTTTCCTTGGTATCGCGGCCCTTCTGGTGACCGATCACCATCACGCTGCCGCCCTCGAGCCGCGCCCAGCCGCCGACAATCGCGGGGTCGTCGCGGTACAGGCGGTCGCCGTGCAGCTCGACGAAATCGCTGAAGAGATAGCGGACGTAGTCGAGGGTGTAGGGGCGCTTGGGATGGCGAGCCACCTGGACGCGTTGCATCGGCGTGAGCGCGCGGTACACCTCGACGCGCAGCTCCGCCAGCTTGTTTTCGAGCGGAGCAATCTCTTTCGAGACATCCACGGCCGTATCGGCCGCGACCCGCTTCAGCTCTTCGATCTGCTTCTCGAGCTCGAGCAGCGGTCGCTCGAAATCGAGAGTGTGGGTCGCCATCAGGACACCGCCTTGAGGCAAACGTGCTCCGCGCCCACCAGCGCGCGCAGCGCGGCGACCAGCTCATCACCCGCGTCGACCCGAATGCTCCGGGAGCGGAAGCGCTCCAAGCCACCATTGCCATTCGACCCGGTCCACTCGATCAGGAGCGGAGCGGGGCCGGGATGGGCGGCACACAGCGCGGCGGCGGCGCGGGCCGACTCGGGATCGGGCGGGCTCTCCGCGGACCATGAGAGCTGGACGGCAACGTTCCCGGTGCCTCTGAGCTCGGCGAGCGGGCGGGCTTGCTCGACGATGAACGCCGCCTGTTCCTCGCCGCGGTCGCGTCCCGAATAGCCGCCGATCAGCAGCAGGGCCTCATCGGCACGGATCACCTGATTCAGTGCGGACCACGCTTCGGGAAATACCAGCGCTTCGGCGGTGCCATGGAAGTCCTCGAGCACGAGACGGGCGTATTCGGCGCCCGAGCGTTTGGAGATCTGTCGTTTGACCACGGTGACCACGGCGGCGATGCGCACCCTGTGCTCGCTCCATTCCGCCAGCGTCGCGGTGGTGCGGGTTCCGAAAAGCTCTACTTCCGTACGGAACTTGGCGAGCGGGTGGCCGGAAATGAAGAATCCCAGCACGGCTTTCTCGCGTGCCAGCCGCTCGTGCTCGCTCCACGGATCGATCTCGGGCAGTCGGGACGCCGACGTCGGAGCGTGGCTCTCCTCGGTGAAGAGGCCGTGCTGGCCCGCGTTGCGCTCGTCCTGGCGGGCTTGTGCCTCGGCAAAGGCATGCTCGAGGGCGGCAACGAGCTGCGCGCGATGACTGTGCAGCGAGTCGCACGCTCCCGCATCGATGAGCGACTCGATGACGCGCTTGTTGCAGAGTCTCAGGTCGATCCGGTCGCAGAAATCGACGAGCGAGCGGTACGGTCCTCCGCTCTTGCGTCCCTCGAGAATCGAGGCGATGGCGCCTTCACCCACATTCTTGATCGCGCCGAGCCCGAAGCGCAGCCGCCCCTCGCCAACGACGGTAAACTTGAACCCCGATTCGTTCACATCCGGAGCGAGGACGAGGAGCCCCAGCTCGCGTGCCTCATTGATGTACTGCACCACCTTGTCGGTGTTGCCGATTTCGGATGAGAGCAGGGCCGCCATGTATTCGGCCGGGTAGTGCGCCTTGAGCCAGGCCGTCTGATACGACAGCACCGTGTAGGCGACGGAGTGCGACTTGTTGAAGCCGTAGCGCCCGAAGGTCTCGATCTGTGCCGAGATTTCTTCGATGACCCTACGATCGTGCCCCGCTTCTACCGCCCGCGCGACGAATTTCCCCAGCTCCTGCTGAATCAGCTCCTTGTCTTTTTTCCCGACCGCCTTGCGCAGCACGTCGGCTTCGGCAAGCGAGAAGCCGGCGAGCACATTCGCGATCCGCATCACCTGTTCCTGGTAGGTGATGACGCCGTAGGTGGGCGCGAGGATCTCCTCGAGCGCCGGGTGCGGGTAGCGGATCGGCTCGCGGCCGAGCTTGCGGTTGATGAACACGAGATGCATCCCGGTGTCGAGCGGCCCGGGGCGGAGCAGCGCGTTCGCCGCGACCAGGTCGTCGAACCGGTCGCACTTCATGTTGCGCAGGCAGTCGGTCGCGAGTGGTGACTCGAACTGGAAGACCCCAGCGGTGCGGCCGGAACGCAGCAACGCGTAGACGTCGGGGTCACTGAAGTCGAGCGCATCGAGATCGATGGCCACCCCGTGCCGCTCGCGGATCATCACGACGGCATCGTGGAGCACGGTGAGCGTCTTGAGCCCGAGGATGTCGATCTTCAGCATCCCCACGCGCTCGAGCGCCACCATGTCGTACTGCGTGATGATCGCGTCCGGCTCCTGCGGCGCGAGGCACACGGGCACGTAGTCGACGAGCGGGCCCGGGGCGATCACGATGCCGGCCGCGTGCACCGAGGCGTGGCGTGCGAGTCCCTCGATGCGCGAGCCGAGGTCCAGCACCTTGCGGACCCGCTCGTCCGCCCGCACGAGGCTTTTGAGCTCAGGGGAACGCTCGCCCGCTTCGGCGAGCGACATCGAGAACCCCGGGCCCGCGGGGATCATTTTCGTGAAGCGATCGACCTCGCCGGGCTCGATGCGCAGCGTTCGCGCCACGTCGCGGAACGCGGCGCGGGCCTTCAGCGTCCCGAACGTGATGATCTGCCCGACCGACTCACGCCCGTAGCGCTCCCGCACGTACTGAATCACCTCGCCGCGCCGCTCGAAGCAGAAGTCGAGATCGATATCGGGCATCGAGACGCGCTCGGGGTTCAAGAACCGCTCGAACAGCAGATCGAACTTGAGCGGATCGATTTTCGTGATCCCGAGCGCATAGGCCACGAGGGATCCGGCCGCCGAGCCACGCCCCGGACCAACGGGAATGCCGCGCTCCCGGGCGGCACGGATGAAATCGTAGACGATCAGGAAGTAGCCGGCGTATCCCGTGCGGCTGATGACGTCGAGCTCGAACTCCAGGCGCTGCTCGACCGCGGGCGTGAGCGGCGTGCCGTAGCGGGCGAAGGCCCCCGAGCGCGCGAGGTGCACCAGAAACTCGACGTCGGACGCGAACTCGCGGGGACGGGGATACTGCGGCAGGAAATAACGCTTCTCGAAGTCGAACTCGCACCGGTCCGCCACGCGCACGGTTTCCGCGAGCACCTCGGGATGCCCGGGAAACAGCGGCTTCATCTCCGCTTCGGATTTGACGTAGCTCTCCTGACCGGTGAACCGGAACCGGTTCGGGTCATCGAGATCCTTGCCCGTGCCGATCGCCAGCAGCACGTCGTGCGCTTCGGCGTCTTCGCGGCGGAGGTAGTGCGCATCGTTGGTCGCGACCACGGGAATCCCGAGATCTCGGGACAGCCGGAACACGCCCTCCGTCACCTGGCGCTCGTCCGGAATGCCGTGATTCTGGACCTCGAGCCAGTAGCGGTCCGGCCCGAACACGCCCGCAAACCACTGCGCGGCTTCCCGCGCGCGGTCGAAATCGTTGCGACGCAGGTAGAGCGCGATTTCCCCCGAAAGACAAGCGGCAAGACAGACGATCCCGTCGGCGTGTTGCGACAGGGTTTCACGATCGATGCGGGGACGGCGGTAATACCCCTCGAGGAATCCGATCGACGACAGCTTGATCAGATTGGCGTAGCCCGTGCGGTTCGTGGCGAGCAACACGAGGTGGGCGTAGTCGGCCGGCGCCTCGGGGTTCTTCTCGCGGCGGCGGCGACTGCCGAACGCGACGTACGCCTCGAATCCCAGGATCGGGCGAATGCCGCGCTGCTTCGCTTCCTCGTAGAACGTCCAGGCACCGTGCAGGTTGCCGTGGTCGGTCAGGGCGATCGAATCCATGCCGAGCTGCTTCGTGCGATCGAGCAGATCGGGGATTCGGTTGGCGCCGTCGAGGAGGGAGTACTCGCTGTGGGTGTGGAGGTGAACGAAACCCATCGGATTACTGCGCTCGCCGCTCCAGCTCTTCGAACACGCGGTCGAGCGGCACGCGCTTCGCCTCGAGCAGCACGACGAGATGATACAGCAAGTCGGCGGCTTCGCTCACCAGTCTGGCATCGTCCTCGGCGAGCGCGGCCACAACCGTCTCCGTCGCCTCCTCGCCGAGCTTCTGCGCGATCTTCGGCACGCCCTGCTCGAGCAGCCGTACGGTGTAGGATCCGGCCGGGCGCTCCCGGGCTCGGGCCGCAACCGTGCCCGCCAGCCGGCTCAGCACACTTCCCGTGGTGGGCGCGAAGCAGGTCGGGGTGCCGGTGTGGCACGCCGGACCGTGCTGACGCACCAGATAGAGCACCGCGTCGCCATCACAGTCGACACGCACGTCTTCCACGACCTGCCGGTTGCCCGAGGTTTCGCCCTTGCGCCACAGCACGCCGCGGCTGCGGCTGTGGTAGTGTGCTTCTCCGGTATCCCGCGTGCGTTCGAGGGCTTCACGATCAGCGTAGGCCAGCATGAGGACATCACCCGAAAGGCCGCTTTGAGCAACGACGGGGACGAGTCCGTCGTCCCCGAAGTGTACCGCCTCAATCCAATTTTGTGCTGTCACCCACAACAAATTATCGGCGGCCCCTTGCATTGTCAAAAGCAGCCGCGCGCGGATATGTTGCGCGCCATGCGCTGGGCCGCGTCGCTGTTTGCGCTGGGTCTCGTCATGGCCCTGGTGCATCGAGTCACCGCCCCTCCGTTTACTCCACTCGGCGGTCGTGCCGCGCTCGCCTTCGGCATTCTGGTCGTCGCGGCGGTCGCCGGCGCGGAGCTGGCGCGACGCGTCCGCCTCCCGCGCGTGACGGGGATTGTCGTCCTGGGATTCATGGTCGGCCCCGGATGGCTTGGCCTCGTTCGGGCCGACGAGCTGGGCGCGCTCGCGTTCATCGGGAACGCGGCGCTCACGGTCATCGCGTTCGAGATCGGCCGCTCGCTTTCACTTCACGTCTCGGCTTCGCGCCGCGACCAGCTCTCCAGACTTGCCGCGGGTACGGTGCTCGTTCCCTTCGTCGCGGTCGCGCTCGTGGCGACGAGCGTCAGCCACTGGTTCCCGCTCACGGCGCATCAGCCCTTCTCGAGCGGCTTGGCCGCTTCGCTGGCGTTGGGATCGGTGGCCGCCGTCTCGTCGTCGACCCTGACGTTCGCCGTGCTCGCGGAATCCGGGTCTCGTGCCGAGCTCGGCAAGACCATTCTGCAGCTCTCCGTGATCAAGGATCTCGGGGGCATCGTTCTTCTGGCTGCCGTGCTCGTGGTCGCCCGCCTCGTGTCCGCCGCGGGAGTCGTGGATTTGCGGGTGTCGCTGGAGACCACGTCGCGCTTCCTTGCCTCGCTCGCGGCGGGAATCGCGCTCGGCGCGCTCGCCGAGCGCTACACAACGGCCCGGTTCGGCGCCGTCGGCGTGCTCGGCGCGCTGGCCATCGTGAGCGCGTTTCTCGTGCGTGAGCGGGCCATCGACTTCCTCGTGGGGCTCGCGGCTGGGGTGTGGATCGCGAATCGCGCGAGCGACGAAACGCGCGCCGAGCTGGATCGGGGCCTGGGAATCCTGAGATTGCCCGCCTATGGGGTCACGTTCGCGCTGCTCGGCGCCGGGCTTCGCGTGGACGCATTGGCTGACCTGTGGCCCTGGGCGCTGCTGTTCGCCGGCGTCCGCGTGGTCACGCTGCGGTACGGGGCGTTGTGGGGCGCGCGGGACGCGTCTCGCGAGGTCGCGCAGGCGTCCTGGCTCGGGTTGTGGTCTCAGGGGGGGACGGCGCTGCTCCTCGGGTCCGCGGCGCGGCGCGCCTTTCCGGGTTGGGGCGTCACGTTCGAGGCACTCATCGCCGCGATGGTCGTGCTCCACGCGTTGCTCGGCCCGCTCGCGCTCCGCTACGCCGTCACGTCCTTCCCTGAGTCGCCCCCCGACGCGGACATCGCGGCGCTCGACCGGGCGGAGCCCCGTCTCGATCCGGTCCCTGTCGCGTGAGCGGGCCGGGAGCCGTGGCGTGCTGCGTCACGCTGCTCGCGGTGTCATTCGAATCGTCGGCGGCGCAGGCGGTGATCAACGGATTCGATCCTCCTTCGGTCAGAACCGCCGGGCTTGGCGGAGCGAGCGTCGCGATCCTCGGCGATGCGGCGGCAATCTTCGCGAATCCCACGGGCATCGCCACCATCCGGTCGGCCGCCTTCGAGGGGTCGTACGAGCACCGCGCGAACGGCGCGCTGGTGCGTTCGGGCGCCGCTGCGGTGCGGATCGGCCGGTTCGACTGGGGCCTCGGGGCGGAGCGCGTGGATCTGGAGCCGGCGCCCGCCGATGTGCTCGGGCTCGGCACGCTCGTCGTCCGCTATGGCGTGCTGGCGGCGGGGGCATCAGGCAAGTACGTCGAGCGCAACGCGGCCGGGCCCCCCGTTCATGCATGGGCCAGTGACGCCGGCGTCGCGATCGCCCTGTTCGACATCGCCGCGCTGGCGGCGAGCGTCGTCAATCTGACCGGTGACTTCTCCGATGGCACTCACCTGCGACGAATCACCCGCGCCGGGCTCACGATGAATTACGTCGATCCGCAGGGTACGTGGCGCTTGCTCACGACACTCGAAGGCCGCTGGCCGGAAGACGCGCGCGCCACGCTCGCGGCCGGCGCGGAGGCGGGGATCGTGACCAAGAGTGTCGGATTCGTGGCGCGGTTCGGAGCGGCGGGCGGCGCGCCGTCCGTGGCGGGATCACCGCTTACGCTCGGTGCCGGGCTCGCGTTGGGTCCGGTGCGGTTCGACTACGCGTATCAGTCGGTGGACCAGGGGCACGCGCGCCACCAGTTTGGACTGCGATGGAGCAACTGATCGAGCGGCGTGGCCCGCAATGGGGGCGCCTCGCGTGGCGGCTCGCGGTGTGGATCGTCGTCGGCGTGCCGTTGCTCCTGATCGTGCTGCTCGTCTCGAGTCCCGACGCGCGCTACATCGCTCGTGCCGCGTACGAGGAAGCGCGCATTCTGATGAAGCGGCAGTCCATTACCGCTCTCGTACGGGATCCGCAAACCCCGGCGGCTCTGCGCCAGCGGCTCGCGCTGGTGCTGGCTGCCCGTGCCTTCGCCGCGGACTCGCTCCACCTGACCGCCGGGAATACCTACACGACGTACGCGAAGGTCGGCCATGACACGCTGGTGCTCGTGCTGCAGGCGAGCCGGCGGGATCGGCTGCGGGAGTTCACCTGGCACTATCCGATTGTCGGCGAGGTGCCGTACAAGGGCTTCTTCGATTTGGGCCGTGCGAGACGAGAGGCGGCAAGCCTCGAGGAGCACGGCTACGACACGTTCCTGCGTCCCGCGGCGGCCTTCTCGACCCTCGGGTACTTCAGCGATCCATTGCTCTCGACCGCGATCATGCGCGATACGATGGAGCTCGTGTCAACCGTGATTCACGAGCTGACCCACAATACGCTCTACGTGAAGAGCCACACCGCGTTCAACGAGAGCTTCGCGAATTTCGTCGGGTACCGCGGCGCGCAGGCGTTCTTTCGGTCGCGCGGGGACACGATCGACGCCGGCCGCGCGGCGGCTCGCTGGCGCGACGAGCGCATTCTCGATGTGTTCTACGCCGAGCTGGCCCGGCGTCTGGATTCCGCCTATGCCGGCGGTCTGGAAGGCCCCGCGCTCGAGCGGGCCAGGGGTACCCTGTTCGGTTGGGCGAGTGCCCAGCTCGCCGGAGCCGTCGGCCAGTCGCTCGAGACGTACGATTGGCGCTGGTTTGCCGGCGAGCATCTGAACAACGCGGTCGTGATCGCCGAGCGGCTGTACCGGATGAACTTGAATCTGTTCGATGAGATCTATCTGCAGAACGGCGGCAACCTCGCCGAGACCGTTCGCGCGATCCAGGTGCGCGTCTTCACCCAGCCCGATCGCGATCCGTACGAGGCGCTCTACTCGCGCCCGGGCATGCCGGCGGAGTGAGCGGGCGCGTCACCCGCCCAGTTTTCGCGACGCCAACCTGGCCGCGGGATGCTGGGCGAGTGACAGGGCGTGCGCCGTATCCGGAGCCCGTGACGCACGCACGCCGTTCTCGAGCAGGACACCGACCACGTCGGCCTGGGCGGTGGACTCCGCGGCGTGCTCGAGGGTGAACACCAGTCCGGCTCCATGCTCCGCCACCTGCGCCGCCGCCGCGTTCCACCCCGCGTCGGATGACAGCGGGCGTAACGCCGCGACGAGCGGCACCGCATGGGGATCGAGTGCCCCCCGCTCGACCAGCGGCGCCTGCAGTCCGTCCGCCAGGAGGTTGAACACGGCGAGACTCGGACCGAGGACCACGAGCTGGCCGAACTTCCAGCGACAATTGTCGGTCACCTCGAGGAAGGCGTGCACCAGGGTTTCGTCGCTCGGCGGGGCCGACGCACGGGCAGCCGCGAGGACGATCGCGCCGGTTTCGGAAAACCAGCGATCGTGCGCGCTCAGCTCCTCCGGCCGCTTCGGCGAGTAAAAGGCGAATCGGCGGGTGGCGGACAGCTCCGCCTCGGCCGCTTCCCGTTGCTCGTTGTGCTCCGCGGTTTGTGACGCCGCCTCGAACGCGACTTCGGCTGCCTGATACCGGCCGGAATCGCGGAGAATCCGCCCGCGCAGCTGGAGGGTTTCGGTATGCGGCTCGAGCGCGAACGCCCGATCGAGCGCCAGCAGCGCCCGATTGGGATCGCCCAGCCGATAGGCGGCGTACCCGAGCTCGTGCCACGCGAGACCGAGATCGGGATCGCGCTCGAGGGCGTGCTCGAGCGCTTGCAGCGCCTCGCGATACCGGCGCAGCTCGATCAGCGCCGCGCCCTTGAGCGTGTAGGGAAACGCGCTCTCGCCGAAATGTCCCAGTGCCGCTTCCGCGAGCCGCAGGGCATCCTCCGTGCGGTTCTGGCTCCGCAGCAGCTCGAAGCATTCGGCCCAGCAGGCCTTCAGGTCCGGCGTGGCCGCAAGAATGCCGCGATATGCCGCTTCGGCGTCGGCCACGCGCCCCACGCGAGCGAGCCAGCGCGCGCGGGCGATGGCGCGTTCGCTCGGTGCGTCGGGGAAGAGGTCGTACGATGCGGTCGTCCGCATTTCGCGAATATACCCGCGGCCAAGTTGCTGGCTAGGCGCGCTCGGCGCGTCTAGATTGTCGCGCCATCATGATCGATCGCGACGCGCTCGTTCGAGAGCTCGAAAGTTTTCTCCGCATTCCGTCTGTTTCGACCCTGCCGGCGCACGACGCCGATTGCCGCCGCGCCGCCCAGTGGGTCGCGGGCGAACTCGAGCGGCTCGGCTGCACAACGGTGCAACTGCTGGGGAGCGACACGCACCCCGTCGTGTGGGGTGTGGGTCCGGAAGTGCCGGGGGCTCCGACGCTGCTCATCTACGGCCACTACGATGTGCAGCCACCTGATCCGCTCGATGAATGGATCACGCCGCCGTTCGAGCCGACCGAGCGGAACGGAACGCTGTTTGCGCGCGGCGCCGCCGACGACAAGGGACAGGTGTTCTGCCTCTTGAAAGCGGTCGCCGCGTGCGGCGCGCCGCCCGTCAATTTTCGGTTTCTCATCGAAGGCGAGGAGGAATACGGCAGCCGCGTGCTGTTCGACTTGCTCGAGCGCGAGCCGGAGCGCACGCGCGCCGACGCGATCCTGATCGCCGACATGGCGTATATCGCGCGCGGATGGCCGGCCGTGTACACCGCGCTCCGTGGCATCTGCTACGCCGAGATCACGGTGCGCACCGCCAAGACCGACCTCCATTCCGGAGAGTTCGGGGGCGCCGCGCCGAATGCGCACGAAGAACTCCTGCGCCTGCTGGGCCGCTTGAAGGGGCCGGACGGGAGGATCAACGTGCCCGGGCTCTATGCGGCGGTGAAGCCCCCCAGCGCCGCCGAGCTGCGCGCCTGGAAGAAACTCCCGTTTCGCGAGGCGGAATTCCTGAAACGACGGGTGCAGGCGAAGGCGCTCACGGGATTACGCCGTCACTCCGTGCTCGAGCGTCTCTGGGCGTTGCCGACATTCGAGATTCACGGCATCAAGGGCGGGTTCACGGGCGAGGGGGCGAAGACGGTCATTCCGGCTGAAGCGATGGCCAAGGTCAGCCTACGGCTCGTCCCGAATCAAAAGCTCGCCACCGTAGAGCGTCAGCTGGCGGCGGCGGTCAAGCGGCTGGCTCCCAAATACGTCACGGCCAGCGTCCGGTTTCTCCACGGCGCCAACCCGGCGCAGGTGCGGCTGTCGCATCCCGCCTTCAAACTGCTCGATCAGGCATTCCAGGAGGTCGTGGGTCGGCCCGCGACACCGGTCCGGGCGGGGGGGTCGATTCCCATCGTTCCGGCACTGGGCAAGAGTGGCGCGCCGGTCATCCTCACGGGGATTGGCCTCCCGGACGACCGGCTGCATGCGCCGAACGAGAAGCTGGAGCTGAGCCAGCTGTGGGATGGAATCGCCGTGTTCCAACGCTTCTACGAGCTGATGGGCGCTAGTACATAGACCCCTCGAACAGCGGGACGGAGCGCAGGAACTCGAGCGAGTGGAATTGGCTGCGGGCGTACCCGTCGATCCCGGGGAACAGCGACGCGGCCGTGATGTTCATGCTCCTGAGTCCCGCGAAGCCCTCTGCCAACATCGAGCGAGCCAAGAGCAGCTTCTTCAGGCTATTCGCGGCAGTTGCGCCCGGTACGGCCTCGAGATTCGCTTCGAACGGCTGGCTGATGTCTCCCGGACACATGAACACACCCTGCTGCGTGATGAGGCGCTCGTGCAGCTGGTACGGGTTGACCGGTGTCGCGAAGCGGAGCGGGGGATCGGCTTCGAGAAACACGGCGCGAAACGCCGGTCCCGCCCGCTCCGCCGAGAGTTTTGCGAATTGCTCACGCAGCCGTCCCTGCGGGATCAATTCCGCGACGGCATCGTTGCTCGTGGGGTCGCCGCTGAAGGCCCACACCGTCGCGCTGCGCTCAGGGTCGGGAGGACTCTTGAGAAGCATCTCGAGCGCGAAGAACGCCGCCACGAACGGCGAGTAAGTACAGTCGAGCAGCCGGGTCGGCGCGCCGTGGTGCTGCATGAGCGCGAGCCAGTCGAGGTCCGCATCACGCGGTGGCAGATCGATCTCCGCGCGCGGTGGAAATGCGCGCTTGAAATCGCGCAATAACCGGCGTTCGACCTCCGGCAGCTCCGACAGCGGGAACCCCCAGTGCAGGGCCGCGCGCTCCAGGGCGGACTCGAGCCGGTGATGGCTGAGCGAGCCACGAAACTGCCACCGGTTGTCGAACTCACCGGTGACGAAACGGACGAATTCGGTCCACGACGAGATGGAGATCGGTTCGACAGAGAACGCCATCAGGGAAACCTAGTGGAACGGATGGTGGGCGGAACGATGGCAAGCGATGTATACGTTAGGTGGCACCAGTCTCCGGCGCGCCCTGTTCACCCCTTCGGTGGAGGAATCCCGTCATGTTGATGATCCGCGACATCATGTATTGCCAGCCTGGGAAGGTCCGGCCGTTGGTCGAGAAATTTCTCGCCATGTCCAAGCTGTCGGAGAAGAGCGGCATGCCGAAGATGCGCGTCATGACGGATTTCTGTGCCGAGCGCTATTGGACGGTCGTGTCGGAGATGGAGGTCGAGAGCGTGGGGGATTTCGAGCGAATGATGTCCGGCGTCGGACAACGCAGCGAAGAAATGAAGGAGATGGAAAAGATCATGAAAGGGTATCACGAGCTCGTCGATCACGGGCGGCGGGAGATCTACAAGATCGAAGGCTGAGGCGGGGACCCTTCGTCGTTGGGGATCGGCTTCGTCGTGCGGTTCTAGCCACCCTACCGGGGGCCGGTTCGAAGACCATTGCGAACGAACGCCGGAAATGCTGTGACGACGCCAAGGGTGGACGCGTGTTGCTGCGGGCTTCCGAGCAACACGAGCAAGCGTCCATCCGGAGCCATCGCGTGGTTCCAAGCGAACGTCGAGAGAAACGGTCCTTCCGCCACCAAACTGGGCCGGCCGGCGTGAAAGCCCCCGGACGTGGTAATCGGGGCCCGATAGTACCGGGTTCCATCGCGATAGATCAGCGCGTCGCCCTGCGGCGCCCACAGCGGCATCTGCCCGCGTTCGGCGACGCGGTAGATCGCGCCGGTGGGCGGGACCGGAGAGACTTCCACCGCCCCGTCCACCCCGCCCCACGCGACGAAGCGCCCGTCGCGCGAGAAGCTTGCGGCGAACCCACGCGCCGGAATCCGGACGCGGGCCGTGTCGTTTCCAAGCGAGCGGATATAGAGCTCGCCCGTGCGCCAGTCTGAAAACACAAACGAACGGCCATCCGGCGCGATGGTCATGTACGACGCACCGGACACATGCAAGTCTCGCGACGCGCCGGTGTCGAGCGATTGAATGCGCGCGCCATAGTTCAGGAATTGCACGGGGTCCCAAAGACCGATCATCAACTCGCGTCCCGAGGGGAGCCACGACGCCGGAAAGGCGCGGTAATTGCCCTCGACATTGACCGGCTGCCGGACGCCCGTCGCGATGTCCATGAGCAGCACCTGCCACCCGCCGATGGGATTGCGCAATTGCGCCGCAATCTGTTTGCCGTCGGGGGAGATCCTGGGTTGCGTGTAGGGGCCCCGAGGGAAGGGAAGCGTGTCGAACGTGCCGCGCGGCGTGACGAACGCAAGATTGACGTAGAACTGGTTTCCACCAGGGATGTAGATCAGCGTTCCGTCATGCGCCATCGCGAATTCGGCATATCCGAACCCTGCCTCCATCCGCACGCCGCTGATGAGCGGGACCGGCTCGCCAGACACCTTGTGGCTGGCGGCTTCGAACGGCATCCCCATGAGCACGCCGTCGCCCGCGCCGTAGATCAGCTCGCCGGACGAGAGCCAGTGCGGGCTGGCGCCAAACAGCAGGTCGTTTTGACGAACGGAGTCGAGCGGCAGCACCCCACGCCGGGTGATGGCCAGCTCCCTGCCATCGGTGAGCGACAGCAACGCCATTTGACCGGAGGAGAGCTGTCCCACCGCCCAGCGTCCTCCGGGGAGCACATCCGGTGTACCGAATTGGGTGGCGAGGTGCACGGTGGAGTCGGCGGGGGCGCCCGAGGCCCCGATCCAGTGCAAATCGAAGCCTTCGTTTTCGAACACCAGAATTCGGTCGGGCGCCGGCCAGGCGACCCCGGTGACGCGATCCACCTGCACGAGGGTGACCGCATCACCTCCGCTTGCCGGGATCTTGCGCAAGAGGTTGTTGGCAAAGAACCCAATCCAGGCGCCGTCGGGCGAGTAGAACGGATCGTAGGCGCCTTCCGTTCCCCTCAGGACGATGGTGGAGTCGCCGTCGAGCGGACGAACCACGAGCACGGTCGTGCCGCCGCGGGGGGAGATGTAGGCAAGCCGATCGCCCGCGGGAGACAACGCGATCGCCTGGCTCGCGCCCGCCAGGGCCACGGGGGCCGCCTCGGAGAGCGCCAGATTCCAGCGACGCACCGGCGCGCCGCTCCCGGTATGTGGCCAGCGCACCACGCCGAGTAGGATACCGATACCGATACCGAGGCCCGCCGCCGCGCCCGCGAGAGCGGTTCTCCGGAATCGCCACGGTCTCGCGCGAGCTCGTCGGGGGGCCTTCGCGCCCGCGTCCAGCGCGCTCGCGAATTCGGCGGCTGTGGCGAATCGATCGGCCGGCAGGCGCTCGATGGCGCAATGAATCGCGGCCGCTGCGGCATCGGGCACGTTGCGGCGCTGTTCGGTGAGCGGCTTCGCCTCTCCGGTCATGACGGCGGCGATGACGGCCTGCGTGTTCCGGCCACGGAACGGCGGCTCTCCGGCCAGCATTTCGTACGCGACGCATCCGAGGGCGTAGATGTCGGTTCGCGCATCGAGCGACTCGTCGCCCGCGACCTGCTCGGGACTCATATACGTGGGCGTCCCGACCGAGATCCCGGTATGGGTCAGGCGATCGCCTCCCGCAGAGCTGACGGCGAGCGCGATTCCGAAATCCGCGAGCAGCGCCTGCCCGTCCTGCAGCAAGATGTTTTCCGGCTTGATATCCCGGTGCAGGATGCCCTGCCGGTGCGCGTAATCGAGAGCACCGGCGACCGCTCGGGTGAGCGTGAGCGATTCCGCGATCGGCAGCTGATGCTCCCGCCGCAGGCGCTCGCGCAGCGATTCACCGCGAACGAGCGGCATGACGTAAAAGAGGAGCTCGTTGGCCTTCCCCGAATCGTACAGCGGCAGGACATGTGGATGCTGCAGCCGCGCGGTGAAACGAATTTCCCGGAGAAACCGGTCGGCGCCGACGACGGCGGAAAGCTCGGGCCGCAGCACCTTGACCGCCACCTCGCGGTCGTGCTTCAAGTCCCTGGCGGCAAAGACGACCGCCATTCCTCCTTCACCGACCTGACGCTCCAGAGTGTAGCGGCCGGCGAGCGCGGACTGCAGCAGTTCGAAGAGACTTTGCAGGCTCAGGCCTCGTCCTCGAGACGCGCCGGCCGGAAGAATGTCAGCAGGACCAGGGCGAGAAACACCGTTACCGCGGGGAGCGTCGCGCCGGTCAGAAAGAACCCGCGAGGCTGATCGCGACATGGAAGAACGTGAAGTACGGCATGCCGAGGATCATGGGGTGCCTCCTGTGAGGTAATACTGCACCGTACTGACGACCCGAACGGTCTTCAGCACCTGTCCCGGCTCCGTAATTCCCGGCGCCTGGTCGCGCGGGAGGATCACGAACACACCCTGGCTCGCCTGCCGGATGCCGCCCAGCTCACTCCGGGAATCGGCGGCGAATTGATCCGCGGCCTGGCGCGCGCTGGCGACCGCCTCCTTCAGCATCACGGGTTTCAACTCGTTCAATCTGGTGAAGAGGAACGTCGGGCCGGAGGGATCAAATCCCGTTCGACTCCCCGAGAGCACGACGCCGGCCGCGACGAGCTCGCCGACCCTGGCACTGGCGGTCAGGACAACATCCACGTGCTCGGAGCGCACCATGATCGTGCGGCTGAGGATGTAGCGCGCCTGCGGCTGCCGCGGTCCGCCGTACGGATTGGCGAACGCGTCGGTAACGTCGAGCCCTTGCAGATCCGCCTGCGCCGTATCGATCCCGTGCCGCCGGAGAAAGGCATAGACCTGCGCCGTGTTCTGGGCAATCCGCGCCTCGGCGGCGACCAGGTCGTTGCCGACGGCCGTCACCCGGAGCGGCCAGAGCGCGAGGTCGGCGCTGACTCCACGCTCCGCCACGCCCTTGACCTCGACATAGCGGTCCGTCGCGCGGCCGCGCGCGAACCCCGCGCCGGCGGCAAGCCCGCCCGCCGCCACCCCGAGCGCCACGATCGTGGCGGATACAACAGTCTGGTTCATGGCCCGTTCAGTCCTTGAGAATTGCCTCCCCCTTCACGAACCAGGAGAAGCCGAAGGCCCAGAGCGCGATCGTTTCGAGCCAGAAGACCGGATTCCAGCGCGCGAGCGTCGGTGACGTCGGGGCGATCTGATACGCCGCGATCAGCCCGATACAGACGAGCATCACGACACCGCAAACACGATAGACACGATTGCGCAGCAGCTTGGCGTGCGTCTCGAAGCCCGACGATTTCGTGAACAGGAAGAGGGCGAAATACGCGAGCACGAGAAACAGCGCCGCGGCGGCCAGGAAATGAATGACGTGCTCGACGCGGGAGCCGCTGACGGGAAACAGCGCGACTCCGAGGGCGAAGATGCACGCGCAGTTTCCCGCGAGGTCGTCGGATCTCTCGTACCCCCGATACGTGAAGAGAAACCACGCGATGGTGCACAGAATTCCGACGAACGCGTCGCGAGTGCGAAGCCCGTAGTAGTCGCTGATCGAGGGAAGCAGCTCCACCCGATGCTGGAGCGCGAAGCCCCAGATCGCGACGACTACGGGCAACGCCATGCCGAGCGTGCCGACCACTTTGCGAAGGGTCAGGTACGAGACAATGACGGTGTCTTCGGAGAGCGTAGGGGCAGTCACAGGAATGCCTCCGGGTGTTGCCGGTGGCGACGACGATTCACCTCCGGCCGTCGCGCTGGACCAAGATATGCGTTACCGCGCGGGGGAGTTAGCTGGGGCGTGTCGCAGTCCGCCGTAACGCGGCGCCCCGAGTGCCGTCCAAAGAAGTCGAAGTGGACACACGTCGATCTCAAAAGAGGACACTCGTATGCGTCACCTCTCGCGGTTCAGTTTGCTCACTCTCTTGACCGGCGCGTGGTTCGCCGCTCCGCTCGCCGCGCAATACGAACGCGGGCCCGGAGGATTCTGGCTGCGCTTCGGCGCAGGCTACGGGACGGCCAACTACACCTGCGACGTGTGCGGCACCGGACCGCGTATCGGCGGCATCACCGGCTCTCTCGAGCTGGGCGGCACCCTCAATCGATCGCTTCGTTTGGGAGGCTTCGTCGACGGGTGGACCAACGGCTCCGGCGGCCTGACTCAGACCATGTCGACCGTTGGCGCCGCGCTCTACGTATATCCGGCAGGGACGAGCCGGTTCTATCTCAAGGGCGGCGTCGGATTCTCGACCTATCACGAATCCGAGTACGCCGGGTACGACAACTTCGGCAACTATTACGTCTCGCCACCTGTCACGGGGACGGGCTGGGGCTTCACGACGGGTGTCGGCGTCGATATTCCGATCGGCCGGAGCGTGTCGCTCACGCCGTTTGTCGATTACTCGTGGGGCGGGATCGGCACGCTCATGTATCCCGACGGGTCGCTCTACGCCAACCAGTGGAATCAAAACTTTGCGTCGGTGGGGCTGAGCGTGGCGTTCAGTTCCGGCAGCGGGGGTGGCAGGCACCGTCACTGGCGCTGAGCCCCGCGGGGCGCGCTGACACAACGGTCGAGCATTCGCTCGACCGTTGCTATTTCCGCTTGCTCCTGTTTCGGAGCGCGTTGATCTCGTGTTTCGTGAGCGCGCGGCCGCCATAGCGCTCTTCGAGCCACGGGTCACCACGCATGTGGTACCCGTTCTGTTCCCAGAACCCCGGCATGTCGTGCGCCAACAGCTCGAGCCCGCGCACCCATTTGGCGCTCTTCCAGAAATAGAGGTGCGGGACGAGGAGCCGTGCCGGACCGCCGTGCTCGGGCGTGAGCGGCGCTCCATCGTGCTTCAAGGCAATGAGATTCTCGGGCCGATCGAGGTCTGCGAGGGGCAGGTTGGTCGTGAAGCCCTGCTCGGCGAACACCACGCAGTACGCCGCTCCCGGCTGCACGCCGGCGCGCTCGAGCAGCGACTGCACCGCAACTCCCTCGAACGTGTTATCCAGCCGGCTCCAGCGGGTCACGCAATGGATGTCGCAGCGCACCTGCGTCTGTGGTAACGCGAGGAGCTCGGCATACGAGAGCGTGAACGGGTGCTCGACCAGCCCCGAGACGTCGAACGTCCAGGTGGCCGTGTCTACGACCGGCACGTCGCCGTAGTGCAGCACCGGCCATTTGGTCGTCACGACCTGTCCCGGCGGCACGCGCTCCGGCGTGGCCCCCGTCTGCTCGCGCAACTTGTCCAGGAACTCGGTCACCGCGTGTAGCCGAATACCGTGTAAAACGAGTCCGACACTGCGCGCACCGCCGCGTCCCACAACTCGGTCGCGCTCCCCATCCGGAGTTCGCTCTCCGCCGATGTCATTTCGACTCCGGCAATGCCGCACGGCACCATACGGTCGAACGCCGCGAGATCGGTCGTCACATTCAACGCAAATCCGTGCCACGTGACCCACTGCTTCACGTGCACCCCGATGCTCGCGATCTTGCGGCGACCGTGGTCGACCCAAACTCCGGTATAGCCGTCCCGCCGTTCGGCATCAATGCCGCAGACGGCGAGAGCAGAGATCAATACGGCTTCGAGTGACCGCAGATACCAGTGCAGATCCATCCGGTGGTCGCGCAAATCGAGAATCGGATAGCCGATGAGCTGCCCCGGTCCGTGATACGTGATGTCGCCGCCGCGCTCGATCTCGATCACGTCCAGCCCGTCCGAATCGAGGAGATGCCGCGCCCGCGCGCCCCGGCCCAGCGTGATGACGGGTGCGTGCTCGAGCAACAGTAGCACGTCGTGATCGAGCCGGCCCGCGATGCGATCGGCCGCGAGCGCCCGTTGCCATTCGAGGGCCTCGATGTACGGCGTGAGGCCAGGGAGCAGGATTTCCAGGCTGCGTTCCCCCACTCCGCATCGCGCAGAGGGGGTCAGGGGGTGAGGCTCGCAACGCGACGGAGAGCTCACGCTTCGCGCGCTCCCGCGCCCCGGAGGGCCCAGGCGCTCCCGGCCGCGCCGAGCGCGAAATTCGCGATGATCCAGAACCCGAGCCCCCAGAAATGGAAGAATTGCCAGAAGGGCACTGCGAGGAACGACGTGAGCAGGGCCCCGACCGCCGCGAGCACGCTGACCACGCCCCCCTGCCATTCGTTATGGAGCGGCCGGCTGCGGCGCCAGCCGAATCCCGCGGCCACGGCGATGCCAAGCACGAGGCCGACGTAGAGATCGAGTGAAGTGTCGGCGAACTTCGCGCCGTAGCTCGCGGAGGTCACGTGCTGCGAAACGCGCACGGCGATCAAGGCCGCACCAATGGTCCCGCCGCCCATCCCGATGCCGCAGGCCAGAGCCCCGAGCCCGATCGCGAGCGGATCCTTCTCGACGTCGGTCAGATGTGAATCACCCTGCCGAGGGAGTCGAGCGCCGCCTCGGCGATCGATTCGGAGAAGGTCGGATGGGCATGAATCGCGAGCTCGATTTCTTCGACGGTGTACTCGTTCTCTCGCGCGACGACCAGCTCGTGAATGATTTCCGAGGCATGGGCGCCGACGATGTGCGCGCCGAGCACCTCGCCGTACTGCTTACCGCGGATGATCTTGACGAAGCCTTCCGTCTCCCCGGTGGTCCGCGCGCGCCCGCTGGCGGAGAACGGGAACCGCCCGACGACGTAGTCGAGCTTGCGCTCCTTGCACTGGTCTTCGGTCATCCCCACGCTTGCGACCTCGGGAGCGCAGTACGTCACGTTGGGAACGTTGTCGTATTTGATGTGGGGCGGTATGCGTCCGGCGAGATGTTCCGCGGCGTGCATTCCCTCCCGTTCGCCCTTGTGGGCGAGCATCGGCGGACCCGCCACGTCGCCGATCGCGTAGATCCCGGGCGCCGTCGTCTCGAGGTCGTGATTCACTTTGATGAACCCGCGTTCGGTGAGCTGCACCCCCGCTTCGGCCAACCCGATGTTCTCGGTGTTGACCGCGCGGCCGGCAGCCATCAGCACGGCCGCGATATCGATCGTCCGGGTTGCCCCGCCCACCTGCACGTCGAGCGATACACCGTCTTTCTTGACGGTCGCTTTCTTGATGGCGGCGGCGGCGAGGACTTCGATCTTGCGTTTCTTGTAGCTCCTCGTCAGGGCCTCGGACGAGTCCGCGTCCTCGAGTGGCAGGATCCGCGGGAGCACCTCGATCAGCGTCACCTGGGTCCCGAAGGCCGCGAAGATGTCGGCGAACTCCATCCCTACGGCTCCGGCACCCACGATCGCGAGTGAGGCGGGGGCGCGCTCGAGCAAGAGCGCTTCGTCCGAGGAGATCACCGTGGATTTGTTGATTTCGAGGCCGACCTGGGGCAGGCCCTTCACGCGCGATCCCGTCGCCACGAAAATCCCGCGCTTCGCCTCGTGGACGTCGCCGCCGACCTTCACCTTGCGGCCGGGCTGCAGCGCCCCAGTCCCCTTGATCACGGTGATCTTGTGCTTCTTCATCAGGAAATCGACGCCGCGGGAGTTCTGATCGCTGACCTTACGTGAGCGCTCCATGGCGGCGCCGTAGTTCGTTTTGACGTCGCCCGTCTCGATGCCCAGCTCGGCCGCGTCTCGCAGTGCCTTGATGATGTACGCGGAGTGGAGCAGCGCCTTCGTCGGGATGCAGCCGATATTCACGCACACGCCGCCGAGCTTGTCGCGCTCGACGACCGCGGTGCTCATGCCGAGCTGCGCGGAGCGGATCGCGGCCACGTAACCCGCCGGCCCCCCACCCAAGATGATGACGTCGAACTGTGCCACCCGTATCCTCCAATTAGATCATGGCCAGCGGATTCTCCAACATCCCCTTGAGCGTTTTCAGGAACGCCGCCCCCGTCGCTCCGTCGATGACGCGGTGGTCGCAGCTCATGGTGACCCGCATCCGAAGCCGCGAAACGGTGGCGCCATCCACGATCACGGGCTTCGCCACCGACGCGCCCACCGCGAGAATCCCCGCTTCCGGCGGGTTGATCACGGCGGTGAACTGGTCGATGTCGAACATGCCGAGGTTCGACACGGAAAACGTGCTGCCCGTGTACTCGTCGAGCTGCAGCTTCCGGGCGCGGGCTCGCTCGGCCAGCGCACGCGCCTCCTCTCCGATCTCGGCCAGCGACTTGGCGTCGGCGTTCCGGATCACGGGCGTAATCAACCCCTCCGGGACGGCGACGGCCATGCCGAGGTGCACTTCATTCCAGTAGCGGATGTGATCTTCCTGCCACCAGGCGTTGCAGGCGCGGTGCTGCCTGAGCGCGAGCGCCGCGGCTTTCAGGACTACATCGTTGATGCTGATCTTCGCTTCGGGTGCGCGGCGCTCGTTCAGCGCGGCGCGGGCCTCGGCGACGCGCTCCATGTCGATTTCCGCGGTCAGGAAGAAATGCGGAATCGGTCCGAGGGATCCGGCGAGGCGCTTGGCGATGGTCTTGCGGATCTGGGACAGCGGCACGTCTTCAAAGGGCGGTCCGGCGGGTCGGTGGACCGGCGGACCGACAGGCTCGGGACGGACCAACGGAGCCGCGGCGGGCGCTTCGGCGACGACCGGTTCGCCGGTCTGCCGCTCCGCTGCTCCACCCTGTTCCACGTCCTGCTTGACCACCCTGCCACCCGGTCCCGACCCCTGCAGCACCCGCAGATCCACTCCGGCGTCGCGGGCCATACGGCGGGCGAGGGGGGAGGCTTTCACGCGGGTGGCGTCCGCGGGTGTAGGAGGAGGGGGAGCCGGGGAAGGGGGAAGGGCACTCCGCGGCCGAACAGGTTCCGTTGCGCGCGGAGCAGGAGGGGGAGGGGGAGGGGGAGGGGGAGTTGAGGGCGCGACGGGTGCCGGCTGTTCCTGTATTACCCTCCCCCCGTCCCCCTTCCCGCTTCCCCCGTTGATTACCGCAATCTCTTTCCCGACCGCGACCGTCTCACCCTCTTTTGCCGCGATGCTGCCGAGCACTCCGTCCGCCCGCGCGACGAGATCCATGATGGCCTTGTCGGTTTCCACCTCCGCGAGCGTCTCCCCCGCCTTGACCTGATCTCCCGCGTGCTTGAGCCACTTCACGAGGCGCCCTTCTTCCATGGTGGGCGACAGGGCTTCCATCACGACACTGGTCGGCATCTTAGTCGAGGTACAGCACGCGGCGCGCGGCGTCGACGATCTTCTCCGCCGACGGCTTGGCCGCGCGCTCGAGCTGCTTGTTGTAAGGCATGGGCACGTCGGCCTGGGTCACCCGCAGCACCGGAGCGTCGAGCATGTCGAATGCCTCGCGCTGCACGATGTCCACCACCTGGGCCCCGATGCCGCAGTGGGGCCAACCCTCCTCGGCGACCACGCAGCGATTGGTCTTCGTCACCGACGCGATGACCGTTGGCTCATCGATCGGGCGCAGGGTTCGCAGGTCCACGACTTCCGCGCTCACGCCGTGATCGCCGGCCAGGAGCTCAGCGGCTTTGAGCGCCGGGACGACCGTTTTCGAGTGGCACACGATGGTCACATCCGTGCCCGGGCGTTTCACCTGCGCCGAGCCGAGCGGTACGAGGTGCTCGCCTTCGGGGACGTCGCCCTTCGTGTTGTACAGCATTTCGCCTTCCAGCATGATCACCGGGTTGTTGTCCCGGATCGCGGACTTGAGCAGCCCCTTCGCATCGGCGGGCGTCGCGGGGCTCACGACCTTGAGCCCTGGGATGTGGGTGAGCCACGATTCCCAGGCCTGGGAATGCTGCGCGCCCAGCTGGAGGGCTGAGCCATTCGGGCCGCGGAACACGATCGGGATCGGTATCTGTCCGCCGGACATGTAGAGGATCTTGGCGGCGGAGTTCACGATCTGATCGAGCGCAAGCACGGCGAAATTCCAGGTCATGAACTCGACCACGGGGCGGAGCCCGGCCATGGCGGCGCCCACGCCGACGCCCGCGAATCCGAGCTCCGCGATGGGGGTGTCGACGACACGTGCGGGGCCGAATTCCTCGAGCAGTCCGCGACTCACCTTGTACGCGCCCTGATACACGCCGACTTCTTCGCCCAGCAGGAACACGTTCGGGTCGCGCTGCATTTCTTCGCGCAGCGCCTGATTCAGGGCATCACGGTACGTCAGGGTCGGCACGTCAGTCGGCGAGCACGTGCGAATACAGCTCGGTAGGTTCGGGGTCCGGGCTCTCGTCGGCGAATTTCACGGCGGCATCGACTTCGGCGCGCACCGATGCCTCGAGCTCCGCCTGGGCGGCGTCGTCGATGACGCGCTCGTCCTTGAGCTGGCGAGCGAGCTGCGTGATGGGATCACGCTTCTTCTGCGTCTCGACCTCGTCTTTGGTCCGATACACGCCGTGGAGGGGATCGGACATCGAGTGTCCCATGAAGCGGTACGTGCGCATCTCGAGCAGGGTGGGGTGCCCGCTCTTTCGGGCCCGCTGGACCGCGCGCGTCGTGGCGCGGTGCACCTCGCGAACGTCCATCCCGTTCACGAGCTCAGCGGCCATATCGTAGCTGCACGCATGCTCGACCACGTCCGTCACCGCCGCCACGCGCTCGAACGCCGTGCCCATGCCGTACTGATTGTTCTCGCACACGAAGACAACCGGCAGCTTCCACACGGAAGCCATGTTGAGCGCTTCGTGAAACCCGCCGATGTTCACCGCGGCTTCACCGAAAAAGCACAGGCACACTTGGTCGCCGCCGCGGTACTTGATCGCGAGAGCGATCCCGGTTGCGAGCGGAATGTGCCCACCCACGATCCCGTGCCCCCCCATGAAGTGGTGCGAGACGTCGAAGATGTGCATCGAGCCGCCCTTTCCCTTGGAGCAGCCGGTCTGCTTTCCGTAGAGCTCGGCCATGACCGCCGTGGGGGGGACGCCGCGCGCCAGCGCCTGCCCATGCTCTCGGTACGAGGAGATCACATAATCGTCGGCGCGGAGTGTCGCCATGGTCCCTACGCCTACGGCTTCCTGTCCGATGTAGAGGTGACAGAAGCCGCCGATCTTTCCGAGCGCGTAGGCCTCCGCGGCTTTTTCCTCGAACCGCCGGATCAGGAGCATCTGCCGCAGCATCTTCAGCTCGAGATCGGCCTGCGCCTGACTTGCCGCGGCTTCGCGGGTCGCAGTGGCCATGCGTTAGGCGGCCGCGCCTCCGGTTGCGCGTTCGACCTGCTCCCAGGCGTGATAGCTCGAGCGCACGAGCGGTCCCGCTTCGACGTGCCTGAAGCCCATCGCGAGCCCGAGTCGTTTCAACTCCGCGAACTCTTCGGGTGTGTAATACCGGGCAATCGGAATGTGTCGCGCCGAGGGGCGCAGGTATTGGCCGAGGGTGAGAATGTCGACGTCCTGCGCCCGCAGGTCCCGCATGGCGTCGAGCAGCTCGTCCCACTCTTCTCCCAGGCCGCACATGATCCCCGATTTCGTGAGCAGTGCGGGCGCCCAGTCCTTGGCCCGGCCCAGCAGCTCGAGGGCGCGACGGTAGCGCCCTCCTGGCCGGGCGAGACGGTACAGCCGGTCCACGCTCTCGAGATTGTGATTGAGGATATTGGGCGATGCCCGGACGACGGTCTCGAGTGACTCGCGGTTGCCCTTGAAGTCGGGAATGAGCACTTCGATCGACGTGCCGGGAACCCTGGTACGGATCTCACGGATCGAAGCGGCAAACACCGCGGCGCCACCATCGGCAAGATCGTCCCGATCGACGCTCGTGATCACGACATGTTTCAGCTGCAGACGCCGCACGGCTTCGGCGACCCGCGCGGGCTCGGCGTGGTCGACCGGCAGAGGCGTTCCATGAGCCACGGCGCAATAGGAGCAGTTCCGGGTGCAGACGTCGCCCAGGATCATGAATGTGGCGGTCCGGTGCCCCCAGCACTCCCCAACGTTGGGGCAGTGCGCTTCCTCGCACACGGTGTGCAGCCCCAGCTCGCGGAGGAGGTGCTTCAGCTCGGCGTACTGCGGACCGCCCGGCGCCGGAACTTTGAGCCAGGGCGGCTTGCGGGAGGAGATTCTTGGCGCGAGCTGCACGAGTGGAGCCACGGTATGAGCGGAAGATAGCGGTGCGCAGAATGGGCGGGTAGCAGCCTTTCAACTGTCCGGTTGAGAGGGCGTTCCCCGTTGCGCGCGTCGCTTGAGAAGCTCGAGTTGCGCCGCGAGCGTGGGGTTGTCGGACAGCATGCCGTCGGAGATCGTGGCGAGGTCCTCGGCTTCCTGCCAGTGACGCTCGAGCTCCCGGATCTCGGACACCTCGTCCACGGCGATCTCGAGCGCCAAGCGGCTCTCGGCGTGCAACTGATCGAGCTCCGGATCACGGCGCGACAGCTGTTGAATGAGCCCCTCCGCTCCTCCGCGTCGGTCAACTTCCATTGCCGCTTGTTCGGCGTGCCCGCGCACGCTGCGTCTCGCGTTGAGGAAGGTCAGCGCTCGACGCAGGGCCTGGGCCGCTTCCGCGCCAATGAGGAGTGCGCCTTCCTGACCGCAGCGCGGGCAGTCGATCAGGAACGCGAGGTCCGCGCGCGCATCCGAAACGAGTCGCCCATGGCGCAAATGGCGAGCACGCAGCCGCATCACACTCCCGCACGCGGCGCACACCGGCGGTTCGGCCAATGGCACGCGGCGCAGCCCGAGCGATTCGACGTAGATCACGTCGGCGACGCGCCCGAAATTCCAGATCACAAACCCAAACGATCCCCCCGCCCAGACGTTCGCCGCCACGCCGAGCCCCACCGCGGCAATCGTGAGCGGGACCACGACCCGGGCGCGCTCACGTTCCCGCGCACGGAGCCGCTCGCCATATCGCCAGTGAGCGAGCTCCGTCCGGGGCGGCTGCCCCACGCGAACGAACTCGTACTCGCGCCAGTGGATGAGCGAAACCTGCCCGGAGCTGGCCCGCACCTGGCCTTCCCGTGCTGCCCGCGCCACGGCCTCGATGCGCTCGAGTCGATCGTCGAACGGGGTGAGGTTCCAGCGCGCGCAGGAGGGGCAGATGACCCAGAGCCTGCCGCGCGATTCGTCATAGGCGAGCCTGCGGCCGACGCCCAGGCCCGACGGACCACCGTCTCCCCGCAGCCTGCCGTTACAGAATGCGCACGTCGTATACATCGCTACGCCCGATTCATCTCCCGGTCCACGCGCCACCCGGTGACATCCACGCCGGGGTGCGTTCCTGTCACGAGATCCGCGGTTACCTCACCTGTTAACGCCGCCAGCAGCACACCGTTCCTGCCATGCCCCGTGGCGTAGAACAGGTTCGGGACAGCCGGATCGCCACCAACGATCGGTTGCCCGTCCGGAGTGAGCGGCCGCAGCCCCGCCCACATGCGCATCACGGGCTGCCGCAGCAGAGCGGGGAGCACCCGTGCCGCGCAGCGAAACAGCTGCGCCAATCCCTCGTTCGTGACCCGTGGGTCGAAGCCCGCGTGTTCCATTGTGCTGCCAATGAGTGCTTCCGTGCCGCGCGTGAGCACATACGAGTGCTCGCTGTAAAGGATCGCGGGTGGTGTGCCGGCGGGCCACGGGAGGACGGCCATCTGTCCGCGCACCGGTTCCACCGGAAGCGCACGAGGCAGCTGGTCGATTCGTGGCGACCAGGCGCCGGCGGCAATCACGACGGACCCGGCCGCGGTTGTGCCGTCGGCCGTCGCGACGCCGGTGATGCGGCCGCGTTCGATATGGACGGAGCGAACCGCCTGCCTGGAGACCACCGTGCCGAGGTGTCGGGCGTCGCCGATCAACGCGTTGGTCAATGCCTGGGGATCGACCGCGCCGTCTCGTGGTGCGAACAGCGCGCCCCGGCAGTCACGGCCTACGCCAGGCCAGCGGTGTTGGACATCGTTGGCGTCCAGCCATTGCGTGTCGGACGATGCCATGCCTTCGAGTCGCCGGGCGTGCGCGTCATCGAACGCCAGCGCGGCGATGCCGCCCTGCCACAGCGCGATATCGACCCCGGTGCTCTCCTTGAGTGCCGGGGCGAGTGCCTCATAGCGGTTCCGCGCCACCACGGCGAGCGCGAGAGCGCCCTCCGGCAGCGGCTCGATCTGCGCAGCCAGCATACCGGCGGACGCCGGCGACGCTGCCCCGGGCACGGGACCGGGCTCGAAGATCGCCACCGTCAGCCCGCGGGCTGCCAGGAACCGGGCACAGGCGGCGCCGATGACGCCGCCGCCCACGACCGCCACGTCCAACGGTTTCTTCACCATGATTTCACGAGCTGCGCTGGCCGATCGATGAAACCTGCGACTAGATTCCGACGTACGAGGAGTGGCACCGGTTCACCAGGGAGGTACATCATGTTTCGCAGCATACTGGGATTCGCACTGTTCGCGATCGTTGCGCTGGTCGCGCTGAAAATCCTGTTCGGGGTTCTCGGTCTCGCGATTAGCCTCGCGATGACCCTGCTCATCTGGGCAGCGTGCGGATACATCATCTATCTTGGCATTCGGATTATCAGTCCGAACACGGCGCACCGTTTGCGTGAGATGATTCGCGGCCGTTCCGCCTAGCCGGTTACCGCGCCGCCGTTCCCCCGTCGAGCCGGTCGAGCACCGCCCAGCAGATCAGGGGGATCAGGAGTTCGTGGTGGCCGGTGAGCTGCATCCCATACCCTCCAGTCGCCGCCCCAACGGACTGGGTCGGCCGCTCGACCACGTTCATCCGTGGGCGATACTGGCGCACCATGTCGCAGTCGCAGGCGGTGAAGCCCACCGGGTGTCCATCGTGCAGATTCCGTGCGATGCTCAACGCCTTGAGGAAGACCTCCGGCATCACCACCGCGCTCCCGAGATTGAGGACTACTCCTCCGTCGTCCAATCCCGGTAGCGCGCCCGCGAGGCGGCGAAAATCCGTATGACTGGTGGCGCCGAGGGCGGCGCCGTCGACGCTCGGGTGCTGGTGGGTGATCTCGGCGCCGATGGTCGTATGGACGGTGATCGGCACGCCGAGGGAAGCGGCGGACACGAGCACCGAGACATCGGGCGCCGCGAGTGTACGGCGTCGTTTCAGGTACTCCGCGAGCGCTTCCCCCATCCCCTGGCCGGCTCGCGCCCCCTCGATAATCGCGGCGTTCATGTCGCGCCCGGTTTCTTCCGCCATGCCGAACGTCCCATCCGCGAGTCCCGCCGCGACGTCTTCGCTCGTGCCGCCGTAGGCCGCGAGCTCGAAATCATGAATCGCCGCGCTGCCGTTCAGCGCGATGTGCGTGATGACGCGCCGCCGCATCAGCTCGATGAGCAGAGGTCCGAGTCCCACCTTGATCACGTGACCGCCGAGCATCACAACGACGGCGCGGCGTCCCGTAGCGCGTACGATAGCGGCGACGAGATACCGCACGTCCCGCACCGCGAGCACGTCGGGAAGCGACTCCCAGAACGCCGTGAAGCTGCCATCTTCGCGTGGCGGCTGTCCGAGGAGTGAAGGATCGACCTTGTTGGAACGGCGGGTAATGGAGACGGTTCGGATTCGGGACAGATCGGCTTCGCGGTAATCGGTCATGAGTGCCCGTCCCCCTCAGGCGCTTCGCCCGGGGCTCTGCCCGGGACGAACTCCTTCAGCTTGAGCGTGACCACGCCGAACGAAAATTTCGATTGCAGCCCGAGGACCACGCGTTGTGGGTCGTCCGAGACCCACATTCGAGCGTCGGCTTTTTCAGCGAAGATCCCGCCACCGTTCGGAATCGTGGGACGCAGGACAATCGCGTTCCATTTGCGCCCGGCAACATTCACCTTTTCTCGTCCCAGGACTTCAATGATCACGGGGTTTCGCTCCGGCCGGAAATAGCGCCGGTATTCATAGTGCTGGTTGTCAGCGAGCGGAACCGTGCGGATCCAGTAGAGAAAGGCCGCGTCATCGAGCGGCTCCGGCACGGTGCGGGGATTGCTGTCGGTCCCCGCTTCGTGGTAGTAGCCGGACTCCGGGTAGATCTCGAAGTGCCGCTCCCACGTCTTGCCTTTCTCCTCGGTCTGATTCCAGAACCGGCGGGACCGGAAATCGGCCCGCCCTACCCACGACTCGAGCGTCTGGTCCAGATGATACCAGAGCGCACCTCCCTCGATGTGAAAGCGAAAATGGAGCGACGGGACTCCACGAATCGTGTCCACTCCCGCGACTTCGAGCGTGGCTTCGCCCACAGAAAAGATGCCCAGCCGCGCGGCGTAGACGAGTCGCTCGCCCAGGGCAAACGGCACGGGGAGGGCCCCCCCCGGAGCACGAGGAGCGGGCGGAAGCGCCATCGCGGGGGGGCCGCTCAACGCCCGACCCGCGCCGGCGCTCGCATTCTGTGCCATGCCCCCCACGATGGCGAGCATCACGAGCGCGGAGGCAACCCCGCGCGCGGCCTTGATGACCCCGCGCGCGCGCCACACGCTGACGAGCTGCCGCCAGGGTTTGTTGCGCGCCGGGCGCTGCACCAGATCATAGCGGGTAATCGACGGCACCGCTTCGACGCGGCGGGCCTGCGGGAGCACGCGCGCGAGCAGCTCGGCGTTCGCGGACCACCCGTCTGTGGTCAGGAGGGGGGCGCCGTCGCGTCGTTGGGCCTGGCGCCACACGATGAGCCGGAGCGAGAGAAAACCCGAAATGGTGTCGCGCAATCCGGGAAGCCTGAGGAGGCGGGGGGCGAACCGCCGGGCCCAACGCAGCGTCCGCGGCGCGTCGCCGCGCTCCCCGACCTGCTCGGCGACGACGACATCCGCCCCGGATTCGAGCTGCCGCACCATGTGTTCCATGACGTCCGGTGACTGGCTGAAATCCGCGGGCAGAATGATGGCGCAGTCGCGGCGCGGCCGGTCGGTGCGCTGCAGGGCGATGCGCAACAGCTCCTCGATGCTCCGCGCATAGCCGTGCCGCTCGCGGTGCGTCACCACGCTCATCGGCAGGACCTTCGCGTAGGCGGCGAGCACGTCGGCGGTTCCGTCGCTCGATCCGTCGTCGCACACCAGGAGCTGGTATTCGCGGGAGAAATCGGTGAAGACCTGACGCACTTTCCAGAGCACGAGGCCCGCCGTGCGGGCCTCGTTGTGCACCGGAACACAGACGTAGATCATCGCGCTGCAAATCTAGGCAAGGGACTGATACAGAGCCAAGACACCGCGCGCCATCTCGGCGGCGGTGAATTGCGGCGGAAGCATCGATTGCGGAGCGCGGGAGAGCGCCGCGACGACCTGCTGCGCGAGGAGATTCGCATCCCCAACCGGCACGAGCCATTCCGCCGGAACGATCTCCGGAAGTCCGCCGCCGCGCGTCGCCACCACAGGCCGGCCAAGCGCCATCGCATGCAGCACGACGCTTCCCAATCCCTCTTCCCTGGACGACATCACGAGCACATTCGCCTCCCGGATCAATGCATCCGCGTTGGGCACGTACCCTAGCAGGTACACGCGATCCTCGAGTTCGAGCCTTCGAATCAGGGCCGCGAGGGAATGCCGCAGCTCGCCCGCTCCCGCGATCACCCAGCGCAGGTCCGGGCATGCGGTCCTGGCGATCGCCGCGGCGTGAATCAGGGTGCGCTGGTCCTTGTGGGGAACGAGCGCCGCGACGTTCACGGCGAGGGGCGCAGCCGCCGGGGCGCCGAGCCGTTCGCGAATCCCGAGCGGCCGGGCCGCGGCACTCCGCACTTCGGCGGGATCGATGCCCGACGGAACAACGACCACCCTATCCGGCGCAATGCCGTCCGACACGAGCACGTCGCGTACCGCCCCCGAAATGGCGACGATCCGGTCCGCCTGAAACCACACACTGCCGGCCCGCACGTGAAAATCGACCCGACGCGTGGCGCACAGACGGACGCCGCGCGCTCGCGTCAGTCGGCGAGCCCAGGCGGCAAGCTGCAATGCGTGGCTGTCGTGCGCGTGGAGCATCGTGGGCTCGAACGCGCGGATGCGCCGCACGAGACCGACGAGCGCGCGCGGATCGTAGGAGAGACTCCAGGGGACTTCGTGCACGGTCACGCCGTCGGCCCGCGCTCGTCGGCCCAGCTCGCCGCCGCGGCACGTGACGAGCTCCAGGTCGACCGCTCCCCCGCGCGTGAGCTCGCGCGCGAGCAGGCGCACCTGGTCCTGCCCGCCGCGCCACTCGCGGCCCGTGTCGATTTCGATGACCCGAAGCGGGCTCAGCTCAACCGTTGTCCGACGCGCCCGATCACGCGGCGCAGCTCGGCCAGCGTGAACGGCTTGTGCAGGTAAGGACGGTCCAGGCTCTCGAGAAAGTGGAGCGTGTCGCCCCGCACCGTATCCCCGGTCGCGAAGATCACGCGGCGCGCGGCCTGCGGATGCTGCCGGGCGAGTCGCTGGTACATCTCGCGGCCGCTGAGGTGTGGCATGCGCAGATCACAGATGATGACGTCGAACGGGTCGGCAATCGCGCGCTCGAGCGCGTACGCGCCGTCCGAAGCCACCTCGACCGTATGGCCCCAGCTTTCGAGCGTCGAACGCATGTAGTACAGGATGTGCGGCTCGTCGTCCACGACGAGGACGCGGAGCGCCTGCGCATCGGCCACCGGCTCCGCCGCCGGATCGCGCGGCGCGCTGCTCGTGCCGCCCGGCAGCTCGACGGTGAAGGTCGCCCCCGCGCCCGGCCGTGCATCGAGCGTAATGCGCCCGCCGTGCTCCTTGACAATGCCCTGGCAAATCGACAACCCGAGTCCCGTGCCCTCGCCCTCTTGCTTGGTGGTGAAAAACGGCTCGAATACATGCGCGATCAGCTCCTCGGGGATTCCCGGGCCGTTGTCCGCGATGCTCACCGCCACGCCGTCGAGCCACCGCTTGGCCGTGATCCAGACCCGGCCGCTGCGGTTCGCTCCCGCGATGGCCTGCGTCGCGTTGTTGATCAGGTTCACGAACACCTGCTTGATCTGATTGGCGTTGATTTCCAGTTCGGGTAGATCCAGTTCGAGCTCGAGCGTCGCCTCGACCTTGTGCGCCATGAGCTGATTGCGCAGCAGCGCGAGCGTGGACTCGAGAATGGGCTTGAGCGACTGGATCTTCCGCTCGCCCTCCTGGCTGCGCGCGAACGACAACAGGTTGCGCACGATCGTCGCGGCGCGCTCGGCCTCCTGCCGGATGACCTGCAGCGGCTCGGCCAGCGCGGGAGGGACCTCGTGCGACTCCGCCAGGAAATCGGAAAACCCGATGACCGAGGCGAGCGGGTTGTTGAGATCGTGCGCAACGCCCGCAATCAGTTGACCAATCGCGGACATTTTCTCAGACTGTATCAGCTGCTCCTGGAGCCGTCGCTTTTCCGACTGGTCTTCGAACAGGAGTACGGCAGCGCCGGTCTCGGCGAGCGGGATGCTCGTGAACTGGAGGGGGCGCTCGCCGGCGCGGAGGTCGGCCGTGTTCGGGGTGCGTTCCGTCACCGCGCGCCCGATCGCCTCCGCCCACCCTGGAGGCACGAGATCGAGCCAGGGCCGGCCGGGAATCGAGGTGACCGGGGTCGCCACGAGATCGGCGAAGACGCGGTTGGCGCGCCGCACGATGCCTTTCGCGTCCACGATGCAGATCGCCTGCGTGATGGCATCGACCGTCTGCTCCCATTCGCGCTTGGCGGAAGAGAGCAGCTCGAGCAGGCGGCCGTTTTCAAGGGCGATCGCCGCTTGCGCGACCGCGGCGGCCACGAGCGTCACGTCGTCCGGCCCGAACGCGCCGGCCCGTTCACGCGACAGCGAGACCGCGCCGATCGGCCGTCCCGACGCGAGGACGGGCACGCCGATCCAGGAACCCGGCGCGTCGCGTCCGAGCTCGAGGTTATGGCTCTTGGCGAGCGCCGCCACGTTGCGGGCGAACAGCAGCGGGCCGCGCTCGAGCGCGAGCTGGACCAGGGGATCCCGGGGACGGGTGCCGGCGCCGGACGCCGAGTCGTAGGCCACGGACAGACGGTTCTCCTGGTCCAGGAGAACGATGACGAGGTGATCCGGCGAGAGTAGCTCCGTGAGCGCGCGGGCTACGAGCTCGATGGCGGTACGGGGACGGAACGCGCCGGCGAGTTCCTGGGCCAGGGCGGTGAGGCGAGCGAGCAACTCGGTCCCGTTCTTCGGGGTATGATCCCTAGGAGGGCTACGCATGATCCTGGCAAACCTGCGTACGCGGCTGCGCGCGAACGATCTTCGCGTCATGATCGTCGCGCTGGCTCGCGGTGACGCCGCCCGTCGGGCGCGGTACGAACGGCTGCTGCTCGAGTCGGGTCCCGACGCGTTGCTCGATGATCCGCAGCTCCTCTCCGCGCTGCTCGCGGTCCGCTCGCTCGTGGTTCCGTCCGCGGTGCTGTTCACGTACGTCGTCGTGCGCCACACGCTGCTCGCCGCCCAGGTCGACGATCGCGAACTGGCCGATTATCTGGGCGCCCTGCTCCTCGAGTTCGGCGACCACGGGCGACATGAGCGTGTGCGCCCGAGCGACGACGTGTCGTACCGGTACCTCGTGGACATCCTCGCCGATCTGTCCGAGCTGGAAGAGCACGGCGAGCGGGGATTCCTGCTGCAGACGCACCTCGGTAATTACAGCCTGTGGCTGGCCGGGCTCTTTCCCGACTACGTGGCGGCGCGACGCAATGCCGCCGGCGGACCCGATCTTCCGTATTACGATGAGCTGGGACGGCACGGGTACGACCTCGCGGCGCGCCATCCCCTGGCCCAGCATCTCGGGATGGCGGCGATCTTCCGCGCCGCGGCCGATCGGTTTACCTCGCTTCGGGTCGCGTTCAACCGGATGAGCGACCGATTCTTCTTTCCGGACTCCGTGACACCGGAAAAGATTCTGCGGGCGCTCTAGCGATTCACCGGACGGTCGCCCGCCTCATCCAGGAATTTCGTCGGCACGGTCGTGGCCGTTTCGACGAGCGCCTCAGCGGACTTGATGAACTTCACCACGATCGGGAGTGATCCCTGCAGCGCGATCTTGCGCTGCATGATTCCCGCGATCGGCCCGAGCTCCTTCCGGAGTACCTGTTTCCAGCGCCCATAATCCGCCGCGAGCACGAATGGCGCCTGCGACGCCTCGGCGGGGGTGACCATTCTCGCCTCGCGGCACGTTCCCCGATCGAGATCCAACCACACCCCCACGGCCTGCGGCAACCCGATGTCGGGCTGCGCATTGACGATCATCGCCACGGCGCCGTGTGTCCACGCAGCCGACGCCTCGCGATAGACGGTGCTCGCGTTGATCGCATCGCCGTACGCACGCACCCAGTCGGCGGAAGGAAACGAGAACATCACGACACCCCCGCGCCGCGACTGCTCAGTGCCCGCGCGAAGCCGCGGAACAATGACTGCTCGGTGTCGTCCTCGGGATGCCACTGCACCCCCAGCATCCACGCGCCGTCGCCGCCCGTGGCGGCGGGCTCCACGGCCTCGACGAGCCCATCGTCCGCCCACGCGGTCGCCGTGAGTCCCCGCGCCAGATCGCGCACCGCTTGATGATGCCGGCTGTTCACCGACAGCTCCGTCTTGCGCATGATCCGATGCGCCAGCGAATCGGGCGCGATGCGAATCCCGTGGCGCCGATTCTCGTCGGCGTGATCGATGCCGGTCGGCCGCTCACTCGGTAGGTCCTGATACAGCGTCCCGCCGTAGGCGACGTTGAGAATCTGGATGCCTCGGCAGATCCCGAGGACCGGGAGGCCGCGTGTCCGGGCCGCGGCGATCAGGGCGATCTCGAGTGCGTCCCGCGACGGATCGGTCTCCTCGATCCTCGGGTGCCGCGCTGCGTGATAACTGGTCGGATCCACGTCCTCCCCCCCCGTGAGCAGCAGTCCGTCGACCCGCGCCAGAACGTCGGCCGCGTATTTCGGGTCGAGCGTCGATGGAACGATCAGCGGCGCCAGACCCGCAGAGCCAAGGGCGCGGGCATAGGCGGTGTTGAGCGCAATGCGCTCGCGACCCTCATCCGTGCGGCGCGTTGCAGTCACCGCCACCACGCCGGGACGATTCATCTAGCGGTCCCCCCCGCGGGCGCCCCGCCGAGCAGCGGACAGTGCGGGTTGTTCACACCCTGCCAGTTCACACGCACCCCGAACAGCGGCACGGTCCGATCGGCGCCCGTAATCGTGCCGAGCTGGGGAAAGTTGCGCGGCGCGTCCGATTCGTAGATCAGGACGCCCTCGGCGCGCTGCGTCGAATCATCGACCACGAGCAATCCGTAGCCTCCCGGCGCTGGCGGGAACCCGCTGCCCTGATAACCCACGACGAGCTGCTCTTGGTTGTAGGCCACGAGAACCTCTCCTTCGGGCGGCTTGGCTCCCTCCCCGACGAAGATGACGCGCGCCGGCAGTTTCGCGGGCAGGCCGCGAGGTGACTCGGTTACCACGGCGGTCGCCACGCCGAGGCGTTGCTGGATCATGCTCGGCCCCACGAGCATGGCCAGCCCGCACGTGGGCGAATGGTTCCCGTCGGAGCTGCACGCCCCGACCGCGACTCCGCCGATCAGCACCGCGCTCATCACCAACGCATTCATGGTCCCGTAACGACCTCGGTAACCGTGGGCGGCGCCGCCATGAAAGCGGCGATAGATCGTGATCCCTGAGACTGCCCTGCTGCCATTGGAGATGCCACAAACGTCGCAGGCAGCAACAGGAAATGCCTGGGCATTGGCGACCCAATCTAATACGTCATTGTTGCGGTGACGGAAACGGCCCGCACCGGCGCAAGTTGTTGCGGCACCATGTTATAGACGTAATTGAGCAGGTTTTGAGCACGCACCAGAAGACTCAGCATGCCGACATCATAGCGTGCCCGAAGATCCAGCACCTTGGGGGCGAGAACGGGATCGGTGGGCGCGTACAGCTCGACCCGCTCATAGCGACTCATGAACCGGAAATCGCCGCCCACGCTAAGGCGGCCCAGGCGGTAGTCGGCGGCCGCAGTCACCAGGTGCCTTGGTCGGAAGGCGAGAGGCTGTCCGGGCACCGAGTCATGCGCCAGCTGCTCGGCGTAGAGTAGCGTGTAGGCGAGCTTCAATCCCAGACGTTGTGTGAACGGAAAGCAGGCCAGCGCGGCGTCGACACCGGCGAGCCGGGCGCGGGTGACGTTCCGAAACTGGATCTCGGACCCGTTCGCGACACTGGGTTCGATGAGGTTCGACGCTTCGGTCCAGAAGAGCGCCACGTCCGTCGTCAGACGCGATGCGACCTGCGCGAAATTCCCGAGCTCGAACGACCAGGCGGACTCCGGGACCAGATCGGGATTGGACGTCACTCGAAAGATGCCCGCCAGCGACGTCTGTCCAAAACGCTCGGCGAGCGATGGCGCCCTGAAGCCGCGACCGGCGGATGCGCGCCACACCAGACGCCCGTGCGGCAGAACCGCACCAATTCGTGGGCTCACGACGGCGGAGATGGTCCCTCCGTCCACGCCGAGGAAATCGACGCGGGCACCGCCGGTGAGTCGGAGTGGTCCACCCCCGAGCGGCTGTTCTCCTTCAGCGTACGCGGCGTACGCGTTTTCGCGATGAACCCCAAAGCCGATCGTGTCACTCGTGACGTCGGAGCGTGTGAGCTCGGTTCCCAGGGTGATCACCCGCGCCGGATGAGACACGGAATGGATCTCCCCGCGCACTTCGAGCCCCTCCCGATTGCTTACGGCGTATTCGCCCGCGGGTTTCCGGATATCGGTAAAATCCGTTCGCAACCAGGAACCCCGCGCCAGCCATGAGGAGGCGTTCTCCGAGGGGCGATGCTCGAACGTCGCCGCGAACAGGCCCTTGTCCGATCGTGTGAACGCGCCCGCGACGGCGGTGTCGATGAGAAATGGCTGATAGGCCAGCCCGCTGTCACCGGGGCAGCGCCCGTACTCGCACCACCGCAGCGGATCTTCGTACTGATGACTCACCCACGACGCAAGGAAGTGGAGTCGGTTGTTTTGCGACGGGTACCAGTCGCCTCTGCCCGAGACCTCCCAGGTGTCGCTCGAATCCTGCTGGCGGTACCCGTCCGAATGCCATCCACCGGCGGCGATCGACCCCCGCAGCGCGTCACCACCGTAGCTCCCGGACACATCGAGCCGTTCCAGGGCCCCGCGCGTATCACGAAACTGCCAGACTGAGTGCGGCGGCGAAGCGAACGTGCCTCCGACCGCGCGCACGCGCCCGTGTGCCCCTTGGGGAATCTCCGGGGTGATGAGATTCACGATCCCGCCGAGCGCCGCGGATCCGTACAGAGACGAACCGGCGCCCTTCACGATCTCGACTCGCGCGACCTGGTCCACGGGGATCAGGTCCCAGTCGAT
>DATIWU010000015.1:0-10768 GCA_035519195.1 Gemmatimonadales bacterium
CCACCTGGGTTTCCTTCGACCAGCGGGCCGCGACGCTCGCGTCCGATGCTGCGGCGGGGTGAACGGGCGCTGGTCGCCGCGGCGATCGGGACGATCGCCGTTGCCGCGGTGCTCGGTGCCCTGCTCGCGCCCACCTCGAGCCTCACGGACCGTCGGCTCTCGACCTATCTCGCGGGCCCGTACGGGGCAAAAGGACTGGGGCAGACGTTGACGCGTCTCGGCGCGGAAGTGCTGCGCTGGCGCAAGCCCTATTTCACCCTGCCGGACAGCGCCCACCCGGATACCACGCGATTGCTGGCGTTCCTCGACGTGTCACTGCCGTCCGGCGGGCTCGAGAGTGAAACGATTCGGAGTTACGTCGCTCGGGGGGGGCGCGTGTTCATCGCGGGCCCCGGGGGTATCGACGGCTGCTTCGGGTTCAGGACTCGTTTCCTGCGAGACGACGCCGCGAGCTCGCTTCGGCATCCTGACGCTCACGAGCTGTACGCCGCGCGCCGCGTGCTCGAGCCCGTCAAACCGGAATCCCTCGCGCGGACGCGTCTCGCACCACCCGGCGGCGAGCGCTCGTGCGTACCGCGGCGGGCGGCGCGGGTGGATACACTGCTCCGAACGGACGGGGGCGCGCCCGTCGCGGTGCGCCTCGGGTGGCCGGGATCGGGCACGGTCATTCTCCTTGCCGATGAGCATTTGCTCACGAACCGCAGCTTGAAGGAGACCGATGCGGGACTTGTCATCATCCCCTGGCTGCTCGCGGGCGGAGTCCGAGAGGTGGTCTTCGACGAGTACCATCTTGGCTTCGGGACCGGAGGGTCGCTCGCTTCGGTATCGTGGGACTGGCTCCTGAGCCATCCGCTGGGCTGGGCCATTCTGCAGTGCGTGGGGGCCGCGATTCTCGCGCTGGCCGTTCAGGCCGTGCGCTTCGGGCCCGTCCGGTTGCGGCGCGAGCGGCGACGCCGTTCCGCGCTCGAGCATGTCGACGCGCTCGCGGCAGGGCTCGAGCGATCCCGCGGAGACGATGTCGCGATTCAGATCATGATTTCCAGTCTCCGCCGCCGTTTGTCGCCGGCCGGCCGCTCGAGCTCGGGCGACGAGCGGGAATGGATCGAGCGCCTCGAGGCCTCAATGCTCGAGCCCGGGGCGCGCGCGGCCGCGCGCCGTCTTCTGACAACGATGGTCACTCCGGCGGCTCCGGACCGCCTGCTCACGGTCGCACAATCTGTGGAGGAGGTATGGGAGGAGCTTCGGCCGCCCACGATGCCCAAGGCATCCTGACCGCCCTCGACCGCGTCGTACTCGGACAGGCGCGCGCGACGCGCGAGGCACTCGTGTGTCTGCTCGCTCGCGGCCACGTGCTGCTCGAGGGCGTGCCCGGAACAGCGAAAACACTCCTGGTCCGGACGTTGGCGCTCGCGCTGGACGTGCGATTTCAGCGCATTCAGTTCACGCCGGACTTGATGCCCGCCGACATCACGGGCGTGGCGCTGCTCTCCGGAACCCACGAATTCACGTTCCGCCCCGGACCTCTTTTCGCTGATCTCGTCCTAGCCGACGAAATCAACCGGGCGCCCGCCAAAACACAGGCGGCGCTGCTCGAGGCCATGCAGGAACGCACCGTGACGGTCGACGGCGTGGGGCATCCGCTCTCGCAAACGTTCACGGTGTTCGCCACCGAAAACCCGGTCGAGTTCGAAGGCACCTACCCGCTGCCGGAAGCCGAGCTTGATCGATTCATGATGAAAGTCCTGATCGACTATCCGTCGGCCGAGCTCGAGCAGGCGCTGCTGCGGCGTTACAGCGAGGGGTTCGAGGCTGACCGTCCCGCTACGTACGGCGTGTCGCCGCTCGCCGACGCCGCCGCACTCGAACGGCTGCGGCTCGCAGCAGACGGGGTTCGGGTCGAGCCGCGCATCATCGAATACATCACGGCGATCGTCCGAGCCACGCGCACGGCTCCGGCCTTCACGCTCGGAGCGAGTCCCCGAGCGAGCGTGGCGTTGTTCAAGGCCGTGCGGGCGGCCGCGCTGCTCGAAAACCGCGACTACGTCATTCCCGACGATGTGAAGCGGCTTGCGCCGGCCGTCCTGCGCCATCGCGTGGCCGTAGCTCCCGAGCTCGAGCTCGAGGGAACCACTCCCGATCTCGCATTGCGCGCGCTGCTCGAGCACACCGAAGTCCCCACGGCCTGATGTTGCCACGGATATTCCCGCTGCCCACGCGGGCGGCGCTTGTTGTGGCCACGGTCCTCGCCGTGATCGCGCTCGGCGGAATCTGGTTCGCCGGCGCGCTGAATCTGCTGCTCTTCTTGGATATTCTCCTGCTGCTGGGCGTTTGGTTCGATGCTCTGCGCGCCCCTGTGCCCGCGGTCTATGCCATCACCGTACAGCGTGAATCCCCCGCCACGTTCACCGTGGCCCATGAGAGCATGGTGACGTATCGCTGGGCAAACCAGGCGCACCGCCCCGCCCGGCTGCGCGTCCGCGAGGTCCGCCCCGACATTCTGGGTGGTGTCTTGCCGGAGCGCATGCTCCGGATACCAGCGGGCGGCGAGCTGGTCGAGACCCTGCGCGTCGTGCCGGTCGCGAGAGGCCGCACGCAGGACGGGGCATTCGTGGTGGAGAGCGTGGGGCCCTGGAGGCTCGGCCGGAACCGGTCCTCGATTTCCCTGCTGTGGGAGGCCACGGTCTATCCCGCCTCCCCGATCAGCGCGGGGCGCCGCGGCGTTGCCGCCCCCCAGCGGCGGCGGGACCTGGGATCCGCCGCCGCGCGACGGCTGGGCGAGGGGCGCCTGTTCGAATCACTACGCGATTTCGTTCCGGGCGATGATCCGCGGCACATCGACTGGAAAGCCACGGCGCGCCGCCGCAAGGTCATTGCGCGGCAATTCCAGGCGGAGCGGCGCCAGCACGTCCTCCTCGTGCTCGATTGCGGCCGGCTCTTGAGCGCGGAGCTCGCCGGCCGTGCGGCGCTCGAGTACGCGGTTCAGGCAGCAGTCGAGCTGGCCCACGCGGCGATTCGGCAGGACGACGACGTGGGCGTGATGGCGTTCTCGAACGGCGTGCATTTCTACGTTCCACCGCAACGCGGCCGGAGGGCGCTGCGTGATATCATGGATGTCCTCGCGCGGGTCGAACCCCATCTCGTCGAGTCGGACTACCCGGGGGCGTTTCGCTACCTCGCCGTACGCAATCGCAAACGAGCCCTGACGGTGGTATTCACGGACGTCATCGACCGGTTTGCGTCCGATGCGCTCGTGGCGAACGTCGCGAGTCTCAGGCCGCGTCATCTACCCCTCGCCGTGACCCTCAGGAACCCCGACCTGGACCGTGCGGCGTTCCACGCCCCCCGTGACCGGCACGATGCCTTTCAAATCGCTGCCGCCCTCGAGCTGCTCCGCGCGCGTGGCGAGGCGCTGGGCCACATGCGCCGGGCCGGCGTGATCACATTGGACGTCCCCCCCAGCCGGGCCGCGCAAGCTACGGCCGCACAATATCTTGAGCTGAAGCGTCGCGGCCGGCTCTAGAGCCGTCCTGTTGGACCGGGAAACCTCGTCTTTTAGATTGGGGCCCGCTTTTCCCGGGAAAACGGATGGCGCCGAAGGGCCGCGCGGCCCCTGTGGTCTGTCTTGTCGTCGGTCTCGCGGCCTGTGTGTATCCGGCCGAGCGGGATGCCGACGTACATGTCACACTCACCCCCCTTCATATCCTGCTCCGGGGCAGCGATACGGTCGCGACGGCTCGCGCCTGGCAGATCATGGGCACGAGCGACTCCGCGCCCATTTCGAACGTGGTGTTCACGTGGACCTCGAGTGATCCCAGCATCGCGACGGTGGATGCCACGGGTCACCTCGTGGGCGTGAATTCCGGGGTCGTCGTCATCACCGCCGCTGCGGCCAATTTCGACCGCGAATCACGCGCCGCGAGTGAGACGTTGCGGGTCTCCGCGCCGCTCGAAATCGACAGCATCCGTCCGAAGACCGTGCAGTACGGCCAGATGATAGCGATTTACGGTGTGGGAGTGGATTCGATTTTTTCCGCGACGTTGAGCGGCGCCCCGCTCATTCCGGTACCGTATTCTGACACGGAGTATGCGGCCGGCACCGCACGTTCGAGATGGTGGGTTCCGCCGCCGGCACGCAGTGATTCGTTGTTCTTTCTCGGCATCTCGGGCGGCAACGGCATTTTCGGATACGTGCACGGCGACACGACCAAGGTCATCGAGCGCGACCTGTACGAGCCGAACGACACGAACTTCCAGCTGCTCGACCTCGACGCACCGCCGCCGTTCCCGCAATACCCGGCCCTCGTGTTTTACAACCCGGCGCTCGCGTTCGAAGGTCTGGCGCGAACCGCGAAGTCCGGGGCCGACTGGTATCGCTTGAAGCAGGCCGAGCAGCGCGATGTCACGATCATCGTGTCGGCGCCCGATATCGCCGGCACGTTCGTCACGTATCTCACCGATTCGCTGGGGTGGAGCAGCGCGGGGCAGAAGTTCGTGATCGGCCACGATTCCTGGACGTTCGGTCCGGGCATTCACGCCTGCCACGGTCTGCCGTTCACGCCGAGCGAAGCGATCGCGGACTCGACCGTCGTCGCCTTCAAGGCGCTTCGCGCCGGGACACTCGACGCATTGGCGGTCTACGGGAAAGCGGGACGGTACGGACTCGGCGTCATCGCCGGATATCAGAGTGAGCTCCCCGCCGACTCTCACGAAGACGACAATTCGTGCAATGCCGCCGATCTGCGCCTCGTTCCCGCGACGCCATTCCGCGATACCCTGGTCATCGAGAATCCGCATGACGTGGACTGGATTCGGTTCCACTACACGAATCCGGGATTGGGGTACACCGCACAGATCCGCATGCATGCCTTCACGGGGATCCACCCGGACTCTCTCAAGGATCTCGATCTGTATGTGTTCCCGGTTCCGAACCCGGGCGATGTCGCGCTCGCGCTCCAGGCGGCCGACACGGCGGCGGGATCGGACGCGAACCTGCGACCCAATCTCGCGACCGGCGACTACTACCTGGCCGTCGTGGATTACGCGGGGACTGCCACGACGTATGAGCTGTGCGTGGCGTCCATCAACACGCTGCTCGGGAGCGGGTTCTGCGCGACCGGATTCCCGGCGCCTCCCGCCCGGACGGGGCCCAGATCGACGGTTCGGCGCGGAGTCGCGCCACGGCTCCAACTCACCCGATGACCAACAGCACCGTGGAATGCATCCAGTGCCATACGCCGGTACCGGCGAACAGCCGGTACTGCTCGACGTGTGGCGCCGATCAGACCGGGGGCGGGGGAGCCGCGAACACGACGAACACCGCCGCGCTCGAGGTGAGGTTGCAGGCGATCGTGCAGGGGAAGTACAAGATCACGCGCGTGCTGGGGAAGGGCGGTATGGGCACGGTGTACCTCGCGCACGATCTCACGCTCGAGCGCGAAGTCGCGATCAAAGTCCTCCCGCCCGACGTCGGCCAGGATGAGCAGGTGATCCGGCGCTTTCAGCAGGAGGCCAAGACCGCGGCGAAGCTCGATCATCCCAACATCATCCCGATTTATCGCGTCGAGAGCGAAGGCGGTCTCAACTACTTCGTCATGAAATACGTCTCGGGCACGTCGCTCGAAGATGTGCTCGAAGCCCGGGAGCCCCTCGCCGCCGAGTACATCCAGCGCGTGCTCTGGGAGGCCGCGTGTGCCCTGGGCCACGCGCATCAACGCGGCGTGGTGCACCGGGACGTCAAGCCGGCCAACATCATGTTCGATCACGACGGCCGCGTGATGTTGACCGACTTCGGCATTTCCAAAGCCCTGCAGGCCGCCACGGGATTCACCGCGACGGGCATGATCATCGGTACGCCACACTACATGGCCCCGGAGCAAGCGAAGGGAACGCCGGTCGATGGACGGGCCGACCAGTACTCGCTCGGCGTGGTCGGCTACCGGATGATCACCGGTGACCTGCCGTTCAGCGGCGACTCGATTCACACGATCCTCTATAAGCAGATATTCGAGCCGGTTCCGACGCCGCGGGCGCTGCGGGCCGAAATACCGGGATTTCTCGCCGCCGCGATCACCCGGGCGATGTCGAAGGACCCGGAGCTCCGCTATCCGACCATGGAAGCATTCGCGACGGCGGTCTGGCCCGAGCAACCGGTGTCGGCCGCGGCGTCGACAACGCCACCGCGTGCCCTGCGCGGTCCGATCACGCGCGCCGCCGCGGATGCGCCGACACAGGTGTCGGCGCCATCGGCCGCGTATGCGGCGACCACACCGCTGCCGGCGGCGCACCCGGCGCGGCCTGCACGACCCAAGCGCGGCTCACGGGCGGGTGTCATTGGCATTGCGGTCGTGGCCGTCGCCGCGATCGGTGGCTATGTCGTGTTCGGACGCGGGGCGGAGCCGGAAGCGGCCCCGGCCGCGGTTGCCTCACACGTGGACACCGTGCGCTTGGCTGACACGGTCCGCATTCCGGCGCCGTCCGGCCCCACGGCGCCGGCCGCGCAGCACTCCCGAGTGCGGGTCGCGCCGGTCGTAACGGCGCCGAGCGATGCCCAGGGATATCTCACCGTCAACGCCGACCCGTACGGCGAGCTGTACGTGGATGGCGTGGATGTCGGACCGACCCCCGTCGTCCGGTATGCCGTGCCCCGGGGAGGGCACACGATCCGCATCGTCCGCGAGGGATATCGGACCATCACGGACCACGTGCAGGTCGAGGTGGGAAACACCGTTCCCAAGCGGTATACGCTCATTCCCGAGGGATGAGAGCCATGCGATCGATGACCGGCCGCCGTCTCGTGCTCCTCATGGTGTGTTGCGGAGGCGCGCTCGCTCCGCGACAGGGGGCGGCGCAGGCGCGTGGTAACACGTTGCGTCAGGCACAAGACGCGTACGATGCCCTCGACTTTTCCCGTGCCGCGGTACTCGCGCGTCGCGCGTTGACCGAGCGCCTGAGCGCCGCCGACCAAACGCACGCGTACGAGCTGCTCGGCTTTTCCTATAGCGCGATCGATTCTCAGGTGAAGGCGGTGGATGCCTTCAAACAGACGATTCTCCTCGATCCTGACCACCAGCTCGACCCGAACAAGGTCTCCCCCAAGATCACGAGCCTCTTCTATTCCGCGCTCGGACAGGTCCTCGTCGTACGGCAGTTGCGGGTGGACAGCGCGAGGTTTGTCAGTGGCCAGGGAGCCGTTCCGATCCGGTTCACGGTGACGAGCCCCGCGCGCATCCGTGTGCGCGCGGTCAACGCGAACACCTCGCTGGCGGTGGACTCGGCGGTGGGGACCGGCCAGTACACCATGCGCTGGCCCGCGCAGCTGCCCGCGGGCGGCCCGGTGAGCGCCGGAACCTGGCTGCTCATAGTGGATGCCACAGCCGCGCAGACGACATTTTCCGCGTCACAAGCGGTGAGCGTGAGCTACGGAACGGTCGACACGCTACCGCATCTCACGAGCCTTCCCGGATATAAGGAGCTCCCGGAGATCGAATATCCACCGCCGAGCTGGCGACCGCTCGGACTCTCGTTTCTCCTGGCGAGCGGCGCGGCCGTGGGGGCGTATACGCTCAATAACAGCGCGCTCGGCTCTCCCCCAACCCGGGAGCTCACCGTCGCGGCGAGCGCGGCATTGCTGACGGGGCTCATCATGACGCTGCGCAAACCCGCGCCGCGCCCCGCCGAAGCCAACATCCGCTACAACCGGTTGCTGCACGAGCAGCTCAGCCGCCGCAACGCCGAGATCGCGACTGAGAATGCGCGCCGGCGCCAGCAGGTGATGCTCGCGATTGTCCCGTTACCGCGCGAGACGGCGACTCGGTGAGCCGCGTCTGCCTCGTGGTCCTCGTGGCCGGGGTTTGGGCCGCGCCGGCCGGCGCCCAGCACGCCAGCGTGGGTGCCGCGTTCGTGTTCGCGGACTACCGGGAGGTATCACAGGATCTTCGATACCAGGGCGTCGGCCCGGGAGTCATCGCGCGGCTCAGTTTCCACAGTATCAGCTTCGAAGGGGGAGCCGCGTGGCTCGACATGAGCCCCCACGGCGGGCTCGCGACGTCGGGGTTCCAGGCAGTACAGCTCGACGGCTGGCTGCGGTGGAAGGCGGCCGATTACCTGTCTTTCGAAGCCGGCCTGACGCATCAAGCGCCGGACAATGAATTCGCCGCTCAATCGTTTGGCGCGGTTCGGATCGGGGCATTAACGCAGTACCCGCTCGGGCATGGCGCCACGATCGCGTTGCGCGGTGACTATCTCGGGGGCGCCCACTTCTCCGGCGGAGGCGAAGCGCCCCTGGCGCTCGAGCTCGGGCTGATAGTGAACTGGGCGTTCTCGAGTCACGTGACGGCGCTCGTGGATTACGCCTTTCAACGGCTCGACCGGACGACGCATCCCGGAGGCGGCGCCGAGACCGCAGCACCGCTCGAGCAGTCGCGGGGCCGCATGGGGCTGGTCATCGGGTTTTAGCGCCCTTAGGTTCTGGTCCTCGGGATGGCCGTGTCGGGGGCCGAGCTTTTTTTGCCATTATGACGCTGCGAAGGACGATTTTCGTCGGGTTTGGCCTCGGCATTGTCGCGCTCGGGTTGCTGTCGATCATTTCCTACCACAGCACGCAGTTCATGATTCTGACCGGGGCGATTTTCGCCCTCTGCATTGCGGTGCTGGCGGCGCTCCAGCTCAACCGCGAGCTGCGCGCGCGCCAGAAGGCCGAGCGGTTGCTGCGCCAAGACATCACCGAGCGCAAACACGGAGAGGAAGCGCTGCGGCGGTACGCGGCGCAGCTCGAGGCAGCGAACGCCGAGCTGGAGGCGTTCGCGTATTCCGTGTCCCACGACCTGCGGGCCCCGCTCCGCAGTATCAACGGATTCAGCCAGGCGTTGCTCGAGGACTACGGCGACCGGCTCGACCAGACGGCGCGGGAGCACGTCGATCGAGTCCGCGTGGCCAGTCAGCGGATGGCTGAGCTGATCGACGATCTGCTGGGGCTCTCACGCGTCACGCGCGCGGAGCTACACCGCGCGCCGGTGGACGTGAGCGCCATGGCGCAGTCGGTTCTGGACGAACTGTACGCGAGAAGCCCCCAGCGCGAGGCCGAATTCGTGGTCGCGCCCGGCATCATCGTGGACGGCGACGCCCATTTGCTCAGGATCGTGCTCGAAAACGTGCTCGGCAACGCATGGAAATACACGAAGAACGTCGCCCACACGCGGATCGAGTTCGGTGCGATGGTCCAGGACGGCGGGCGCGTGTACTACGTGCGCGACAACGGCGCCGGATTCGATATGGCGTACAGCGCCAAGCTGTTCGGGGCGTTCCAGCGGCTCCATGCGGAAGCCGAATTCGAGGGAACCGGCATTGGGCTTGCGACCGTTCAGCGTATCGTGCAACGGCATGGGGGGCGCGTGTGGGCGGAGGGGGCGACGGGGCAGGGCGCCACGTTTTCCTTCACTCTCGGACCCGGGAGCCTGCCTTCGTGACTCCGTGGGTGCGCTGGCTGCTCGCGGCCAACATCGGGATGTTTCTGCTGACGAGTGCCTTCCCGCAGATCGTGCCGGCGCTGGTCCTTGTCCCCCTGCTCATCCCCGAGCGGCCGTGGACGCTCGTGACGTACATGTTCGTCCACGCCGGGCTCTGGCATCTCGTGTTCAACATGATCGCGTTGTACTTCTTCGGCCCGCGGGTCGAGGCGCGATTGGGCGAGCGGCACTTCATCGGGTTGTACATGGTCAGCGGGCTGATGGCCGCGCTCACGTCACTGGTGTTCACGCCCACCGCCGCGATCGTGGGTGCTTCGGGCGCGATCTATGGAGTGATGTTCGCATTCGCTCGCTACTGGCCACGGTCCCTGATCTACATCTGGGGAGTGATCCCCCTCGAGGCGCGCTGGTTCGTGGTCGGCATGACGGTGCTGTCGCTGCTCGGCGGGTTCGGCGGGCTCAATCCCGGTCTCGCCCATTTTGCGCATCTCGGCGGCTTTCTCGGCGGCTTTGCCTATCTGTCTTGGCTGGAGCGGCGGCGGGGGCGCGCGCTCAAACAGTTTGTCCGCACCATGTCGCCCGCACCCGAGGCGCCCGAGGTGGCCGCGAGGCGCTGGGCGACCATCCGCCTCGATGCCCTCCATCCGGTGAACCGTCAGGTCGTCGAGCCGCTGCTGCAGAAAGTCGCGCTGTCGGGGCCGCTGAGTCTCACGGCCGATGAGCGCGCGGTGCTCGATCGCTTTAGCGCACGCTAGAGCGTCCCGTTGTCCTTCCCTCGATCGTGATCGGGCTGGCCGCGCAGAACACGCTCCCTCGCTGCTGTGCCGTTTGCCATCGCGTATGACGCGGATCTGGACCGCGCCCGCGCGATTCTGCTCGAGCGCGCGCGTGCGCACCTCAAGGCGCCCGAAGTGGTGGGGTGTTCTTTCTCGCGGCGGTAGCGTTCGAGGGGAAGCAGGTTCGGTTGCTCGGTTGGGAGGGTCCGGAAGCGGCGCTCGCGACCATCAGGGGATCGGTGGGTGGTCCGACCCTCCACTCCGCCTAAGACTATGCGCCAGCCGCGATTCGAACGCGGGACCTTCGGCTCCGGAGGCCGACGCTCTATCCAGCTGAGCTACTGGCGCAGAACTGCAGACGCGCAGACGCCAACAGACGCACCGGTAAGCTTCTCGTGACGTCTTGCGAGGGCGTAATCTATTCAGAGGGTGCTCAGGGCGGTACTCTCATAGCACCGCGAGCAGTGAGCCTAGACTGGAATCCCGTTGTCTAAACGGACGCGAATAAAAGGGGAATAGTAGGCTACG